>NZ_JBIVGN010000002.1:0-117019 GCF_044748705.1 Pseudomonas sp. NPDC089758
GGGGTGGGGCGATGTCTCCCACAGTCTGTACTGCGTCAACAGTCAGAATCCGGCATTTAGTCCCACCACCCCTTCAAGTCTAACCATACAAGCCGAGCCGGTCCAAATCCCTGTGGCCGGCTTGCCGGCGATCACCGGTGAAGCCGGTGCCATTCACCGCTGCACTGGATCGCCGGCAAGACAGTCGCACCCACGAGTAATGCACCGCACTGAAGCCATGTGCATTACTTGTGGGGCAGCCAAGGCTTCACGCCAAGCTCTTGCTCACCACCTCATAGACATCGCTGGACAGCGCCCCGGAAGCGAGAATCCGCTCCAGTTCGCCCTTCATCAACGCCTGACGCGCGTCGTCATACTTGCGCCAGCGGGTCAGCGGCGCCAGTTGACGCGAAGCGATCTGCGGGTTCAGCGCATTGAGCTCGATCACCAGGTCCGCCAGGAAGCGATAACCCGAGCCATCGGCGGCATGGAAGTTGACCAGGTTCTGCCCGGCAAAGGCACCGATCAGCGCCCGCACCTTGTTCGGGTTCTTCAAGGTGAACGCAGGGTGCTGCATCAGCGCCTTGACCCGCGCCAGCCCGCCGGGCAGCGTGCTGGCGGCCTGCACGCTGAACCACTGGTCCATGACCAGTGGGTTGTCCTTGAAGTGCTCGGCAAAGGTTTCCAGCGCCTTGGCGCGCTCCGCCTCGAACGGCGAGTTGACCAGCACGGCCAGCGCGGTCAGGCGCTCGGTCATGTTGTCGCAGTGCTCGAACTGCTCCAGGGTCGCTTCCAGCACCTGCGCCTTACCGCTGAGCATCAGGTACGACAGGGCGATGTTCTGCAGGCTGCGACGGGCGAAGTGCTCGGCCGCGGCGACGTAGGCGGTGGTGCGCGACACCTCGCGGTGCGCCTGGTAGCGCGCCCACAGGCCATCGAACAGCTGCTCGGCGATCTGCCGGCGGGCGAACTCGCGTGCCGCGTGGATCGCGTCGACATCGGCCACCTGGCTGATCTCGGTCAGGTAGGCTTCGCCTGGCAGCGACAGCATCTCGGAAACCATCGCGGCGTCCAGGGATTCGTTGCCCAGCACCGTGCCCAGTGCCGTGATCAGGCGTTGGTCAAGCTGCAGCGCTTCACCACGCTGATGCTGGCCGATCAGCTCCTGCAGCACCTGTACAGCCAACTGCTGGCCCGCCTCCCAGCGGTTGAAGCCATCGCTGTCGTGCTGCATCAGGAACATCAGCTGGTCCCGGTCATACGGGAAGCTCAGCTTCACCGGCGCACTGAAGCCGCGCAGCAGCGATGGCAGCGGCTTGGCCTGGATACCTTCGAATGTGAAGGTCTGCTCAGCCTCGGTCACCGACAGCACGCGGGCAGTGCCCACAGCGGCGGCCTCACCGGCCAGGCGCAGAGGCAGGTCGTTGCCCTCGGCATCGAGCAGGCCCAGCTCGACCGGGATCACGAACGGCAGCTTCTCGGCCTTGTCCGGCGTCTGCGGGCAGCTCTGGCGGAAGGTCAGGCTGTAGGTGTGTGCCGTGGCGTCGTAGACCTCGCTGACCTCCAGACGCGGGGTGCCCGCCTGGCTGTACCAGCGCTTGAACTGGGTGAAGTCGACGCCGTTGGCGTCTTCCATGGCCTTGATGAAATCGTCGGTGGTCACCGCCTGGCCATCATGGCGTTCGAAGTACAGGTCGCTGCCCTTGCGGAAACCCTCGGCGCCCAGCAGGGTACGGACCATGCGCACCACTTCGGCGCCCTTCTCGTACACGGTCAGGGTATAGAAGTTGGAAATCTCGATGAAGCTGTCCGGGCGCACCGGGTGGGCCATGGGCCCTGCGTCTTCGGCGAACTGGTGGGTCCGCAGGTAGGCGACGTCCTCGATGCGCTTGACCGTGCGCGAGTTCATGTCCGCGCTGAATTCGGCATCGCGGAACACCGTGAAGCCTTCCTTGAGCGACAGCTGGAACCAGTCGCGGCAGGTCACGCGGTTGCCCGACCAGTTGTGGAAATACTCGTGGGCAACCACACCCTCGACCCGCTGGTGGGCAGCATCGGTGGCGGTTTCGGCGCGGGCCAGTACGCAGCTGGAGTTGAAGATGTTCAGGCCCTTGTTTTCCATGGCGCCCATGTTGAAGTCGTTGACCGCGACGATCATGAAGATGTCCAGGTCGTATTCACGGCCATAGACTTCCTCATCCCAGCGCATGGACTTCTTCAGGCTGACCATGGCGTGGTCGCACTTGTCGATGTTCTCGGGCTCGACATAGATGCGCAGGGTGACATCGCGCCCGGACTGGCGCACGAAGGTGTCCTCGACGCACCACAGGTCACCGGCCACCAGCGCGAACAGGTAGGCCGGTTTCATGAACGGGTCTTCCCAGGTCGCCCAGTGACGGCCATCTTCAGCCGGGCCACTGCCGATCGGGTTGCCGTTGGACAGCAGCACCGGGTAGCGATGCTGCTCGGCGATCACCGTGGTGGTGAAGGTGCTCATCACGTCCGGGCGGTCGAGGTAGTAGGTGATCTTGCGGAAACCCTCGGCCTCACACTGCGTGCAGAACATCTTGCCGGACTTGTACAGGCCTTCCAGCGCGGTGTTGCTCTCGGGGTGGGTCTTGACGCTGGTGTCCAGGGTGAAACGCTCGGCCTTGGGGTGCAGCGTCAGGCTGTCGGCTTCGAGCTGGTAGTCGCTGGCCTGCAGTTGCTGATCGTCCAGCGAGGCGCGCAGCAGTTCGAGCTGCTGGCCGTCGAGCACCAGTGGCGGCAGGCCGGCACCGCGTGCCGGGTTGCGGCGCATGACCAGTTGCGCATGGACCAGCGTGTGGTCCTCGAACAGCTCGAAGGTCAGGTGCGTCTCGTCGATCAGGTAATCGGGCGCCTGGTAGTCCTTGAGGTAGATCACTTGCGGTTGTTCGGTACGCATGTGCAGGTCCTTTTTACTGGAGCACGGCCATCTGGTAGGCCGTGTACTTGCGAATATTGATCACGCCGGTATCGAAGATCAGGTACTGCCCCTTGATGCCCAGCAGCGTGCCTTCCACCACCGGGTCCTTGTCGAGGTTGAAACTGACGATCTTTTTCGGGTAGGCATGGACCGGGTATTTCATGTGCACCACTTCGGCATCGGGCAGCGGCTGGATCGCCTGCAGGCCGAAGCGCGCCTGCAGGTCGCGCAGGCCATCGGCGCAGGCATCGAAGAGCTGCTCGCGAATGGCCACCAGGTCGAGCACCTCGGCGTCGCCCTTGAGCAGCGCGCGCCAGTTGGTGCGGTCCGGCACCTGGCTGCGCAATACGTCTTCGACCAGGCCCGATTGCTGGCGGGTCGCCACACGCATGATCGGCAGCGCCTGGCTCGCCCCCTGGTCAAGCCAGCGGGTGGGCAACTGCGTAGCGCGAGTGATGCCAACCTTGACCCCGGACGAGTTGGCCAGGTAGACCACGTGATCGGTCATGCAGAACTGCTCGCCCCAGGACGGCTCGCGGCAGGTGCCGGCGTCGTAGTGGCAGCGTTCCGGCGCCATGATGCACATGTCGCACTGGGCCAGCTTGGTCATGCAGGGGTAGCAGTAACCCTGGCTGAAGCTGGTCTTGGTGCGTTTGCCGCAATGGCTGCAGTGAATGGCGCCGAGGTAGTGCAGGCGCAGGGTCTGGCCGATCAGCGGGTTGACCGGCACCTGGGTGTCATCCAGGCGAAAACTGTACTGCACCACGGGTGCTTCCAGGCTTACCGCCATCTTGCTCAATGAGCCACGAGCGAGTTCGATCAATGTACCGAGTCCGACTTGAACAGAATGTTAGGGATCGGCGCAGACTTCGATGCGCACTCCTGAGGCCCCATGTAGCCGGTACGCTGGTCTTCTGGCAGGTTCTTCATCTCCCAGGCGATCACCGCCTGCAGCGACAGCTCCTTCTGCTCGGGGGTGAGCTTGCGGCCATCGGACCATTTGCCGATCTCCACGGCCGTTTTCAGGCTTTCGTAGATTTCCGGCGTGATGTTTTCGATCATTTGCGCGAACGTGGACATAGCGTCTCCTAAATCAAGCGGACAGTTTACGCCGCGCCAGCGCACCACCCAAGAGGCCCGTCAGGCATCCGATGAGCAGCCCGCCGACGTGCGCGGCGTTGGCGATCTGGCCAAAACCGAGTTGGCCGACCACACCGGTCAGGCAAATGACCAGCCAGATGAGCATCATCACCAGCACGCCCTTGGGCAGGCTGAAGTGTGGGTTGGGCGCCAGCCACTGGTACAGCCAGACATGCCCGAGCAAGCCGTACAGCACCCCGGACAGGCCGCCGAACAGGCTCGGGCCACTGGTGTAGTGCTGGGCAAGGTTGGATACCAGGCTGAACAGCAAGGTCAGGCCAGCCAGCGACCAAGGGCCCTGGCGCAGTTCGATGCGCTTGCCCAGTTCCCAGTACCACATGCCGTTCATGGCCAGGTGCAAGACGCCGAAGTGCAGCAGCATCGGCGACACCAGGCGCCACCATTGGCCTTCGGCGAGGCCTTGGGCCAGCGGGGTGAAGTGCAGGTAGTCACCTTGGACGCGGTAGTCGAGGAAGGTGAACCAGCTGATGGTGGTGAGGTTATCGCCCAGGCCGGTCAGGCCGGCGACGATCAGGCACAGGAAAAGGACGGCAGCGGTTACCTTGCAGGCTTTCGCCTGCTCGGCCAGGGTCGGCCCTTTCGCCGGCGAGCCAGCGCCCACAGGCGGCTGCGCAAGCTCGACATCAGCGTTGCCGTCAGGGTAGCGCTGGTACAGTTGAAGAACATCTTCAGCCATGGTTTCCGGGGCCCAGAGCACCTGCACCTCGCCTTCTTCGCTGACCCGGTGCGGCACCTGCAGGCGCTGCAACAAGTGGACGAAGCCGCTGAGGTCGACCGACAGCGGCAGGCGTATCACTTCGACGATATTCATTGATTGGCCTGCGGTCGATCGACGTCGACCCAGACGAACTTGTGCGGGTCGATCCGGGTTTCATCATCCAGCCGATAGGCCGCCAGCTTGCCGTACAGCACCGCACTGTAGTCCAGGCAGGCCAGGTTGGGGCGGATCGGTGCCGGGCGGCCGCTGCGCCAGTAATGGCCGACGAACAGCAGCGGCTCCTCTTCGCCATAGCGTAGCAAGGCATTCTTCTCGGTGTGGCTGAGCGGCGTGCGGGCGACCTCATCGGGCAGCGCGTCAGGTTGAAAGACGATATCGCCGTAGGTCTTGGGGTCTTCTTCCCAGAACTTGGTCCGGAAGAAGGCGCGGGTCAGGCCATCGCCGCCGGTCAGTGTCAGGCCGTCCGGCAGGCGCATGTCGGTGCCGCGCAACAGACGGTTGCAGACCGTGGAGGCGAAGCTGCCGGGCACGGCCGAGGCCTGGATGAAGTGCTCGTCGATGCGCCCGTCCGGGTATTGCTGGCGCAACGGGTCGATCAGCCGCGGGTCCCAGCAGGCATGCACCAGGCGGAACCGCCCGGCGTCGAGGAACAGCGGCATGTCGTAGAACCACTGCAGAAAATCGTGCCAGTCACCGGGGTGGTGGGCGAACTGGGTCAGGGTCTCGTCGATCAGGCGGGCGTGGCGTGGGGTGTGCTCGCGCACATAGGCCTTGCCGCTGCCGGGCAGCGCCGGGGTTACCCAGCCCAGGGCGTTGTACTCATGGTTGCCCATGATGCAGAAGGCCTGGCCGGCCTCGACCATGTCGTGGACGATGTGCAGCGCCTCGCGGATACGCGGGCCGCGGTCGACGATGTCGCCGAGGAACAGCGCCTGACGCCGCGGGTGGCACCAGACGCCGCCGACACGCTTGTAGCCGAGGGTGTCGAGCAGGCGTTCGAGGGTCAGCGCACAGCCATGCACGTCACCGATGATGTCGAAACTTCGCGCCGGATCGAACATCAGTCGTCCCTGCCCCCCAAGCGGCTGCCCCAACCGAGCTTGGTGCGGCAGACCTCGTAGTAGTTGTGGCCCAGCGGGTGGATCAGGCGCAGTTTCTGCGGTTTCTTGCTCACGGTGATGGTATCGCCGGGGGCACAGGTGAAGTGGTTCTGGCCGTCACAGGATACCTGCGGGTAGATCTGCAGGTCCTTGGACACCACGATCTTCAGCTCGCTGTTGCCGTCGACCACGATCGGGCGGCCGGACAGGGTGTGCGGGTACATGGGCACGATGACGATGGCGTCGAGCTTGGGGTGCATGATCGGGCCGCCAGCCGACAGCGCGTAGGCGGTCGAGCCGGTCGGGGTGGCGACGATCAGGCCGTCGGCCTTCTGGCTGCAGACGAACTGGCCGTCGATGTAGATCTCGAACTCGATCATCCGCGTCGACTTGCCCGGGTGCAGCACCACATCATTGAGGGCATCGCCCTGGCCGATGGCCTCGTGGTGGCGACGCACCTCGGCTTGAAGCAGGAAGCGGTTTTCCACCAGGTAGTGGCCGTCGAGCACTGCGGCGACCTTTTCTTCCAGCTCGTCCGGGCGGATATCGGTGAGAAAGCCCAGGTTGCCGCGGTTGATCCCCAGGACCGGGATGTTGTGCCGGGCCAAAGCACGGGCGGCGCCGAGCAGGCTACCGTCACCGCCGACGACGATGACCAGGTCACAGACTTCGCCCAACAGCTTGCGCGTGGAGGTCTGCAGGCCGTGGCCAGGCAGCACTTCGGCAATGGTGTCCTCGAGGATCACGTGCAGGTGGCGCTCGATGAGGAATTTTTTCAGTCGGCGAATGGTGTCGAGCACCTGCGAGCTGCCAAGGCGGCCGATGATACCGATATTGCGAAATTGCTCCATGGGGCTCCTGCAAGGCTCTGCGGCGGGTGACTATGCCGCGATTATGGGCGAAACGACCGGGCAGCGGCAAACCGGCTATGCTCGCAGCATGATGCCTTTCGCTGAACTCCATGACCTGCCTCGCCAATTGCGCCGCCCCGCCGTGCGCGACCTGGCCTGGACGCTGCTGTCGCCACCGCTGCTGAGCACACCGCCCTGCCCTCAGCGCCATCCGCTGGCAGGCAGCGCCTGGGCGGCAGACCCGCAGCGCCTCAAAGACTGGCTACAGGCGCTGGATGCCGACGACCAGCCCCTGCGTGAGTGGCTGGCAAACAGCACCAGCCGGCGCCTGGGCCTTTATTACGAAGGCCTGTGGCAGTTCGCCCTGGGCCAGGCGCCCGGTGTCGAGCTGCTGGCGGCCAACCTGGCGATCCGCAGCAGTGGGCGCACGCTGGGCGAGCTGGACATTGTGCTGCGCGACGCCGACGGTACCCACCACCTGGAGCTGGCCATAAAGCTTTACCTGGGGCCCACGGACGGCCCAGGCCATGACCCGGCGCAGTGGCTCGGGCCGGGTTGCCATGACCGGCTGGGCACCAAGCTGGCGCACCTGGCCGGGCACCAGTTGCCCATGTCGGGCGACGCGCAAAGCCGTGAGGCGCTGGCCGGGCTGGGCATTGGCCAAGTCCAGGCCCACCTGTGGCTGGCAGGGTATCTATTCTATCCGTGGCCCGGGCACGCCGAATCGCCTGAGGGGGCCAACCCGCTGCACCTGCGTGGGCGGTGGTTGCGCCGGCGGGATTGGGCAATGGCCGAGGCGCAGCGCTGGCAGCCCCTGCCCCGCCATGCCTGGCTGGCGCCGGCAAGGTTCGAGGCCGATCAAGTCTGGACCCTGCCACAGTTCGCGCAATGGCTTGAGCTGCTTGACCCGCAGGCACCGGCACAGATGCTGGTCAGGCTCGAACCCGGCCCGCATGGCGATTGGCAGGAAGTGGCTCGGGTGTTTCTGGTGGCAGACAGCTGGCCGCACCTAGCCCTGCGCGGGTAACTCGCCGGCCCAGGCCGCAAACACGATTTCATCGACCCAGCGCAACGATTTTATTCCAGCAACGATTACAGTTACCTCTGAGCGCCGCCAAGAGCGCCACTTTCGACCTGATGACGAGGACCACCCATGGCTTCATCCAGCCCCGCGCCCCACTACGCACGCCTGTCCATCGCCCTGCACTGGCTGATGCTGGTGCTGCTGGCTGCTGTCTACGCCTGCATCGAGTTGCGTGGCCTGTTCCCCAAGGACAGCGCCGAGCGCAACCTGATGAAGGACCTGCACTTCATGCTCGGCCTGACGGTGTTCATGCTGGTCTGGCTGCGCCTGGCCGTGCGCCTGGTGCGCCCTGCGCCGCCCATTGTGCCCAAGCCTCCCGCCTGGCAGACCGGGCTTGCCCACCTGATGCACCTGGCGCTGTACCTGTTGATGATCGGCTTGCCGCTGGCCGGCTGGCTGATCCTCAGCGCCGCCGACAAGCCGGTGCCCTTCTATGGCCTGGAGCTGCCACATCTGATCGGCGCGAACCCGGACCTGGCCAAGTTCATCAAGGGCTGGCATGAACGCGTAGGCAGCTGGGGGTATTGGCTGATCGGCCTGCACGCGCTGGCCGGGCTTTATCACCACTACGTCGTGCGCGATAACACGCTGCTGCGCATGCTGCCCTACAAGTAACCGCGTCGGCCCTGCAGGCCACCGGTGTGCACGAAGATCAGGCGAGTGCCAGGCTCGAACAGCCCGGCCTCGGCCTGCGCACGCAGGGCCATCAATGCCTTGCCGGTGTAGAGCGCCTCGAAAGGTATCCCCGTGCTGCCTTCCGTGTTCTCGATGAATGCCAGCAGCTCATCATCGAGCCTGGCAAACCCCTTTCGGCAAGCCTCGTGCAACTGGTAGCCGCGCGTACCGGCCAGCGCCGTTATGGTCTCGGGCACACCATGGTCCAAGGGCACTGCCAGGGCGCCATGCACCCTGTGCGCGCCGCCTTCGGCCAGCACTAGGCCGGCCAGGGTGGTTCCGGTGCCAGCGGCCAGCCACCAGGCGTCATAGTCCGACCACCCTAATGTGCCCAACTGGGCCTTGGCCTGCTCGACGATCAACGCACACCCCTGCGCACCGGCCTGCCCGCCACCGCCTTCGGGGATGCAGTGCCAGCCCGGGTACCGTGCTTGCCAGGGTGCCCAGAAGCCGGCGTCATGCCGGGCACGGTAGCCTGCGTAGCCAAGCCAGTGCAATTGCATCCCCAACGCCTGCAGATCAAGCACCGTGGGGGTGTCCTGGGGATGGCCGCGCAACAGGCCGACGGTGGCGAAACCGAAGCGCTTGCCGGCAGCGGCCAGGGCATGGAGGTGGTTGGAATGGCTGCCGCCCAGGCTGATCAGCCCGGCGGCGCCCGACGCGTGAGCGTGCAGCAGGTGGTGGCGCAGCTTGAACCACTTGTTGCCGCTGACCAAAGGGTCGATCAGATCCAGGCGCAGGATGGCGGCATCGATGCCGGCGCTTTTCAGCCAAGAAAGCTCGAAGGGCTGTAATGGCGCCTGGGGAAGGTCATGGAAGCGGGTAGACATGTTTCAGTGCCTGGTGCGAGGCCGCCAGTCTACCAGTGAAAACCTGGGGCCGCTTTGCGGCCCCGGCTGGCTTACAGCTCTGCCGCCAAACGCGAGCCCTGGTTGATCGCCCGTTTGGCATCCAGCTCCGCCGCCACATCCGCGCCACCGATCAGGTGCACCGACTGCCCCGCAGCCAGCAGACCTTCGTGCAGCTCCCGCAGCGGCTCCTGCCCGGCGCAGATCACCACGTTGTCCACCGCCAGTACCTGCGGCTCCCCTTCAGCGACACGAATGTGCAGGCCCGCATCGTCGATCTTCAGGTACTCCACGCCGTTGAGCATCTGTACCTGCTTGTTTTTCAGGCCCGTGCGATGGATCCAGCCGGTGGTCTTGCCCAGGCCATCGCCCACCTTGGACGTCTTGCGCTGCAGCAGGTACACCTGCCGTGCCGATGCATGCGGCTCGGGCTTGATGCCTGCCACGCCGCCGCGCGCCTGCAGGTCGCGGTCGATGCCCCACTCCTTCCAGAACGCCTCCCGGTCCTGGCTGCTGGCCACGCCCTGGTGCACCAGGTATTCGCTGACGTCAAAACCGATGCCGCCAGCGCCGATCACTGCCACCGCCTCACCCACTGGCTTGCGCTGGAGCAGTACGTCCAGGTAGCTGAGCACCTTGGCATGCTCGACACCGGGAATGGCCGGTGTACGCGGCGCGATGCCGGTGGCCAGGATGATCTCGTCGAATTTGCCATCGAGCAGGGCCGGCACATCGACCCGGGTGTTCAAACGCAGCTCGACCCCGGTGTTCTTCACCTTGTTGCCGAAATAGCGCAGGGTCTCGAAGAACTCCTCCTTGCCCGGCACTCGCTTGGCCACGTTGAACTGCCCGCCAATTTCGCTGGCTGCATCGAACAGCGTCACCTGGTGGCCACGCTCTGCAGCCACGGTGGCAGCCGCAAGGCCAGCCGGGCCGGCACCCACTACGGCAATGCGCTTGACCGTGTTCACTGGCAGGTAATTGAGTTCGGTTTCGTGGCAGGCCCGCGGGTTGACCAGGCAACTGGTCAGCTTGCCGCCGAAGGTATGATCCAGGCACGCCTGATTGCAGCCGATACAGGTGTTGATTTCATCGCCGCGCCCCTGCGCCGCCTTGTTGACGAACTCCGGGTCGGCCAGGAACGGCCGGGCCATCGAGACCATGTCGGCATCGCCCTCGGCCAGCACTGCTTCAGCCACTTCGGGGGTATTGATGCGGTTGGTGGTGATCAACGGAATGTTCACCGCCCCGCGCAGCTTGGCGGTGACTTTGCTGAACGCGGCGCGCGGCACCTTGGTGGCGATGGTCGGGATGCGCGCCTCGTGCCAGCCGATACCCGTGTTGATCAGGGTCGCGCCAGCCCGCTCGATGGCTTTGGCCAGCAACTCGATCTCGTCCCAGGTGCTGCCACCTTCTACCAGATCGAGCATCGACAGGCGGAAGATGATGATGAAATTAGGGCCCACGGCGTCGCGCACCCGGCTGACGATCTCGACCGCCAGACGCATACGGTTTTCATAGCTGCCACCCCAGCGGTCAGTACGGTGGTTGGTATGGGCAGCCAGGAACTGATTGATGAAGTAGCCTTCAGAGCCCATGATTTCGACGCCGTCGTAACCGGCGCGCTGTGCCAGCACGGCGCAATTGACGAAATCAGCGATCTGCTTCTCGATCCCGGCCTCATCCAGCTCTTTCGGCTTGAACGGGTTGATCGGCGCCTGGATAGCACTCGGCGCCACCTGCCGAGGGCTGTAGGCATAGCGCCCGGCATGCAGGATCTGCAGGCAGATCTTGCCGCCAGCGGCATGCACGGCCTCGGTGACGATGCGGTGCTTGTCAGCCTCCTCCTCGGTGCTCAGCTTGGCTGCGCCGGAATACACGCCACCTTCATCGTTGGGCGCGATACCGCCGGTGACCATCAGCCCAACGCCGCCACGGGCTCGCTCTGCAAAATACGCAGCCATGCGCTCGAAGCCACCGGGGCGCTCCTCAAGGCCTGTGTGCATCGACCCCATCAGGGTGCGGTTGGCCAAGGTGGTGAAGCCCAGGTCGAGCGGGGCCAGCAAGTGCGGATAGCGGTCGGCAGCCATGGAACGGTTCCCCATGTGGCGTGATCACGGAATGCGGGTGCCTCGGCGGGCCCCGTCGTTTATCTGCCCACGACATTAAACAGCCGTTTGAATGCGCTCAATGATCGAAACTTACAAATTACTGATCATAGTGCACAGCCAGGGCTGCGACGTGACTCACGTTGCCTGCCTGTAACATGGCTCAGCTTTTTTACGTCATTTTTACTCGACATCCTGCCCTTACAGACGATACTGCCCGTCATTGCCCCTATGAGCTTGCTCAATGCCTCTCCCCGCTTTGCGCTTCATCGCCTTCATCGTCGGCGTATTCCTGATTACCCTTGCGGTCAGCATGGTCATCCCCATGGCCACGCTGCTGTGGTATGGCCTTAGCCAGGACCTCGGTGCCTTCCTTTGGTCAAGCCTGATCGCCCTGTGCGCAGGCCTAGCCCTGGTGGCTCGTGGCATACCCGATGCGCCGCAACTCAGGGCCCGAGACATGTACATGCTGACCACAGCCAGCTGGGTCATCGTCTGTGCGTTCGCAGCCCTGCCCATGGTGTTCATCCGGCATATCAGCTACACCGATGCGTTCTTCGAGACCATGTCGGGCATCACCACCACAGGCTCGACGGTGCTAACCGGCCTGGACAGCGCATCGCCCGGCCTGCTGATGTGGCGATCGCTGTTGCACTGGCTGGGGGGCATCGGCTTCATCGGTATGGCCGTCGCAATCCTGCCGTTACTGCGTGTGGGTGGCATGCGCCTGTTCCAGACCGAGTCGTCGGACTGGTCGGACAAAGTGACACCCCGCTCGCACGTCGCGGCAAAGATGATTCTGCTGATCTACCTGGGGCTGACCGCGCTCGGTACCTTGGCCCTGTGGGCCGCCGGCATGACCCCTTTCGAAGCCATCAATCATTCGATGTCGCTGATCTCCACGGGTGGGTTCTCGACGTCCGATGCATCGCTTGGCCACTGGACTCAGCCAGCCGTGCATTGGGTCGCGGTGCTGATCATGATTCTGGGAAGCCTGCCCTTTACCTTGTATGTGGCGACCTTGCGTGGCCACCGGCGCGTCCTGTTCAAGGACCATCAGGTGCGTGGCTTTCTCGGCTTTCTTCTGTTCGTCTGGGTCACCGTGGGCACCTGGCTCTGCTGGCACAGTGACTTTTCGTGGTGGGATGCGTTGCGCATCGTGGCGGTCAATGTGACTTCGATCGTGACGACCACCGGCGTTGCGGTAGGGGACTACACGCTCTGGGGCAGCTTCGCCATGCTGTTGTTCTTCTATCTGACTTTTGTCGGTGGATGTTCGGGCTCCACAGCCGGCGGACTGAAAATATTCCGCTTTCAAGTCGCCGCGTCACTGCTGGTCAGCAGTTTGAAACAGCTGATTCATCCGCGGGCGATGATCTCGAAAAAATACAATGGTCACCCCATCGATGAAGAAATCGTGCGCTCACTGCTGACGTTTTCCTTCTTCTTTTCCGTGACCATTGCGGTGATCGCATTGGCCCTGACCCTCATAGGCCTTGACTGGACCACTGCCCTGAGTGGCGCGGCGACAGCCGTGTGCAACGTTGGGCCAGGCCTGGGCAGCGTAATCGGGCCTGCGGGCAACTTCAGTTCGCTACCGGACGCTGCGAAGTGGCTGCTGACCATCGGCATGCTGCTGGGCCGGCTCGAGATTCTCACCGTGCTGGTGCTCGTCGCGCCTGCCTTCTGGCGGTTCTGATTGCAGGCCAGCCAATCGAGCTACCAATAAATCCGGGCAGGATCCGTTTATTCGTTCTAGGTTTACTGACGCAGGGAACTAGAACAATAAGCGGAGAATGTCATGAACCGAGCCCTTCGCCTGGCCTTGGCCAGCACCCTACTGGCAGCTTGTGCAACAGCCCAGGCCGCGCCAACCTTCATCAACATCCTCACAGGCGGCACCAGCGGCGTCTACTACCCCATCGGCGTGGGGATATCCCAGATCTACAGCCATGGCATCGAGGGCAGCAAGACCTCAGTGCAAGCCACCAAGGCCTCGGTGGAAAACCTCAATCTGCTGCAAGCCGGCCGGGGCGAACTGGCGTTCGCGCTGGGAGATTCGGTGGCCGATGCCTGGAAGGGGGACGCCGAAGCCGGCTTCAAAGCACCGCTGAAGAAACTGCGCGCCATCGCCGGCACCTACCCTAACTACATCCAGATCGTCGCCAGCAAGGAGTCGGGCATCACCTCGCTGGAAGACCTCAAAGGCAAACGTATCTCGGTCGGTGCGCCGAAGTCCGGCACCGAGCTCAACGCCCGTGCCATCTTCAAGGCCGCGGGGCTCAGCTATCAAGACCTGGGCAAGGTCGAGTACCTGCCGTATGCCGAATCCGTAGAGCTGATCAAGAACCGTCAGCTGGACGCCACGCTGCAATCTTCCGGGCTCGGCCAGGCGGCCATCCGTGACCTGGCCGCTACCCTGCCGGTAGTGTTCGTACCTGTGCCAGCCGCCATCGTGAGCAAAATCGGCAACAGTGCCTATCAACCCGCGAGCATTCCCGCCAACACATACGATGGCCAGGACGCTGAAGTGCCAACCGTAGCCATCACCAATATCCTGGTCACACGCGCCGATATCAGCGATGACCTGGCCTATGACATGACCCGGCTGATCTTCGACAACCTGCCGCGCCTGGTCACTGCCCATTCGGCAGCAAGCGATATCCAACCGCAGAATGCTGCCAAGAACCTGCCCATTCCACTGCACCCTGGCGCAGAACGGTATTTCAAGGAGAAAAACCTGCTCCCCTGACTATTGACTCGACCCCTGAGGGAGCGGCACATGAGTGATACCGGGCAAGGTCTGCAAGCCAGTACCGACCGTTGGCCTGCCACGCTTTTTGCCGTGGCCTTGGCATTTTCGACCTTTCAGATCGCCACGGCGGCCTTCCCGCTGGTTTCCAGTCAGGTACTGCGGGCAGTACACGTAGGGTTCTTGCTGCTGGTGGTGTACCTGAGCTACCCGTGGGCAGGTCATCGCAGGCCGTGGCAACCGCTTGGCTGGCTGCTGGGCCTGGCAGGCATGGCCACTGCTGCCTACCAGTGGCATTTCGAGGGCGAGCTGATTCAACGCTCCGGGGAACTGACCACCAGTGACCTGGTGTTCGGCCTGCTGCTGATCGGCCTGGTTTTCGAGGCAGCGCGCCGGGTGATGGGTATCGCCCTGCCCATCATTTGCGCTCTTTTTCTGGCCTACGGGCTGCTCGGCCAGTACCTGCCCGGTGACCTTGCCCATCGCGGCTACGGCCTCGATCAGATCGTCAACCAACTGGCCTTCGGCACCGAGGGGCTGTATGGCACGCCCACCTATGTCTCGGCGACCTATATCTACCTGTTCATCCTGTTCGGCGCGTTCCTTGAACAGGCCGGCATGATCCGGCTGTTCACTGACTTTGCCATGGGCCTGTTCGGCCATCGCAGCGGGGGGCCGGCAAAAGTCTCGGTATTCTCCTCGGCGCTGATGGGGACCATCACCGGTTCAGGGGTGGCAAACGTGGTCACCACCGGGCAGTTCACCATCCCGCTGATGAAGCGCTTCGGCTACAAGCCGGCATTTGCCGGGGGCGTTGAGTCGACCGCAAGCATGGGCAGCCAGCTGATGCCACCGGTCATGGGCGCGGTGGCGTTCATCATGGCCGAAACGATCAACGTCCCCTATGCCGAAGTGGCGAAGGCCGCGCTCATTCCGGCCTTGCTGTATTTCGGCTCGGTGTACTGGATGGTGCACCTGGAAGCCCGGCGCAGCCAGCTGCATGGTCTACCCCGCGAGCAATGCCCGAGTGCCTGGAAGGCAGTGCGTCAACGCTGGTTCCTGCTGATCCCCCTGGTAGTACTGGTCGGCCTTCTGTTCTCCGGCCGCACACCCCTGTATTCGGGTATGGTCGGCCTGGCCCTGACAGCCATTGTCATCCTTGGTTCGGCAATCATCCTGCGGGCGCAAAAGACATGGTTGCGGGCGGCCTTCTGGGTGGCGCTGGGGATCCTCTGCTCAGGGTTCTTCCGCATGGGCATTGGTGTCATTCTGCTGGTGATCGCCGCGCTCGCTATCGCCTGCGCGTTCATACAGGGTGGACGTGCCACCCTCCGTGCCTGCGTCATGGCCCTGGTCGAAGGTGCGCGCCATGCGGTGCCGGTAGGTATCGCGTGCGCCTTGGTCGGGGTAATCATCGGGGTGATCTCGTTGACCGGCCTGGCGACGACATTCGCCGGGTACATTCTCGACCTGGGCCGGGAAAACCTATTCCTGTCGCTGCTTTTGACCATGTTGACCTGCCTGGTCCTGGGCATGGGTATCCCGACCATTCCCAATTACATCATCACCAGCTCCATCGCCGCGCCGGCCTTGCTGGAGCTCGGGGTGCCGCTGATCGTCTCACACATGTTCGTGTTTTATTTCGGCATCCTTGCCGACCTGACGCCGCCGGTAGCGTTGGCCTGCTTTGCCGCCGCCCCCATTGCCAAAGAGAAAGGGCTATTGATCAGCTTCTGGGCGGTACGCATTGCAATGGCCGGTTTCGTCGTGCCGTTCATGGCGGTATATGACCCGGCGTTGATGATGCAGGGCGACAGCGTCGGCGCGACCTTGTACATGCTGATCAAGGCCATGTTTGCAGTGGCTCTCTGGGGGTGCGCGTCCACCGGTCACTGGCGCATGCCCATGCCATGGTGGGAACGGCTGTTGGCGTTCATGGCAGGTGTATCGCTGATTCTTGCCTTGCCCATCAGCGACGAGGTCGGCTTCGCCTTGGGCATTGCCGTCATGGGCTGGCATTACTGGCGCAGCCGGCCCGCGCCCGGGCAACCTGCATGACCAGCCTTTGCATCGGGCTTGCCGGTGTGGTCTGGGCAAGCCTGCCGTTGCAGGAGGTTACCCTGGCCTGGCAGCACAGTGTGGAGAAGGTCCGCTGGGAGGAAGATTATCAGGTGACACCGGCAGGCCTGGTGCTGCAGGAGGCTCGGGTGCGAGGCAGCGGCGCCGGCATGGAGATCCCGGATGACGCTCGCCTGCGTGATGGGGCATGGCACTACCACCGCCATCTGCCCCCGCTGCAACCTCTGCATGCCGGGCGCACGCC
This sequence comes from Pseudomonas sp. NPDC089758, assembly GCF_044748705.1. NCBI lineage: Bacteria > Pseudomonadati > Pseudomonadota > Gammaproteobacteria > Pseudomonadales > Pseudomonadaceae > Pseudomonas > Pseudomonas sp. NPDC089758. The sequence goes on from NZ_JBIVGN010000002.1 coordinate 16,547, forward strand.
CGAGGCCGGCGACTATCAATTGTGCGTCGAGGGCAGGTGCCAGCCCCTCTCCTACTGGGTGGGACCGCCGACCTCTAGCATTGCTGCCGTGGATTTCTGGGCATGCGAAGGCGGTGCAGCCGCGGATCGGCGCAAAGCACTGCCCTGAGCGCGCGTACAGGGCAGTGCGAGGGCTGATCAGCTGACGACGTGCAGGTAGTGCAAGTGGCGCTCGTACTGATCGAGAATGTCGCCGATCACATCGTCCCGGCTCCATCCCATGATGTCGTAATCCTGGCCCCCTTCACGCAGATGCACTTCAGCACGGAAGTACTTGCGGGTATCGGAACCCTCGTCGGTATCCTGCATGACGAAACTCGGAGTGTTGAATGCGCGCGGGCGTACCTCATACAGGAAACGCCCTTCCCCAGCATGGGAAAGCTCAAGCGTCACGCGCCCATCATCGCGCTCGTTCACCGCAACGTCATAGCCCTGCTTGCGCAATTCCGAGGCGACTTCTTCACAGGCAGGCTTCACCACTTCGGCGATGAAGCGGGTCACATGGGCACGCCGCGGCATCATGGCGATATTGCGCAAGCGCCGCTGCCACCCCCCGTGGGGAACGCGCGTATGCCGTGGGCCGGGCAAGGCCTGATTGCGCAACCCGCGGCGGGTGGCATCGAGGCTCAGCGCCTTGAACAAGCCCCAGATGGCGATCAGCAAAATGGCGGCGAAGGGCAAGGCACTGGCGATGGTCGCCGTCTGCAGAGCCTTGAGACCGTTGGCCAGCAACAGCGCAATGGCGACAGCGCCAATGCTGACCGACCAGAAGATGCGTTGCCACAAGGGCGAATGGCCTTGCCCGGACGAGGCGAGCATATCGACCACCAGCGCACCGGAGTCCGCCGAAGTGACGAAGAACACCACCACCATGAGCACCGCTATCAGCGAAATGACACTGGAGAACGGGAAGTGCTCGAGAAACGCGAACAAGGCCAGTGAACTGTCCTGATCGACCACCGCAGCCAGGTCCCTGACGCCTTCGTTGAGGATCATGTGTATCGCGGAGTCCCCGAACACCGTCATCCAGAGCAAGGTGAAGCCTGCGGGTACGAACAGCACACCGCACACGAACTCACGAATGGTCCGCCCGCGGGAAATGCGTGCGATGAACAGGCCTACGAAAGGCGACCAGGACAACCACCAGCCCCAGTACAAAAGAGTCCAGCCGCCAATCCAATCAGTGGGTTCATAGGCGTAGAGATTGAAGGTCTTGTTGACGATATCGGAAAGGTAGGCACCGGTATTCTGCACGTAGGCCTGCAGCAGAAACACAGTGGGCCCGAGCAACAACACGAACAGCATCAGGATGACAGCCAGGCTCAGGTTGAGCTCGGAGAGGATGCGGATACCCTTGTCCAGGCCGCTGGCCACGGACAGTGTCGCCAACGCGCAGGTGGCAGCGATGAGAATGACTTGAACCGTGGGGTTTACCGGCAGACCGAACAAATGGTGGAAACCGCTGTTGATCTGCAATACCCCATAACCCAGCGAGGTCGCCACACCGAACACCGTGCCGAGGATGGCGAAGATATCCACGGCGTGCCCGATAGGCCCGTAAATCCGTTCACCGATCAGCGGATAGAGCGCTGAGCGCAACGTCAGTGGCAAACCATTGCGGAAGCTGAAGTAGGCCAGGATGAGCGCGACGATGGCATAGATCGCCCAGGCATGCAGGCCCCAATGGAAGAAGGTGATCTTCATGGCTTCGCGAGCCGCTGCCACTGTACCAGGGTCGCCCACAGGCGGAGTGGTGAAATGCATCACCGGCTCGGCCACGCCGAAGAACATCAGGCCGATCCCCATGCCTGCGGAGAACAGCATGGCGAACCAGCTGCTTTTCCGGTAATCAGGCTCGCTGTGATCAGGCCCCAGCTTGATGTCGCCGTAGCGGCTCACGGCCAGAAACACCACGCTGATCAACACCAGCGCTACGGTGAGGATGTAGAACCAGCTGGCGTTGGTGATGATCCATTGCTGAACCTGTTCGAACAGCGCCTGGGCGTGCGTCTGAAAAGCCGTGGCGTACAAGACCAGCAGAAAGATGAGTATTGCGCTGGTGTAAAAAACGGGTGGGTTGAGTGTGCTCCTGGGTTTATCGGCTGCTGTCATTACGGCAGTTCTCCTTGTAAAGCGATGAGCACAGGGTGCCCCGGCACCACGATATCTGCCCAGATTAGCAGCCTGGAAGATCTTCGTTTGCCGAGCCTGTGCGCTTGAACAGCCATGAACCGTAACCTCCGAGGATAAAAATCTCAAATCGATACACATTTCGAGCCAGCCTGGCGCGACCGCACTGGCCGAAACTACCAGGCGCCTGTCCGCCCTGCCTGAATACCACCTCTGTCGGGTTTGCCACCCCGCTCATACACGTCATACTCGTGGCTTTATTCGCCGATACTGCATAGACGATGCCCGACCGTACCAGCCTCCCTTCCCGCCCTCTCGCCCGTGCACGCTGGCGAGAATGGCGTCAGCGTCTGGCGTTCTGGATCGGGGCCCTGCTGGTGGGGCTTGTCGCATTGGCATTCGCCTGGCTGGCCGAAGCCGCATTCGCTTCGTTCAAGCGCCTGCTGGAATGGCTGCCCTGGTCACCCCTGCTCATCACTCCCCTGGGCTTCGCCCTTCTGACCTATTTGACACAGCGCTGGTTCGAAAATGCCAGAGGTAGTGGCATACCTCAGGTGATCGCCGCCTTGGAAATGCCATCCCGGCGCCTGCGGGCCCGACTGCTTTCGATACCCGTTGCCGCCGCGCGCATGAGCCTGACGTTGGGCGCCCTGCTGGTAGGGGGGTCGGTCGGGCGCGAGGGGCCGACCGTTCACATCGGCGCTGCCGTGCTCTATTCCTTCGGCCGGCGATTGGGCCTGCACGGGCGCCGCACCATTGCCGGCCTGATCCTCGCAGGCGGCGCAGCCGGCATAGCCGCTGCGTTCAACACCCCGCTGGCCGGTGTCGTCTTTGCCATTGAAGAACTGAGCCGCACGTTTGAACAACGCTTCAGCGGCCTGGTGCTGACGGCGGTGCTGATCGGCGGCGTTGTCACCCTGGGGCTGACGGGGCACAACGCCTACTTCGGCGAAATAAGCGGGCGGATGCCCGTAGGCTGGGGTTGGAGTGTGGTGCCTGCCTGCGCGCTGCTGGGCGGGGTGCTGGGTGGCTGCTACGCCAGGCTGGTGCTGCCTACCGACAAGGGCCTGCTTGGCCGTCTCTGCGCACTGCGCGGGCGCTATCCGGTGCGCTTCGCGGCGAGCTGCGGGCTGGTGCTGGCAGTGCTGGGGCTGGTGTCCGGCAACCATGTGTTCGGCACCGGCTACGAAGAGACCCGGGCCTTGCTGGAGGGCCGACCGATCACCGACGCCAGTTTCCTGCTCTGGAAGTTTCTGGCCAATGTCGTCTCTTACCTCTCGGGCATACCGGGGGGCCTGTTCTCACCTTCGCTGAGCATCGGTGCGGCATTCGAGCCGCTGTTGCGCGTGATACCCAATGTCGATCCCCAGGCATGCGCACTGCTGGGAATGGGGGCCTACCTGGCTGGGGTGACGCGTTCGCCGTTGACTGCATCGGTGATCGTTCTGGAGCTTACCCACAGCCCGGACCTGGCCATCCCGATGCTGGCAGTGACATTGATGGCGGCCGGCATCTCTGGTTGCATTTCGCCCGTTTCCCTCTACCACGCATTGGCAAAGCAGATCATCGACAAAGTCGCACCTGCCAAACCCAGTTGAAATCGACGGCTGCGCGAGGCACGCTCAAGACCGCGACTGTGACACAATGCTTAGCGAATTCTTGGTTTACCGCCGCGTCACTGCGAGTATCAACGACATCAAAGGCATGCGAAAACTATTGGCAAGCGCCTTGGCGCTGGTGATGATCGCCGCCCTGTGCGGCTATGGCTTCTGGACCCAGCAGCGCCCGGAAGGCCACTACCTCTCCGACCTGCGCATCGAACTGGCGCTGGACCACGGCGTGCCCGGCGAGCAGGGCAACCTGCTGGGCGTCGAGCCCCTGCTTTATCCAAGCGACTATCAAAACCTGCAACGCCTGCACCGCAAGCTGTCGGCCTACTTGCAACAAGCCCGCGCCAAAGGCCTGATCGGCCCGCGCACGGTGGTGGTACTGCCAGAGCACATCGGTACCTGGCTGTGGGCTCGCGGTGAAAAGAACGAACTCTACCAGGTCACTCGTAGCCGCGAAGCGGAGCAATGGCTGGAGCTGAGCAACCCGCTGCGCTATGGCCTGGCGATATTGCGCGCCAGCGGCGACGACCGCCGGGCCGATGCGCACTTGCGCATGAAGGCTCAGCAGATGGCCAGCGACTACCAGCAACTGTTCGGCAGCTTGGCCAAGGAGTTCGGCGTGACCTTGGTAGCCGGCTCGATCGTGCTGCCTGACCCGTATGTGGAACAAGGCGTGCTGCATGCCGGCGGCGGCCCATTGTTCAACAGCAGCCTGGTGTTCGCCGGCGACGGTTCCCCCTTGGGCCAGCCGCAACGCCAGCAATTCCCCGACAGCCAGGTACGGCGGTATATCCATGATGGCCGCAAACAACCACTGCAAGTCGTGCAAACCCCGGCCGGGCGTCTGGGCGTGCTGATCGGCAGCGACAGTTGGTACCCGGAGAACCACCAGCAGCTGCAGAGCCAGCAGGTACAACTGGTCGCCAATCCGGTTTTCCTGAGCGGCAAGGACAGCTGGCAAGCGCCATGGCGCGGCAACCGGCACCAGGATGCGGCGGCCGAGCTTGCCCTGCAACGCGGTGAAGTGAGTGAGAAGACCGCCTGGCAACGCCTGACCGAGGCTGCCGGCCAGGGGGTCAGCAGCATGAGTGTATTCATGCGTGGGCAGTTCTGGGACCAGGGCAGCGACGGCCAAGGCTTCGCCCATCAAAGTGGCGAATTGCTCACAGGCCCTCCCAGCCAGGGCGCACGCCTGCTGAACGTGTGGCTGTAGGGGTATGCCCCGCCCCCGCGTTCGCCTGGGCGACCTTTCGGTAGGTTTCGTTCAGCCGCTGGCTGAGGCTCTGCAAGGCCTCGGTCATGATCCTCAGCCGCTGCTGCGCCGTTACGGGCTGGATGAGACACGCTTGGCCGAAGCCGGTGCGCGGCTGTCGATCCCCCGCTACATGCACTTGGGGCATGCTGCAATCGCGCTGTGCGGGGAGCCTGCTCTGGGCCTGCACATGGGGCGCCTGAGCCGGCTGGCCCAGGCGGGTCTCGCGGGCGTGACAGCCGCGCAGGCGCCTACCTTGGGCGAAGCCGCCCGTACCCTGCTGCGTTTCGAGCCGCTGTATGCCGCCAACTACCGCGGGCATTCGAGTTATCAGGAAGATGCCCAGGGGGCATGGTTGAGCTTCTACTCGATCAGCCCTTATAACGCCTACAACCGTTTCGTGGTGGATTCCCTGCTGACCGGCTGGCTGGCCCAGCTTGCGGCACTGACCGAAACGCCTGTACTGGCCGAGCGCCTGGAAATCGAATTCGAAGCCCCCGGCTACGCCGCCCAGTATCAACCGTTATGCAGTACAGCCGTGCAGTTTGCCGCCAGCGGTAACCGATTGCGCCTGGGCCGAGCCACGCTGGAGCTGGCCAACCCCCAGCATTGCCCGAGCACCTGGCAGCACCTGCTGCAACTGTGTGAAACGCACATGCTGCAGCGCACCCGCGTACGCAGCCTGGGCGAGCGCATCACCCACCTGCTCGGCCCCCTGCTCAACGGGGGCCGTGAGCCCGGCCTGGAAGAAGTTGCACTGCGTCTGCAACTGCCCGCCTGGACCTTGCGGCGCAAACTGGCAGAGGAAGGCACGCGCTTTCGTGACTTGCTCAATGACACACGGCGTGACCTCGCCGAAGCCTATATCCGCGATACGGAATTGACCTTCGGTGAGATTGCCTATCTGTTGGGTTTTGCATCGGCTGAAGCCTTCCAGCGCGCGTTCAAGCGCTGGACGGGCCTCACACCGGGGGGGGTGCGCCGCAGTCAGCGGCAGGTGGGTCAAAGCTCGGTGGCGTCGTCGGCCGGTTCCGGGGTGTCCAGCTCGTAGGCTTGGTACTCGAGCAGCTCTTCCTGATATTCATCCATACCCTGCGTCCTCTTAACTCTTTTATCTTCGTTGGTCATGGTCTCCAGCCTAAGCAGGCTGGATGAAGAACTGATTACAAGCCTATGAGTGGTAAACGTAGCAGGTGTTCAGAAAGTTATCGTCTGAGTATCTGTAACAGCGCATGAAACGCCGTGTTGACGGCTCCTCAGGGCAGATCGGTCAGAGAGCCGGTGCTTCAGCCTCGGCAGGCTGTGCCTCCTGCTGCACTTCAATCGGCGCCGGCGCGGCCGGGGGTGCGACGGGTTGCGATCCCTGGCTGTCGTCAACTACCGGCGCAGCTGGCGCCTCGCTTGCCGGGAGCACCGCCTCAGCTGGAGCTGGAGCTGGAGCTGGAGCTGGTGTTGGTTCTGGTGCCGGTGCTGGTGCTGGTGCTGGTGCTGATGCCGAAGCCGACTCTGCTAAAGGAGCAGCGCTCACAGGCGCTGGCGAAACCTGCTCAGGCAGCCCCAACGCAGGCGCTGTGTTCTCGACCTTGGGTGCCGGCGCTTCAACCTTGGCCTTGCTGACCTTCTTCGCTTTGGGTTTCGGCAAATAGCTTTCGACCAGCGCAAAGTAACGCTCGTAGAACTGCGGCGCGGTCACGGTCTCGCTGGCGACCTTGACCATGGAATCGTCACTGGAGCCGATGGGCATCGACACCGAACCCAACACACCGACGCCGAGGCTGGCGGACGTATTGGACTTCTTGAGGGCGTAGCGGTCCTGCAGCGCGTTGGCGAACATGGTCGAACGCTGTTCGTCACCGCTGTCGGGCGCGCAGGTCACGCTGAAGCTGATCTGCAGGTGGTTTTCGCTGTTCTGCTGGAAGCTTTTGTTACCGGCTATCTGGTTGGCACCGCTGCTGGTGATGATGTAACCCTGGCTCAGCAGCGCACGCCGGGCAGCCTCGCACGAGCCGGCTTCGCTGACCGGGAAGCTGCGCGAGAAGGTGCCTGAGTCATCGAAGTTCTCATGCTCATAGATGGCGGTTTTTTTCGAGGAGCAACCGGTCACGCCCGCCAGCACCAGGGCCAGCCCGAGCGCACCAAAGACGGATGATCTGGTCATTGCGAATTCCGGGTAAGTCGAGAGGTGCCTATTGTGCATCACAGCGCCCTTGCACTGAAACCGTTCGACGGTGAAGAGTCTGTCAGCATCGTGTAAATGTTGACTTTGCGGCCGCATGAACGAAAAAAGCGACCCTAAGGTCGCTTTCTCGTTTTGCTTCGAAGCGTTCAAGGGGCTTCGAGGCGAAGATGGCGCAGCGGACGGGACTCGAACCCGCGACCCCCGGCGTGACAGGCCGGTATTCTAACCGACTGAACTACCGCTGCGTATCGCTTGGGCTTTCGCCCGGTTGAAACTGTGCTTCCCCTCGCGGTGAACACCACTCAGGTCAGGCACAAAAAAAGCGACACGTAGATCGCTCTTTTTGTTGCTTCGAAGCGTTCAAGGGGCTTCGAAACGAAGATGGCGCAGCGGACGGGACTCGAACCCGCGACCCCCGGCGTGACAGGCCGGTATTCTAACCGACTGAACTACCGCTGCGTATCGTTCAGGCTTGCGCCTGATTGAACTGGGATCAGCCTGAGGCAATTTTGCCTTCGGCTTCAGACCGGTGCCAGGCACCCATCTGTTACTGAAAAATGGCGCAGCGGACGGGACTCGAACCCGCGACCCCCGGCGTGACAGGCCGGTATTCTAACCGACTGAACTACCGCTGCGCATGGTGGCTTATCAGGCCTTGTTCCTCTCCAGCAATTTGCTTCTGTCGAAGCACCCTGCATCAGGAACGCTCAGGAAGTGGTGGGTGATGACGGGATCGAACCGCCGACCCTCTGCTTGTAAGGCAGATGCTCTCCCGGCTGAGCTAATCACCCTCGCGATGTTGCTTGTTGCGTTTGCTTCGCTGAGGCCGCGAAATTTACGCAGGTGCCGACGCTAAGTCAATACCCCCGTTGGATTTTTTTTGAAGGCAGCGGTAAGCGGCAAGCTGCAAGCTGCAAGAAAAAGCCAGGTGTCGCCCATACGATTTCCGCTCCCCACAAATGACTAAGGGACCTTACGACCGCTCTCGCGACTTGCAGCTCCAAGCTCCAAGCTCCAAGCCGCAAGCCGCAAGAAAAAGCCAGGTGTCGCCCATACGATTCCCGCTCCCCACAAATGACTAAGGGACCTCACGGTCCCTCTTGCAGCTTGAAGCTTGAAGCTTGCAGCTCAGGTGTAGATCATCTTGCGGGTCATGCCGCCATCGACCACAAACTCCTGGCCAGTGACGAACGCTGCCTGGCGCGACAACAGCCAGGCCACCATGGCCGCGACGTCTTCCACCGTCCCTACCCTGCCCGTCGGGTGCTGGGCATGGTCGGCTTCGCTCAACGGTTCGGCACGGCGTTGCGCAGGGTCACGCGTATCGATCCAGCCCGGGCTCACTGCATTGACGCGGATTTCCGGGCCCAGGCTCATGGCCAAGGCATGGGTCAACGCCACCAGGCCGCCCTTGCTCGCGGCGTAAGCCTCGGTATCTGGCTCCGACTGCCGGGCACGGGTCGAGGTCAGGTTGACTATCGCACCATTGTGCGCACGCAGGTACGGCGCGCAGTGCTTGGCCAGCAGCATCGGGCCGTTGAGGTTGACTGCCAGCACACGATTCCATTGCGCCAGGCTCAAGCTCTCCAAGGTCTGGTTATGCGGGTTGGCGATGGCCGCGTTGCACACCAGCGCGTCCAGCCGCCCGAACTGCCCCAACACCTCGGAAACCCCGGCACTCACCTGGGCTTCATCGGCCACGTCCATGGTGATGAACCAGGCGTTTTCACCCAAGGCCTTGGCAACCTTGGCGCCGCGAGGGCGGTCCAGGTCGCTCAGCACCACCTGCCAGCCTTCGCAGATCAACCAGGCAGCAATGCCCAGGCCGATGCCGCGTGCGGCACCGGTTACCAGTGCTACCCGGCCGTTATGGCCCGGCGAGCCGCCCTTCCAGTCGATCACAGTGCTGCCAGCCCACGCGCAAGGTCGGCTTGCAGGTCGGCGACGTCTTCCAGGCCGACAGCCACGCGGATCAGGCTGTCGCGAATACCTGCAGCCTCACGCTCCTGCGGGGTCAGGCGGCCGTGAGAGGTGGTGGCCGGGTGGGCGATGGTGGTCTTGCTGTCACCCAGGTTGGTGGTGATCGAGATCACCCGCGTGGCATCGATGAAGCGCCAGGCGCCCTCCTTGCCCCCCTTGACCTCGAAACTCACCACCGCGCCGAAGCCAGTCATCTGGCGCTTGGCCAGTTCGTGCTGCGGATGGCTTGGCAAGCCGGCGTAATGCACCTTCTCGACACCCTCCTGCTGCTCCAGCCACTCTGCCAGTTGCTGAGCGCTCTGGCAGTGCGCACGCATGCGCAGCTTGAGCGTTTCCAGGCCTTTGGTGAAGATCCAGGCATTGAACGGGCTGAGGGTCGGACCGGCAGTGCGCAAAAAGCCCACCACCTCTTTCATCTGCTCGCTGCGCCCGGCCACGACGCCACCCATGCAACGGCCCTGGCCGTCGATGAACTTGGTAGCGGAATGGAACACGATGTCAGCGCCAAGCTTGAGCGGCTGCTGCAGCGCCGGGGTGCTGAAGCAGTTGTCCACCACCAGCATGGCACCACGGGCATGGGCAATTTCGGCCAGCGCGGCAATGTCCACCAGTTCGGCCAACGGGTTGGAAGGCGACTCGAGGATCAGCAGCTTGGTATTGGCCTTGATGGCCTTGTCCCAACCCGCCAGATCGACCAGTGGCACGTAGTCCACCTGCACGCCGAAGCGCTTGAAGTACTTCTCGAACAGGCTGATCGTCGAGCCGAACACGCTCTGCGAAACCAGCACATGGTCGCCGGCGCTGCACAGGGACATCACCACAGCGAGGATCGCCGCCATACCGGTCGAGGTGGCCACGGCCTGCTCGGCACCTTCCATCGCCGCCAGGCGCTCTTCGAAGGCACGCACGGTGGGGTTGGTGTAGCGCGAATAGACGTTGCCAGGGGTTTCACCGGCAAAGCGCGCAGCCGCATCAGCGGCCGTGCGGAAGACATAGCTGGAGGTCAGGAACAGCGCTTCGCTGTGCTCCGCCTCCGGTGTACGGTTCTGACCGGCACGCACCGCCAGGGTGTCGAAGCCGACACCCTCGAGGTCACTGTCCAGTCGCCCGGCATCCCATTGATCCGTCATGCCGTCGCTCTCCAAATCAGTTGTTGTAGAGGTCGATGATCGCGCTGACCGCCTGGTTCTTCACCTTGGCCAGGTCATTGCGCGCCTGCTCGATGCGGTCGAGGTAGGCTTCGTCGATGTCGCCGGTGACGTATTCACCGTTGAACACCGCGCAATCGAAGTGCTCGATCTTTATCTTGCCGCCACCGACCGATTCGATCAGGTCCGGCAGGTCCTGGTAGACCAGCCAGTCGGCGCCGATCAACTCGGCCACCTGGTCGGTGGTGCGGTTGTGGGCGATCAGTTCGTGAGCGCTCGGCATGTCGATGCCGTAGACGTTGGGGTAACGCACCGCAGGGGCCGCGGAACAGAAGTAGACGTTTTTAGCGCCGGCTTCGCGGGCCATCTGGATGATCTGCTTGCAGGTGGTGCCGCGCACGATGGAGTCGTCGACCAGCATCACGTTCTTGCCGCGGAACTCCAGCTCGATGGCATTGAGCTTCTGGCGCACCGACTTCTTGCGGGCAGCCTGGCCGGGCATGATGAAGGTACGGCCGATGTAACGGTTCTTGACGAAACCTTCGCGGAACTTGACGCCCAGGTGGTTGGCCAGCTCCAGGGCGGCGGTGCGGCTGGTGTCAGGGATCGGGATGACCACGTCGATGTCGTGGTCCGGGCGTTCGCGCTGGATCTTCTCGGCCAGCTTCTCGCCCATGCGCAGGCGCGCCTTGTACACCGAAACACCATCCATGATCGAGTCCGGACGGGCCAGGTAGACGTGCTCGAAGATGCACGGCTGCAGTTTCGGGCTTTCAGCGCACTGCTTGGTGTACAGCTGGCCTTCCTCGGTGATGTACACCGCCTCGCCCGGCGCCAGGTCGCGGATCAGGGTGAAGCCGAGCACGTCCAGGGCAACGCTTTCCGAGGCGATCATGTACTCGACGCCTTCGTCGGTATGGCGCTGACCGAACACCACCGGGCGAATGCCGTTGGGGTCACGGAAGCCGACGATGCCGTAGCCGGTCACCATCGCCACCACCGCGTAACCACCGACGCAGCGGCTGTGCACGTGGGAAACGGCGGCGAACACGTCTTCTTCGGTAGGCTGCAGCTTGCCACGCACCGCCAGTTCATGGGCGAACACGTTCAGCAGCACTTCCGAGTCGGAGTTGGTGTTGACGTGGCGCAGGTCGGACTCGTAGATCTCCTTGGCCAACTGCTCGACGTTGGTCAGGTTGCCGTTGTGCGCCAGGGTGATGCCATACGGCGAGTTGACATAGAACGGCTGGGCTTCGGCCGAGGTCGAGCTGCCCGCAGTCGGGTAACGGACGTGGCCGATACCCATATGGCCTACCAGGCGCTGCATGTGGCGCTGCTGGAAGACATCGCGCACCAGGCCATTATCCTTGCGCAGGAACAACCGGCCGTCGTGGCTGGTCACGATACCTGCAGCGTCCTGGCCGCGGTGCTGGAGGACCGTAAGCGCGTCATACAGCGCCTGATTGACGTTCGACTTACCGACGATACCGACGATGCCACACATGCGACGCAACCCCTACTTTGATGAAACTTGAGTGAATAGCGCTCAAGGCTTTGCAGGCCCGAGCAACTGTTCCTTGAACGGGAGATCAGCCGGAGTGCTGATCACCCCACTGGACATCCACTGGCTGGTGAAACCCAGAATCAGGTTCTTCGACCAGTCAGCGACCAATAGAAATTGTGGTATCAGGCGAGATTCCTGCCACCAGGTATCCTGTTGCACCGGCCCCAGGCTGAGCAGGCCGATGGCAACCACCACCAGCAAGGCCCCGCGCGCCGCGCCGAAGGCCATGCCGAGAAAACGATCGGTACCGGACAGCCCGGTCACGCGGATCAGCTCACCGACCAGGAAATTGACCATCGCGCCCACCAGCAGGGTGGCGACGAAGAGAATGGCGCAGCCAGCGATGATGCGCATCGATGGGGTCTGGATGTAGCTTTCAAGATACACCGAGAGCGACCCACCGAACATCCAGGCGACTGCACCGGCAATGATCCAGATGAGCAGGGACAAGGCTTCCTTGACGAAGCCGCGCTTGAGACTGATCAGTGTGGAAACGGCGATGATCGCGATGATCGCCCAATCAACCCAGGTAAATGCCACGGTGCTGCCTGCAGACGTTTGAGGCGGCGCATTTTACCAGAGCAAAGGGCCGGGAGTAAGCGGAATGTCAGGCCGATTGGCTTGGCCACGGATGGGCTGCAGAGCAGCCCCTGGAATCAACCGCGTTCTGGCTGGAAACGAACCACGAAGCCCTTGAGCTTCTGCTGCCGATTGATCGCATCGCGCAGGCGCTCGGCCTCGGCACGTTCGATCAGCGGCCCCACATAGACCCGATTCATGCCACCGGCCGAACGGATGTAGGCGTTGTAACCCTGGCTGCGCAGGGTTTTCTGCAGGCTCTCGGCCCCGGCGCGATTGGACAGGCTGGCCAGCTGGATCGACCAGCTCACCGGCAAGCCGTTGGCGTCGATTTTCGACGCTGGGCTGGCGCTTGCCGCCGGCGCAGGGGTAGCGGCCGCTTGCGCCTGGGGCTTGGCCGCCGGCTCCGGCGCCTGCGGCTTGGGCTGGACCTGCGCCTGGGTTTGCGGCGACGGCGTGATCGGCTGGCTCGGCGTGGCCACCGGGGCCGAGGACTCATTGACCACCACTGGCGCCTGCTGCGGCTCTTGCGGCAGCGGTTGCGGCTCGGGCACTGCAACCGGCTCTACCTTGACTTCAGGCAAGCTCGGCATCGCCGGTGCCTGCGGGGCTTCGACGCGCACCTGACGCATTTCGTCCTCGCGGGTGAACAGCATCGGCAGGAAAATAACCGCCAGCGCCACCAGCACCAACGCACCCACCATGCGCTGTTTCATCCCTTTATCCAGCACTGCCATCTACTCACCCCTCCAGGGCCTGCTGCCCAAGCCATTCCAGGGCCTCGGCAACACAGAAAAACGAACCGAACAGCAGGATCTGGTCACCCGCCATCGCCTGAGCGCATTGCCCATCAAGGGCGGCGCCGACGCTGGCATAAGACTTCACCGACGCACCGAGGTTCGTCAAGGCGCCGACAAGCTCGGCGGCCGGGCGGCTGCGCGGTGACTGCAAAGGCGCCACCGCCCAGTCATCGACCAAGCCATGCAAAGGCGCCAACACGCCCGCCAGGTCTTTGTCCGCCAGCAGGCCGAACACGGCCAAACGCCTGCCCTCGACCGGCCGCACTGACAAGCGACGCGCCAGATACGCTGCTGCATGGGGGTTATGCCCCACATCCAGCAACAGCTCTACGCGTTTGCCTTGCCAATTGAGCGTACGACGGTCCAGCCGCCCGGTAATACGGGTATCGAGCAGTGCCTGACGGATTTGCCCGGCATCCCAAGCAAGCCCCATCAGCAGGTACGCCTGCAGCGCCAGGGTGGCGTTTTCCATCGGCAGGTCGAGCAGCGGCAGGCCTGACAGCTCCACCGCGGCGCCATCTGCTGCCGTACCACGCCAGTGCCAGGTGGTATCGGCGCTGGCAAGGTCGAAGTCGCGCCCACGCAGGAACAACGGCGCCGCCAGTTCACGGGCCTTGTCCAACAGTGGCTGAGGGGGATCCAGGTCACCGCACAGCGCTGGTTTGCCCGGGCGGAAGATGCCAGCCTTCTCGAAGGCGACCAACTCGCGGGTATCGCCCAGGTAATCGACATGGTCGACGCCGATACTGGTCACCAGAGCCAGGTCGGCATCGATGACGTTCACGGTATCCAGACGCCCCCCCAACCCCACTTCAAGCACCACGGCATCCAGCCCGGACTGGTAGAACAGCCAGAATGCCGCCAGGGTGCCCATCTCGAAATAGGTGAGGGAAATCTCGCCTCGGGCGGCCTCGACGGCAGCGAAGGCTTCGCACAGGCGCTCATCACTGGCCTCCTGGCCGTCGATCAGCACCCGTTCGTTGTAACGCAACAGGTGTGGCGAGCTGTACACGCCAACCTTCAACCCCTGGGCACGCAGCAACGACGCCAGGAAGGCACAGGTCGAGCCTTTGCCGTTGGTGCCGGTGACCGTCACCACACGAGGCGCCAGCTTGCCCAGGGCCAACCGTGCAAGCACCTTTTGCGAACGCTCCAGCCCCATGTCGATGGCCGAGGGGTGCAACTGCTCGAGGTAGGCGAGCCATTCGCCCAGGGTTCTGTCTTTCATCAGGCGACCGCAGCGGCCTCGCGTGCCTGCTCGGGAGTTTCCTGGCCGGTCATCTGCGCCAGCAGGCGAGCCAGGCGTGGACGCAGATCGCCACGCGAGATGATCAGGTCGATGGCGCCGTGCTCCAGCAGGAACTCGCTGCGCTGGAAGCCTTCAGGCAGCTTTTCCCGCACGGTTTGCTCGATCACGCGCGGGCCGGCAAAGCCGATCAGCGCCTTTGGCTCACCGACAATGACATCGCCAAGCATCGCCAGACTGGCGGAAACACCGCCGTAGACCGGGTCGGTCAATACGGAGATGAACGGTATGCCCTCTTCGCGCAGGCGGGCCAGCACAGCCGAAGTCTTGGCCATCTGCATCAGCGAGATCAGCGCTTCCTGCATGCGCGCACCACCGGAGGCCGAGAAGCAGATCATCGGGCAGCGGTTTTCCAGGGCATAGTTGGCAGCGCGGACGAAGCGCTCACCGACGACGGCGCCCATGGAGCCACCCATGAAGGAAAACTCGAAAGCACTGACCACGATCGGCATGCCCATCAGGGTGCCGCTCATGGAGATCAGCGCGTCCTTCTCGCCGGTCTGTTTCTGGGCACCGACCAGACGGTCCTTGTACTTCTTGCCATCGCGGAATTTCAGGCGGTCGACCGGCTCCAGCTCGGCACCCAGCTCGGCACGGCCTTCAGCATCGAGGAAGATGTCGATGCGCTGACGGGCGCCGATGCGCATGTGGTGGTTGCACTTGGGGCAGACATCAAGGGTCTTTTCCAGCTCCGGACGATACAGCACGGCCTCACAGGCTGGGCACTTGTGCCACAGGCCTTCTGGCACCGAGCTCTTCTTCACCTCGGAACGCATGATCGAAGGGATCAGTTTGTCGACTAACCAGTTGCTCATGCTTTATTTCTCCAGTATTGGCGGGCGGGGACCAGTCTGGCCGGCCATGCCCTGCCCTTTGAGCTCAAATTCTTCTGTCAAACGATGACGGACCGGCCACAGGGGCTGCCTGTGTACCGCACCGTCGTCAACGTATTCTTTGGCCAACCGGCATGCCGGCAGCCGCCCCGCAGGGCTGCGATAGTTATGGACGATGGCCCGCCGCCAGCCGTCACATCTGGCATCACGCCTGTTTCACCGCGCGCATGAACGCTTCGATCTTCGCCGCGTCCTTGATGCCCTTGGCCTGCTCCACACCACCACTCACATCCACCGCATACGGCCGCACCTGGGCGATGGCCTGACCGACGGTGCTGGCAGACAAGCCCCCGGCGAGTATGATCGGCTTGCTCAGCCGTGCAGGCACCAGCGACCAGTCGAACGCCTCGCCGGTACCACCGGGCACTCCGGCGACATAGGTGTCGAGCAGGATGCCACGCGCGCCGGCATAGTACCGGCAGGCAGCCTCCAGATCGTCACCCGGGCGTACGCGCAGCGCCTTGATCCAAGGGCGGTGATAGCCTTCGCAATCAGCCGGGGTTTCGTCGCCGTGGAACTGTAGCAGGTCCAGCGGCACAGCCTCGAGGATCTCGTTGAGTTCGCAGCGCGAGGCGTTGACGAACAGGCCGACCGTGGTCACGAAGGGCGGCAGTTCGGCCATGATTGCCCGCGCCTGGCGCACATCGACGGCGCGCGGGCTTTTGCCATAGAAAACCAAACCAATGGCATCGGCCCCTGCCTCGACGGCGGCCAGCGCGTCCTCTATGCGGGTAATCCCGCAGATCTTGCTGCGAACATTGCTCATGGACTGCAAACCCTGAGAAACCACTGAAAGGCCCGATGGTAGCAAAAGCGTTTTCGGCCGTCAGTCGGACAACGCCTCGTAGCCGGTCAGAAAGTGTGGGCCGATGTAACGCTGTGGCAGCTGGAATTCCTCCGGATACTCCACCTGAACCAGGTACAGGCCGTAGGGATGGGCCGTTACCCCGCCTTCGCGCCGGTTGCGCCCTTCCAGCACTTCCCGAGCCCAGCCCGCAGGGCGCTCGCCTGCACCGATGGTCATCAGCACACCGGCGATATTGCGCACCATGTGGTGCAGGAAAGCAGTGGCCCGCACATCCAGCACGATCATCTGCCCATGACGGGTGACCCGCAGGTGATGGATATGCTTGATCGGCGACTTGGCCTGGCACTGGCTGGCGCGAAAGGCACTGAAGTCGTGAGTCCCCAGCAGGAACTGTGCAGCATCGGCCATGCGCTCCACATCGAGCGGGCGATGATTCCACGTCACTTCCTCGGCCAGGTGTGCCGGGCGGATCGGGTCGTTGTAGATGACATAACGGTAGCGCCGGGCGGTGGCCTTGAAGCGCGCATGGAAATCCGCAGGCATCGGCCGCGACCAGACCACACTGATGTCGTGGGGCAGGTTGAAGTTGGTGCCCAGGGTCCAGGCGCGTTCGTCACGATTGGCGCGGGTATCGAAATGCACGATCTGCCCACAACCATGCACACCGGCGTCGGTACGCCCGGCGCAGACCACCGTGATGGGCTCGTTGGCCACTTTCGACAGCGCCTGCTCCAGCGCCTGCTGGACACTGGGCACACCACTGGCCTGGCGTTGCCAGCCGCGGTAGCGCGAACCCTTGTATTCCACCCCCAGGGCGATGCGGGTGAAGCCTTCGGCGGCCGATTCGGTGGCAGCGGTGTCGATGATGTCCAAGAGCGTGAAACCTGTGGGGCAATACGGAGTGCCGGGGATTATAACGACAACGGCAGCCTTGTTGGGCTGCCGTTGGTTTCAAGCTGCGGGTGAGGCCTTCAGACCAGCCGGGACAGCATGTCTTCGGCTTCCAGGCGCTGTGTATCGTCGCCATCCTTGACCACTTCATCGAGGATGTCACGCGCCCCCTGATGGTCGCCCATATCGATATAGGCACGCGCCAGGTCGAGCTTGGTAGCCACTTCGTCGCTGCCGGAGAAGAAATCGAAGTCCAGATCGTCCAGGGGTTCCGGCTCCTGGGCAGCGTCCTCAGCGGTGAAGTGCGGTTCCAGCGACGGCGACTCGAGGTTCTGCGACAGCTTGTCCAGTTCGGCGTTGACGTCGCTCAGCTCGGAAGCGAAGCTCTTGGCGGCCGGCGACTGGTCATCCAGCGACAGCGACAGATCGAAGTCTTCTGGCAGCTCCAGCTCGGAAATCGGGTCGAACTCCGGGATGGAATCGAAAGCGGCCAATTCGGCAGCGACGTCGACCGGCTCTTCCTCAACCGGCTCGGCACCGCTCGGCTCACCCACGTCCAGGTCGAAGTCCGCCAGGTCATCGACGCTCTGCGGTTCAGCCTGAGCCTGCGCCAGCAAGGCTTCGAAATCGGCGTCGGCGTCGGCTTCCTGCGCGGCAGGCTCGGCGACGGCGGGCGGCTCATCATTTGCCTGCACATCCGTCAACGCAGCTTCATCGAGCATTGGCGGTTCAAGGTCGCTCAGGGGCAGATCGTCACTCAGCTCAAGGTCGAAGGCACTGTCCGGGCCGTTGTCATCGAGGGCAGGCGCTTGAGCGCCGGCCTCGGTTTGCGGTTCAGCTTCAGGCTCGGCATCGACCGCTGCCGGCGATTGCGGCTGATCCTGCAACAGCTCCTGCACGTACTGCTCATCGAGCTCGGCAGCCAGCGCCGCAGCCCCCACCCCCGCCGCGGCAAGGCCGAGCATGGCTGGGTAGTGCTCCTTGAGCTGACTGACCTGCGCGATATTCTCTTCGCTGGCCGGCAGCTTGCGTTCCTGCTCCACGAATGCGCTGTGGTCACCCTGGCGCGCATAGACCTCCATCAGCTTCAACCGCAGGCCATCATGCTCCGGTTGCGCAGCGACGGCTGTTTCCAACAGGTCGGCCGCATGGTTCAGACGACCGCGGGCCAGGCTCTGCTCGACCTCGGCCAACAGCTCGGCATTCGGGTCCTGCTCCGGTAATGGCGCGGCAACGGGTGCCGGGGCAACCGGTTTTTCCGCGGCAACGGCTGCAGCAGCCGAGGCCGCCACCACCGCCGGCGACAGGGTTACCGCAGGCGCAGACACCTGCAGCTCATCGAAGCTGCTCGCAGGCAGGTCGAGGTCGGGATTACGCTCGCCTTCCTCAGCCAGCGCCCGCGCCATACGCAGGTGCTTTTCGGCCTCCTGCTGGGCTTTACGTCGACGCGCCAGCAGCACCAGCAGCAACAGCACGAGGAATGCGGAGCCTGCGATCAGGGCCAGTAGCAGCGGGTTCCCCAGGATGCCATCCAGCGCGCCCGGCTGCTGGGCGGCAGGGGCATCCTCGCCCGCCGTGGCAGCGCCAGGCGCGGTATCGACGGCCGCCGGCGCCGGTGCCACGACGGGCTCGGCAGGCGGTACCTGGGCGTTGTCGGCAGGTTGCAGCGGGGCCGACTCACCCGGCAAGGTGGCGGCAGGTGCGGGCTGCCCGGCGGCACCTTGTGCCTCCAGGCGAGCGAGCTGGTCATTCTTGAGCTGAATCAGGCGCTGCAGCTTGTCCAACTGGCTCTGCAGGTCGCTCATCCGGCTTTTGAGTTCTTCGTTGTCACGACGGCTGGTGTCCAGGCTCTCCTGGGCCACGGCCAGCTTGTCGTTGAGCGCCTTGGCATCGCCAGCGTCAGGCTGGTTGCCAGGGCTGACCAGGCGCAGGTTGTCACCCTGGGCGATACGCTCGGGCGCCGCATCGGCAGCGCCGCGGCGGGTAGCGTCAAGCTGCCGGGCGCGCGGACCAAGGCGCCGGCCCTCACGCCATGCAGCATACTGTTCGGCCACTTCGCGATTGGCTTCGGCCTGGGGGATGCTCTGGATCTGCTGCTGATCGGGCAGGCGCAATACCTGGCCAACTTTCAACTGGTTGATGTTGTTGCCGATGAAGGCATCCGGGTTCAGCGCCTGAATGGCGATCATGGTCTGCTGCACCGACCCACCGTTCTGGGTATTGCGTGCAGCAATCTGCCAAAGGGTATCGCGGCGCTTGGTGGTGTAGCTGCCGGCGCTGCTGGTTGCCGGGGTGACATTGGCCGCGGCAGGCTGCTCGCCCTGGGCCTTGGCCTGGTCGAGCAGCACACTGTAGTCACGCAGCAGACGGCCCTGGGGCCACATCACCTGCACCAGAAACTTGACCACCGAGCCCGGCAGCGGCTGGCTGGAGGTAACCCGCAGCACGCTCTTGCCATTGGGGTTGATCACCGGGGTGAAGGTCAGGTCCTCGAGGTAGCCCGGGTATTCCACCCCGGCCTTGCTGAACTCTTCCGGGGGCGCCAGGCTTGGTGCCACTTCGGCAGCGGTGAGGTCGCGCACATCGAGCAATTCGATCTCGGCGTCCAGCGGCTGGTTCTGCGCCGATTTGAGCGTCAGTTCACCCAACCCCAAGGCATTCGCCATGCCAGATGACAGCGCCGACGCTGCCGCCATGGCCAGAACCAGTTTGCGAATTCGAAGCATGACCTCATCCCTTGTATGAATCGTCCCGAAACCGCGCGCGGTGCGGGACAAAAGTGCTCGCCAGTATCTTTTACGCTATGTGTTTAAT
The DNA here is from genome assembly GCF_044748705.1 of Pseudomonas sp. NPDC089758. NCBI lineage: Bacteria > Pseudomonadati > Pseudomonadota > Gammaproteobacteria > Pseudomonadales > Pseudomonadaceae > Pseudomonas > Pseudomonas sp. NPDC089758. Next base: position 36,540 of record NZ_JBIVGN010000002.1, read on the forward strand.
CAACAATTGCGCCACCTGCACGGCGTTGAGCGCAGCGCCCTTGCGCAGGTTGTCGGTGGTCAGCCACAGGTTGAGCTGCTGGTCTTGCTCAACACCATGGCGTACACGACCAACATAGACCACGTCTTGCCCTACTGCGTCCCCTACCGGGGTCGGATAATCATCTCGCTCGACCAGCTCGACACTGTCGGCACCCTCCAGGGCAGCATTGACTGCAACCAGGTCCACAGGTTTACGGCTCTGTACCGCCACACTGAAGCTATCGCCAAAAAACACCGGGACTTGAACGCAGGTCACGGAAATCTTCAGTTCAGGCTGCCCCAGCAACACCGGCAGCTCAGCGACCAGCCGGCGCTCGAGTGCCGTGTGGCCCTGCTCGTCTGCCGCACCGACCTGGGCCAGCACGTTGAACGCTACCTGGCGGTCGAAGAAGCGTGGCTCCAGTGGGCGGGCGTTGAGCAGCTCGGCGGTCTGCCGGGCCAGTTCATTGACAGCCTCCCGGCCTTGGGCAGACACCGCCAGCGCCGCCATGACCTGCACACGCTCGATGTCCAGCAGCCCCTTGAGTGGCGCCAGCGCGACGGCCAAGGCAACGGCTGCGGCACTCGGGCTGGCGATGCACGCCGGCAGCGCCAGGCCGGCGATGCACTCGGCGTTTGCTTCAGGCACGACCGCAAGGGCGTCATCCAGGCCGCCAGACAGGTCGATGACCGTGCAGCCAGCCGCATGGGCCTTGCTGGCAAAGCTACGGCTGACGGCCGGGCTGGCAGCGAAGAAGGCCAGTTTGACCTGGGTGAAATCGAAACTGTCGACTTCACGCACCTTGATCTTCTTGCCGGCGAACATCACGCTGCTGCCCGCCGATTCCATGCTGGCCAGCAGGTGCAGCGTGCCGACCGGGAAGTGCAGTTCTTCGAGAATCTGTACCAAGGTTTCACCGACGCTACCGGTGGCGCCGACGACGGCGATGTCCAGGGGTTGAGTCATGGAGAGGATCCTTTTGCTGTAACGGCGGGGGGCGGCACTTTACTCGGATTGTAACGTTTTGTCTGTGCTGGCCCTACCGGGGCCGGCGCAGGCACAAAAAAACCCGCGCTGTCACCAGGGCGGGTTTTCGGTGCAACGCAGAACGATCAACGCTCCAGCAGAATCCGCAGCATGCGGCGCAGCGGCTCGGCAGCGCCCCACAGCAGCTGATCGCCGACGGTGAACGCGCCCAGGTACTGCGAGCCCATGTTCAGCTTGCGCAAACGGCCCACCGGAATGTTGAGGGTACCGGTGACGTTGGTCGGGGTCAGTTCCTGCATGCTGATCTCGCGCTGGTTCGGCACCAGCTTCACCCATGGGTTGTGCTGGCTGATCATGCCTTCGATATCGGCCAGTGGCACGTCCTTGTTCAGCTTGATGGTCAGCGCCTGGCTGTGGCAGCGCATGGCGCCGATGCGCACGCAGATGCCATCGACCGGGATCGGGCTCTTGAAGCGGCCGAGGATCTTGTTGGTCTCGGCCTGGGCCTTCCACTCTTCACGGCTCTGGCCGTTGGGCAGCTCCTTGTCGATCCATGGGATCAGGCTGCCGGCCAGGGGCACGCCGAAGTTTTCGGCCGGGTAGGCGTCGCTGCGCATGGCCTCGGCCACCTTGCGGTCGATGTCGAGGATGGCGCTGGCCGGGTTGGCCAGGTCATCGGCCACCGCCGCGTGGGTAGCGCCCATCTGCTTGATCAGCTCGCGCATGTTCTGCGCACCGGCACCGGACGCCGCCTGGTAGGTCATGGCGCTCATCCACTCGACCAGGCCCGCTTCGAACAGGCCGCCAAGGCCCATCAGCATCAGGCTGACGGTGCAGTTGCCGCCGATGTAGTTCTTGGTGCCGGCATCGAGCTGCTGGTCGATCACCTTGCGGTTGACCGGATCGAGCACGATGACGGCGTCGTCCTGCATGCGCAGCGACGAGGCAGCATCGATCCAGTAACCCTGCCAGCCAGCTTCACGCAGCTTTGGGAACACCTCGTTGGTGTAGTCGCCGCCCTGACAGGTCAGGATCACGTCGAGGGTCTTGAGTTCTTCAATCGAATAAGCGTCCTTGAGCGGAGCAATATCCTTGCCCACGCTCGGGCCCTGGCCACCGACATTGGAGGTAGTGAAGAACACCGGCTCGATAAGGTCGAAATCCTGCTCCTCCAGCATCCGCTGCATGAGCACGGAACCGACCATACCGCGCCAACCGATCAGACCTACACGTTTCATCGCAACTACACCTTTGCTAAAAGTGGGCCGCCACCGACCAAAAACGGTGGCGGGCCAGAGAGATTACAGATTCCGCAGCGCTGCGACTACTGCGTCGCCCATTTCCTGCGTACCTACCTTGCTGCAACCGGCCGACCAGATGTCGCCGGTACGCAGGCCCTGGTCCAGAACCTGGCTTACCGCCTGCTCGATGGCCTCGGCTGCGGCCTGCTGGTTGAAGCTGTAACGCAGCATCATCGACACCGACAGGATGGTCGCCAGCGGGTTGGCAATGCCCTGGCCGGCGATGTCCGGCGCCGAGCCGTGGCAAGGCTCGTACATGCCCTTGTTGTTGGCATCGAGCGACGCCGAAGGCAGCATGCCGATCGAACCGGTCAGCATGGAAGCTTCATCCGACAGGATGTCACCGAACATGTTGTCGGTCACCATCACGTCGAACTGCTTGGGCGCGCGCACCAGCTGCATGGCGGCGTTGTCGACATACATGTGGCTCAGTTCCACGTCCGGGTAGTCCTTGGCAACGTCCTCGACCACTTCACGCCACAGCTGGCTGGAGGCCAGGACGTTGGCCTTGTCCACCGAGCACAGCTTCTTGCCACGCACGCGGGCCATGTCGAAGCCGACGCGGGCGATACGGCGCACTTCGCTCTCGCTGTACGGGAGGGTGTCATAGGCCTGCCGTTCGCCGCCTTCGAGCTCACGCTGCCCACGCGGGGCACCGAAGTAGATGCCGCCAGTCAGCTCCCGGACGATCAGGATGTCCAGACCCGAAACGATTTCCGGCTTGAGCGACGAGGCATCAGCCAGTTGCGGGTAGAGGATGGCCGGGCGCAGGTTGGCGAACAGGCCCAGCTGCGAGCGGATTTTCAGCAGGCCGCGCTCAGGGCGGATGTCACGTTCGATCTTGTCCCACTTCGGCCCGCCCACCGCGCCCAACAGCACGGCATCGGCCTGGCGCGCACGCTCCAGGGTCGAGTCGGCCAGCGGCACGCCATGTTGGTCGATGGCAGCACCGCCGATCACGTCATGCGCAAGGCTCAAGCCAAGCTGGAACTTGTCGTTGGCCAGCTCCAGCACCTTGACCGCCTCGGCCATGATTTCCGGACCGATACCATCACCTGGGAGAATCAGAATCTGCTTGCTCATGCTTTCCTCTATCCATTCAAGCGGCGCGGCCAGCCCGGCCGCACCGTAAAAAACTCAGCGCTCGGCCCACAACACGATGACATCGGTGCTGAACGAGCCATCGGCTTCAATCTGGTAATACTGCCGCACTTCCTCGCCCATGGCTTGCTGCAACTGGCGTATGGCCACGCGCAGCGGTTCGGGCGTGCGCATGCGCTCAACCCACGAGCTCCATTCCAGGCGCAGGCGCTGGCGCGTGTGGCTGCGGGTATGCAGGCCGGCTTCGCTGACCTGGCGCTGCCACTCGGCGGCAGAATAATCGCGTACGTGGCTGGTGTCGCGCAGCACTTCAACCGTTTGCAAATAGGTATCGAGCAACGGGCTGCCCGGCGACATCACGTCGATGAACGCCGCCACCCCGCCCGGCTTCAGCACGCGGCGCACTTCACGCAGGGCCACGCCCACGTCGCTCCAGTGGTGCGCCGAATAGCGGCTGAAGACGTAATCGAACGCGGCATCGGCGAACGGCAGGCGTTCGGCGGCACCGCACTGGGTGCTGATATTGCCCAGGCCGCGCTCGGCAGCGGCACTGGCAACCACGTCGAGCATCGACTGCGACAGGTCGTAGGCGACCACCTCTGCCACCAGAGGCGCCACATGGAAACTGACATGGCCGGCACCACAGCCCAGGTCCAGCACGCGGGCCGCACCCTGCCCGGCCAGCTCGGCTTGCAGCAGGGCAAATTCACTGCCCTGGGCATGCACGGCGCTGCTCAAATAGGCACTGGCCTGTTCGCCAAACTGGCGTTGGACCACATCGGTGTGGGTGGTGCTGGTCATGGGCGCGTTCCTTTTGATTTTGGGTTGTTTCTACGGCCGCTATCGCCGGCAAGCCGGCCCCACACAGCCCCCACAAGCGTCAACACCTGTGCAGTACGTGTGGCAGCCGGCTTGCCGGCGCTGAGGCCAGCAAACCCGGTTACATCATTCAGGCATCACGGAACAGCCAAGGCTGTGCGGCGCGGTGTTTGCCCTCGAAGGCCTTGATCGCCTCGCCGTCCTGCAAGGTCAGGCCGATATCGTCCAGACCGTTGAGCAGGCAGTGCTTGCGGAACGCGTCGATCTCGAAGTGCAGCACCTTGCCGTCCGGGCGGGTCACCGCCTGTGCCTGCAGATCGATGGTCAGCTGGTAGCCGGGGTTGGCTTCGACCTGCTTGAACAGCTCATCGACTTCCTCATCGCTCAGAATGATCGGCAACAGGCCGTTCTTGAAGCTGTTGTTGAAGAAGATGTCGGCGAAGCTCGGCGCGATCACGCTACGGAAGCCGTATTCGTCCAGCGCCCAAGGCGCGTGCTCGCGGCTCGACCCGCAGCCGAAGTTCTCCCGTGCCAGCAACACGCTGGCGCCCTGGTAGCGTTCGTGATTAAGCACGAACTCTTTGTTTACCGGGCGCTTGCTGTTGTCCTGGTAAGGCTGGCCAACGTCCAGGTAACGCCACTCATCGAACAGGTTGGGGCCAAAGCCGGTACGCTTGATCGACTTGAGGAACTGCTTGGGAATGATCTGATCGGTGTCGACGTTGGCACGGTCCAACGGCGCGACGAGACCGGTGTGCTGGGTAAAGGCTTTCATGCTGCGCTCCCTTGGATCAACTCGCGAACATCGATGAAGTGACCAGTCACCGCCGCAGCGGCAGCCATGGCCGGGCTGACCAGGTGAGTACGGCCACCTGCGCCCTGACGCCCTTCGAAGTTGCGGTTGGACGTGGACGCGCAGTGCTCGCCGCTTTCCAGGCGGTCCGGGTTCATGGCCAGGCACATCGAGCAGCCCGGCTCACGCCACTCGAAACCGGCCTCGAGGAAGATCTTGTCCAGGCCTTCACGCTCGGCCTGGGCCTTGACCAGGCCCGAACCCGGCACGACGATGGCTTGCTTGACAGTGGCAGCCACCTTGCGGCCTTTGGCGATTTCAGCCGCGGCGCGCAGGTCTTCGATCCGCGAGTTGGTGCACGAGCCTATGAATACGCGGTCCAGCTGGATATCGGTGATCGCCTGGTTGGCGCTCAGGCCCATGTACTTCAGGGCGCGCTCGATCGAGCCACGCTTGACCAGGTCGGTTTCGGCGGCAGGGTCCGGCACACGCTGGTCGACGGCCAGGACCATCTCGGGCGAGGTGCCCCAGCTGACCTGCGGCTTGATTTGCGCCGCATCGAGCTCGACCACGGTGTCGAACACCGCATCGTCATCGGATACCAGGTCTTTCCACGCCTCGACTGCACGCTCCCACTGCTCGCCTGCAGGCGCATAGGGGCGGCCTTTGACGTAGGCAATGGTGGTGGCATCGGTGGCAACCAGGCCAACCCGCGCACCGGCCTCGATCGACATGTTGCAGATGGTCATGCGGCCTTCCATGGACAGGGCGCGGATGGCGCTGCCAGCGAATTCCATGGCGTGGCCGTTGCCACCAGCGGTGCCGATCTTGCCGATCACGGCAAGCACGATGTCCTTGGCCGTGACGCCGACAGGCAATGTGCCCTCGACGCGCACCAGCATGTTCTTCATTTTTTTGGCGACCAGGCACTGGGTGGCGAGCACGTGCTCGACCTCGGAGGTGCCGATACCATGGGCCAAGGCACCGAAGGCGCCGTGGGTGGAGGTGTGCGAGTCGCCGCAGACCACGGTCATGCCAGGCAAGGTGGCGCCCTGCTCGGGGCTGATGACGTGGACGATGCCCTGGCGAACGTCATTCATCTTGAATTCGACGATGCCGTATTCGTCACAGTTCTCATCGAGGGTCTGCACCTGCAGGCGCGACACCTGGTCGACGATGGCCTCGATCCCACCCTTGCGTTCCGGGGTAGTCGGCACGTTGTGGTCAGGGGTAGCGATGTTGGCATCGATGCGCCACGGCTTGCGGTTGGCCAGGCGCAGGCCCTCAAAGGCCTGGGGCGAGGTCACTTCGTGGATGATATGGCGGTCGATGTAGATCAAGGACGAGCCGTCATCACGGCGCTTGACCTCATGGGCTTCCCAGAGTTTGTCGTAGAGCGTTTTGCCAGCCATCAGACTGTTCCTCATCAGCGTCTTTCTATGCCAAAGACCCCTTGGCTTGTACGGACGATGCTATGGCGATAGATTGAATAACTCAAATTCATAATTTTCATGCTTTGCATAACCATCAGGAATTCGAACAATGGACCTGGCCAACCTGAGCGCCTTCATTGCCATTGCCGAGACCGGCAGCTTCTCCGGGGCCGGCGAGCGCCTGCATCTGACCCAACCGGCCGTGAGCAAGCGCATTGCCGGGCTGGAGCAACAGCTGGACGTGCGCCTGTTCGATCGCCTGGGCCGTGAGGTGACCTTGACCGAAGCCGGCCGCGCCCTGCTGCCGCGCGCCTATCAGATCCTCAACGTCCTCGATGATACCCGACGTGCGCTGACCAACCTGACCGGGCAGGTGAGTGGTCGCCTGACCCTCGCCACCAGCCATCACATTGGCCTGCACCGCCTGCCCCCGCTATTACGGGCATTCACTCGCCAGCACCCGGCCGTGGCGCTGGATATTCAGTTCCTCGATTCGGAAGCGGCCTACGACGAGGTGCTGCACGGCCGCGCCGAGATAGCGGTCATCACCCTGGCACCCGAGCCCCATCACCTGATCAAGGCCATCCCCGTCTGGGACGACGCCCTGGACTTCGTCGCTGCCCCCGAGCACCCGCTGGCCAGCAATACCCAGGTCAGCCTGGCGGACGTTGCCCGCCACCCGGCGGTATTCCCAGGCGGCAATACCTTCACCCACCACATCGTCCAGCGCCTCTTCGAAAGCCAGGGGCTGACCCCGAACATCGCCATGAGCACCAACTACCTGGAAACCATCAAGATGATGGTCTCGATCGGCCTGGCCTGGAGCGTGCTACCGCGCACCATGCTCGATGATCAGGTTGCACCCATCGCATTACCCGGCATACAGCTGTCACGCCAGCTAGGCTACATATTGCATACCGAGCGAACGCTATCGAACGCCGCCAGGGCCTTCATGGCCTTGCTCGACAGCCACGCAGGGCCCGCCTGACCGGTCGTCAGGCCTGCACTTCCAACCCAGGGACGCCTCAAACGCCAAAGGTCTGGTACCCATGCCCAAATCAGCAAACCGCTTTCCGCGCCTGCCGCGCATCCCTGCGGCCAATCCCAAGGAGTCGGAGCAGGCCTGGCAGAACGCCCCGCAACTGCTGGCTGCGCTCAATGGTGCACGCCTGGGCGCCTGGCTGTGGGACATCGACAGTGGCCGGGTGAGCTGGTCGCGCGGCACCCAGGCACTGTTCGGCTTCGATCCGCAGCGCCCTCTGCCCAACGATATCGATTACCTCGACCTGCTGCCGGAAGAAGATCGCGCCCGCACGCGCCAACTGTTCCAGGCAGTGGTCAACGGTGAGCCGGCCGAGAAAGCCATGCGCCATCGCATCCGCTGGCCGGACGGGAGCCTGCATTGGCTGGAAATCAACGGCAGCCTGACCCACGACCCCCAAGGCCGGCCCCAGATGATCGGGGTGATCCGCGAGATAACCCGCCAGCGCGAGCGGGAAACCGCCCTGATCAATTCGGAGAAGCGTTTTGCCACCCTGTTTCACCTGAGCCCCAACGCGATTCTTCTTACCCGCCGCCACGACGGCATGATTTTCGAAGTCAATCAGCATTTCGAAGACATGTTCGGCTGGCCCGGTGACCAGGTGATCGGCAAGACCAGCCTGGAGCTCGGCATCTGGATGAACCCGGAGCAGCGTCACCAGGTGCTGGAGGCGACCCGTGCCAGCGGCAGCCCGGCCATCATGGAGGTGCAGTTGCGCGCCAGCAGCGGCAAGATTCACGACGGCATTCTGTGCACCCAGGGCATCGAGCTTGAAGGGGTGACGTTCCTGCTCAGCACCTTCGTCGACACATCCGAGCGCAAACGCGCCGAGCAAGCACTCAAGGATAGCCAGGAACGCCTTGACCTGGCCCTGGACTCGGCGCAACTGGGCACCTGGGACTGGCACATCCCCAGCGGCATGCTCTATGGCTCGGCCCGTGCCGCGCAATTGCACGGGCTGGACCCGATACCCTTTCACGAATCGTTCGACGCGTTTTTCGAAGGCGTGCCCCAGGACGAGCGCGATGGCATGCGCCAGGCTTACCGCAGCCTGCGCGAAGGCCCGGCGGGCAACTACCAGATCACCTACCGTGTGCAACTGGAAGACGGCGCGTCACGCTACATCGAAAGCCGGGCACGGCTGTACCGCGACGAGCACGGTAACCCGTTGCGCATGGCTGGCACCCTGCTGGACATCACCGAGCAGGTCGAGCGCGAACTGCGCCTGAGCGCCTCGGAAGAGAAATTCGCCAGCCTGTTCCAGGTCAGCCCCGACCCGATCTGCGTAACCCGCCAGGACACCGGCCAGTTCATCGAGATCAACCCGGCCTTCACCCAGACCTTCGGCTGGGGCAGCGAACAGGTGATCGGCCGTACCGCTGAACAGATCGGCCTCTGGGCCGAGTCGATCGAACGCGCGCAACGCATCGAACGGGTCATCCGCGAACAGGCCCTGAGCAACGTGGCCGTGGTGGTCAACCACCGCAACGGCTCACCCCTGACCTGTGTGATTTCCAGCCGGCTGATCAGCGTCGACAACCAGCCCTGCAGTGTCACAACCCTGCGCGACATCACCCAACAGCAACGGGCCGAAGCAGCGCTCAAGTCCAGCGAAGAGAAGTTCGCCAAGGCGTTTCATTCCAGCCCGGACGCCATCACCATCACCGAGCGCCACAGCGGCCGCTATGTGGAGGTCAACGATGGGTTCTGCCGGCTCACGGGCTACAGCACCGCCGAAGTGATCGGCCGCAGCGTCTACGAGCTGGGTATCTGGGCCGACGACAAGCAGCGTAGCGCTTTGCTGATTGAGCTGAAGGAGCGTGGCCGGGTGCACCACCGGGAGATGCTCGGGCGCACCAAACGTGGCGACATCCTCACCGTAGAGGTCTCGGTGGAGCCGATCAGCCTCAACGAGACCGATTGCCTGCTACTCACCGCCCGCGATGTCAGCCAGCTGAAGAATGCCCAGGCGCAGATCCGCCACCTGGCCTACCACGACCCGCTGACCAACCTGCCCAACCGCGCGTTGCTGATGGACCGCCTGAGCCAGCAGATCGCCCTGCTGCGCCGGCACAACCTGCGCGGCGCCTTGCTGTTTCTCGACCTCGACCATTTCAAGCACATCAACGACTCCCTCGGCCACCCGGTCGGCGACACGGTGCTGAAGATCATCACCGCCCGGCTGGAAGCCAGTGTGCGCCTGGAAGATACGGTGGCACGCCTGGGTGGCGACGAATTCGTGGTATTGCTCAGTGGCCTGGAAGGCAGCCGCGAGGCCGTGGAGAACAAGGTTCGCGAGCTGGCCGATACCCTGCGCGAACTGCTGGCCGAACCCATGTCGCTGGATGGCCAGCGCCTGCAGGTAACACCGAGCATCGGCGTGGCCTTGATCCCGGACCACGGCACCACCCCTGCCGACCTGCTCAAACGCGCCGACATCGCCCTTTACCGTGCCAAGGACTCAGGGCGCAACACGACCCAGTTGTTCCATACCACCATGCAAAAGGCGGCCAGCGAGCGCCTGCGCATGGAAAGCGACCTGCGCCTGGCACTGGCACGGGGTGAGCTGGCCTTGCACTTTCAGCCCCAGGTGGACGCCCGCGACAACCGTATCGTCGGGGCCGAGGTACTGTTGCGCTGGCACCACCCGCAACTGGGCCAGCAACCGCCGGCTCAGTTCATCCAAGTGTTGGAGGAAAGCGGCCTGATCCTGGAAGTGGGCAGCTGGATACTCGACGAAGCCTGCGACGCTTGCTCGCGGATGCTGGCAGACGGATTGATCGATGCTGATGATTTCAGCCTGTGCGTGAACATCAGCCCCAGGCAGTTCCGCCAGAACGACTTCGTCGAACGGGTGCTGCGCAGCCTGGACGACTACCGTCTGCCACGGCACATGCTAAAGCTTGAGATCACCGAAGGCATCGTGATCCAGAACCTGGAAGACACCATCAGCAAGATGCGCGAGCTCAAACGCCATGGGGTGAGTTTCGCCATGGACGATTTTGGCACGGGCTACTCCTCGCTGACGTACCTCAAGCGCTTGCCGGTGGACGCACTGAAGATCGACCAGACCTTCGTGCGCGACGCTCCACTGGACGCCAACGACGCCGAGATAGTCCGCGCCATCGTCGCCATGGCGCGCAGCCTGGACCTTGCGGTGATCGCCGAAGGCGTGGAACTGACCGAGCAACTGGAGTTTCTTGAACGGCTGGGGTGTCACCTGTACCAGGGTTACCTGCACAGCCGGCCGCTGCCGCTGCCGGAGTTCCGGCAAATGCTGCTGGAAGCCCCCGCCGATTTCTAAGTGAGGAAAAGCGATGGGGTGCCGGCCAAGCGCAAAAAAGCCGGCCCCCACAGGTACGGCGCGATCCTGTGGGGGCCGGCTTGCCGGCGATGGGCTGCTTAGCAGCCCTGATACAGCCGCCAGCCTCAGTTGAGTGCTGGTTTGTCACCATTGATCGGAATGCGCTTGGCCTTGGCTTCTTCCGGCACGAGGCGCAGCAGGTCAATGCTGAGCAGCCCATTGGCAAGGCCGGCTGATTTGACCTCGATATGGTCCGCCAGGCGGAACGACAGCTTGAATGCGCGCTGGGCAATGCCCTGGTGCAGATAGGTCACTTCATCAGCGCTGTTATCGCGTTTGCCACCGATCACGGTCAGGACGCCTTTCTCGACCTGAAGGTCGAGGTCCTGCTCCTGGAAACCGGCTGCGGCAACGACGATGCGATAGTGGTCATCGCCATGTTTTTCAACGTTGTAGGGAGGGTAGCTGCTACCCGCCTCGTTACGTGCCGCAGACTCGAACAGGTCGTTGAAACGGTCGAAGCCAACGGAATGGCGGAACAGGGGTGCAAGAGAGAAAGCGGTAGTCATGGTCATAAACTCCTGAGATTCAGCAAGTAAAGTCACTACGCGACCCGACTTCGGCATCGCGTACTGAATAAATAAGGCTCAGGAAAGGGCTTTCAAGGGGTAAAAACAAAAAATTTTTCGGTGAATTTTACCGGCCCCGGGCACCACGGATCACGCGACACAGGCTTCGAATGCCTGCACCTCAGCGCCCAGCAGCCGAGTGATCCGCTGGCAATCATCTTCCCTGCGCAGCTCGGCAAACAGCAGCACCGCTTCGGGATAACTGCGCGTCAGCATCGCCAACCACTGCTTCATCCGCCCCGGCGCATACCGCGGCGACAACTTGGCCTGGGCCTGGCGCCAGAACTCACGCAGCAAGGGCAACAACGCCTCCCAGCTCATCGGCTGGTACTCACGCCCGTCACGCGCTGCCGCAATCTGCAAGGCCAGGTCCGGCCGCGACACCAGGCCCCGGCCGAGCATGATGTCCTCGGCCCCGCTCACCTCGCGGCAACGCCGCCAGTCGTCCACGGTCCAGATCTCACCGTTGGCGAACACCGGCACCTTGACCACATCCTGCACCCGCGCCACCCACTCCCAGTGCGCGGGCGGTTTATAACCCTCGACTTTGGTACGCGCATGCACCACCAGGTGCGCCGAGCCGCCCTCGGCCAGGGCGCTGGCGCACTCGAGGGCACCGTCCGGGCTGTCAAAGCCAAGGCGCATCTTGGAGGTGACCGGGATGTGCGCCGGCACTGCGCGCCGCACTTCCCGCACGATGGCGTGCAGCAGTTCGGGCTCCTTGAGCAGCACGGCGCCGCCGCGTGACTTGTTCACGGTCTTGGCCGGGCAACCGAAATTAAGGTCGATGACCGGCGCACCCAGCTCACAGGCCAACGCCGCGTTTTCGGCCAGGCAGACGGGATCCGAGCCCAGCAACTGCACCCGCATGGGCACGCCGGCGGCCGTGCGCGCGCCCTGGCGTAGCTCAGGTGCAAGCTTGTCGAATGAAGACGCAGGCAGCAGGCGGTCGCACACGCGGATGAACTCGGTGACGCACCAATCGATGCCGCCCACTCGGGTCAGGACGTCGCGCAGGATGTTGTCGACCAGCCCCTCCATGGGGGCCAGGGCAATTTGCATTTCGAGGTCTCGCCGGGAAAAGCCGGCAGTCTAACAAAAATGCCGGGGATTCAGGCGCCGGTCAGCGCCGGACCGTAGCCGTCGATGAACTCCGCCGGCATGCGCCTGGGCTTGCCGCTGGACAATTCGATACAGGCGAAGGTGGTCTGCGCGCGCAGCAGGGTCACACCGTCACGCGGGCGCTTGAGCTGGAAACGCCGGGTCATGCGCAGGCGCTGGTCCCAATCGATGATCCAGGTTGCCAGTTGCAACTCATCATCTTCGTAGGCGGCAGCGAGGTAGTCGATTTCATGGCGCACCACCGCCATGGCCCGGTCAAGGCGCCGGTACTCGGCCAGGTCCAGCCCCAGGCGCTGGGAGTGGCGCCAGGCGCAACGCTCCAGCCAGGTGACGTAGACCGCGTTGTTGGCGTGCCCGAGGCCGTCGATGTCCTCGCCGCCGACACGCAGGTCAATGATGAATGGCGTTGCCAGGTCCCAACTCATGCCCGCTCCCAATGTCAGTGAACGGGCAGAGTGTATCGGATGTTCAAGCGCTTTGCCGGGCGGGCGCACCGGCACGCGACAGTAGTTCGAGCACCGCCTCGCTCACGCGCGGGTCGGCGAGTACGCGCTGGTGGCCACCCTCTTCCAGCCGCAGCAGGCGGCTGTCGAACCAGGCCTTGTGGATGACCTCGGCCTCGCTGGCGGGCACCAGGGCATCATCGGCGGCATGCACGACCAGCCCTGGCAACTCCAGCTGGTAACCGCTGACGTCCAGGCGGTTGATCTGCATGCCGACGTCCTGTTCGACCTTGCGGATGAACGCCGCCCTGGCGCGCGCCGGCAGGCCAAGGTGGCGGGCGAAGCCGCGCAGCACACCCAGCAGCTGGGCCGGCGCTGCAATACTCACCGCAGCCTCGGCCCGAAGCCCCATCTGCAGGGCCAGCAAGACACTGGCACCGCCCATGGAATGGCCGATCACGGCACGCAATGGCGGCAGTTCCGCGGCAGCCTCCAGCAGCGCACGGGCAAACAGCACCACGTGCGCTTGCTGCCCAGGCGAACAGCCATGGGCCGGCCCCTCCAGAGAGACCACGGTATGCCCGGCCTTTACCAGGGTTTCGATCAACGCGGCAAACTGGGTCGCACGCCCTTCCCATCCGTGCATCAGCAACACGGTCGGGCCTTGCCCCCAACGCAATGCCGACAGCCCGAAGCGCAGGGTGATACGCTCGGCGCTCGCCAGCAATGGCAGCTCCCACTGCCTTGGCGGCAGGTTACGCGGGGTCATGAAGGCCCGGTGCATCTTGCCGGCTACATGTTCCGGGGCCAGACGCCCCAGGGTGCCATTCACACCGCGAATCCAGCTCAGGGTAGTCATCGCCTTGCTCCAGGGTCGGAAACTTAGATAACCGCCGATTTGGCGGCACGCAGGATGCGGTCAGACAGCTCACCGATACCCAGGGCGCGCGCCAGGGCCAGGCCACCTATCATCAGCGCCAGATCAGCCAGCGCCTTGTCGGCGTCTTCAGGGCGGTCAACCATGGCGGCCGTCATCAATTCGATGTGCTCGGCCAGCACCTCGCGAAACACGTCTGGCAGGCGCTGCATCTCGCCGATCGAGTTGGGCAGAGGACAGGCATGCACCTCGGCATCGCGGTGCTTGCGCGACAGGTAGAAGGCACTCACCAGTGCCCGCCGCCCTTCCCCGTCCAGGCTCGGATCAACCTGAGCCAGCAGCTCCCTGCGCTCGCTGAGCAATTGGCGGAATGCCTCCAGCATGAGCTCATCCTTGCTGTCGAAGTGCGCATAGAAGCCTCCTACGGTCAGCCCCGCAGCACCCATGACCTGGCTGACGCTGGGCTCGGCGGGACCGTGCTGGATCAACGCGCTGCGAGCAGCTTCGAGGATGCGCTCCCGGGTCTTGGTCTTCTTGTCGCTCATGGCCGGCTCACGATCAGAATATGATGATCGAAATATTATTCTCATAATATTTTTTGGCAAGCAGAATCGACCACCGCCTGTCGGCACACATTTTCAAGGAGGGAGAAAAACAAAAGGCCCATTCAATAATCGAATGAGCCTCTAAAGTCCCGCAAAACGCGGGTAAAAATGGCGTCCCCTAGGGGACTCGAACCCCTGTTACCGCCGTGAAAGGGCGGTGTCCTAGGCCACTAGACGAAGGGGACATAACCTTCGCGAAGGTCCGCAACTGCGAACCCTGGCTAAATTGGTGGAGCTAAGCGGGATCGAACCGCTGACCTCCTGCATGCCATGCAGGCGCTCTCCCAGCTGAGCTATAGCCCCGAAAACAAAAGGCTCATCCAATAGGCGAATGAGCCTCTTTAAGCCCCGCAAAACGCGGGTAAAGTGGCGTCCCCTAGGGGACTCGAACCCCTGTTACCGCCGTGAAAGGGCGGTGTCCTAGGCCACTAGACGAAGGGGACGTAACCTTCGCGAAGATCCGCACATGCGAACCCTGGCTAAATTGGTGGAGCTAAGCGGGATCGAACCGCTGACCTCCTGCATGCCATGCAGGCGCTCTCCCAGCTGAGCTATAGCCCCGGATTTCTAGCCTCTCGGCCCAGCGACAGTGAACCATCGCTTGTGCAAAACTGGCGTCCCCTAGGGGACTCGAACCCCTGTTACCGCCGTGAAAGGGCGGTGTCCTAGGCCACTAGACGAAGGGGACGAACCTTCTTACCTTCAAGACCCGGTTGCTGGACCCGGTCTTGCTTACCAGCCAGAGCTGTTAAGCGGAATTTGGTGGAGCTAAGCGGGATCGAACCGCTGACCTCCTGCATGCCATGCAGGCGCTCTCCCAGCTGAGCTATAGCCCCACAATGTCGCGTTGAACTGAATCACCGGCTGGGTGCCTGGCGTTTCGTTTCGTTCATCGCTGTGGACGGGGCGCATATTAAGTTCGGATTGCAGGGCTGTCAAACTAAATTTTGAAAATATTCAAAAGTTTTTTCACAGATAACAACCACTTACCGCCCTGCCCTGATTCAGGCGCCCGGCTTTTCGGCACCGGCGCCAGTGCCAGCGGCATAACCCGCTGGCACTGGCACCGCGTCAATGCCGCATCAGGCAATGTTGGCCAGCAGTTTTTCCCACTCTTTGTTTTCTTTCTTGGACACGCCACCGAGCAAGTCCAGGGCTTGGCGCAGGCGATAGCGGGTAAGGTCAGGGCCGAGGATTTCCATGGCATCGAGCACCGACACCGAGCTGGCCTGGCCGGTGATGGCGGCGAACATCAGCGGCATAGCGTCACGCAGCTTCAGCTCCAGCGCTTCGACCACGGCCTGGATGCAGCCGGTGATGCGCTCTTTTTCCCACTGACGAAGGCTTTCCAGTTTCCACAGGATCAACTGCATCACCTGGCGCACCTGGTCGGCGGAAAGTTTCTTGCTTTCGAACAGCCTGGCGTCGAGCTTGAGCGCGCCCTCGAAGAAGAAACCACCCAACGGGGCAACCTGGCTGAAGGTTTCGACCCGCCCCTGTACGTGCGGGGCGATCTTCATCATGTAGTCGCTGTTGAACGCCCACTTCTGCAGACGCGCGGCGAATTCTTCCACCGGCAGTTCGCGCAGCCACTGGCCGTTGAGCCAGGACAGCTTCTCGATGTCGAAGATCGGCCCGCCCAGAGAGATACGCGACAGGTCGAAGTGCTCGACCATTTCGGCCAGGGAGAACTTCTCGCGCTCATCCGGCATCGACCAGCCCATGCGGCCGAGGTAGTTGAGCATGGCCTCAGGCATGAAGCCCATGCGCTCGTAGAAGGTCACCGAGGTCGGGTTCTTGCGCTTGGAGAGCTTGCTCTTGTCCGGGTTGCGCAGCAGCGGCATGTAGCACAGCTTGGGCTGCTCCCAGCCGAAGTATTCGTACAGCTTGATCAGCTTGGGTGCCGACGGCAGCCACTCTTCACCGCGCAACACGTGGGTGATGCCCATCAGGTGGTCGTCGACCACGTTGGCCAGGAAGTAGGTCGGCAGGCCGTCGTTCTTCATCAGCACCTGCATGTCCATGCGGTCCCATGGGATCTCGACATCGCCACGGAGCATGTCCGGGACCACGCAGATACCTTCGCTCGGTACCTTCATGCGGATCACATGGGGCTCGCCAGCGGCCAGGCGGCGCTGCACTTCCTCATCGCTCAGCAGCAACGCGCGGCCGTCGTAGCGCGGGGTTTCACCGCGGGCCATCTGCTCGGCGCGCATCTGCTCCAGCTCTTCGGCAGTGCAGAAGCAGTAGAACGCATGGCCGGCATCGACCAGCTCCTTGGCGTAGCGGGCGTAGATCTCGCCACGCTCGCTCTGCCGGTAAGGGCCGTGCGGGCCACCTACATCCGGGCCTTCGTTCCATTCGATGCCAAGCCAGCGCAGGGCATCGAAGATCTGCTGCTCCGACTCGCGGGTCGAGCGGAGCTGGTCGGTGTCTTCGATGCGCAGGATGAACTCACCGCCATGCTGCTTGGCGAAGCAGTAGTTGAACAGGGCGATGTAGGCAGTGCCGACATGGGGGTCGCCCGTGGGCGATGGCGCGATACGCGTGCGAACGGTGGTCATGGAGGGTCTCGAACGAAAGATGAAACAAAGGCACGATGTTAGCAGGGTGCGGGCACCGCGCTCCAGCGCGGGAGGTGGGTTATTGGGCGACGGCCGGCATGGACACCGCCCAAGACCATGCCGCCGTCACAGGCCCAACCAGCCTTCAACTGGTGATCAACCGCTCGCGCAGCTTGGTAATCTCGTCGCGCAACTGCGCCGCTGCCTCGAATTCCAGGTCGCGGGCAAACTGCATCATTTTCTCTTCCAGTTGCTTGATGCGTTTGGTGATCTCGCCCGGCGTACGCAGTTCGGCTTCGTAACGAGCGCTCTCCTCTGCGGCCTTGGCCATGCCCTTGCGCTTCTTGCTGCGCGCCCCCGGCACGGTGGCGCCTTCCATGATATCGGCAATGTCCTTGACCACGCCCTTGGGCACGATGCCATTGGCCTGGTTGAAGGCGACCTGCTTCTCCCGGCGGCGCTCGGTTTCATCGATGGCACGCTGCATGGAGCCGGTTATCTGATCGGCATAGAGAATCGCGCGACCATTGAGGTTACGCGCCGCACGCCCGATGGTCTGGATGAGCGAGCGCTCGGAGCGCAGGAAGCCTTCCTTGTCGGCATCGAGGATCGCCACCAGCGACACCTCAGGCATGTCCAGGCCCTCGCGCAGCAGGTTGATGCCCACAAGGACGTCGAAGGTGCCCAGGCGCAGGTCACGGATGATCTCTACCCGTTCCACGGTGTCGATGTCCGAGTGCAGGTAGCGCACCCGCACATCGTGATCGGCCAGATAATCGGAAAGGTCCTCTGCCATGCGCTTGGTCAACGTGGTGGCCAGCACCCGCTCGCCCTGCTCCACGCGCTTGCGGATTTCCGATAGCAGGTCGTCGACCTGAGTCAGCGCCGGACGCACCTCGACCTGCGGGTCGACCAGCCCGGTCGGGCGCACCACCTGCTCGACCACTCGCCCGGCGTGCTCGGCCTCATACGGCCCGGGCGTTGCCGAAACGAAGATGGTCTGCGGGCTGACCGACTCCCACTCATCGAAGCGCATCGGCCGGTTGTCCAGCGCCGACGGCAGCCGAAAACCGTACTCGACCAGGGTTTCCTTGCGCGAGCGGTCGCCCTTGTACATCGCCCCGACCTGCGGAACGCTGACGTGGGATTCGTCGATCACCAGCAGCGCATCGGCCGGCAGGTAGTCGTAGAGGGTGGGCGGCGGCGCACCCGCCGGGCGCCCGGACAGGTAGCGCGAGTAGTTCTCGATGCCATTGCAGTAACCCAGCTCGAGGATCATCTCCAGGTCGAAACGGGTACGCTGCTCCAGGCGCTGGGCCTCGACCAGCTTGTTGGCCTTGTGCAAGTACTCGAGGCGGTCCTTGAGCTCGTCCTTGATCCCTTCTACCGCCTCCAACAGGGTTTCCCGAGGGGTGACGTAGTGGCTCTTGGGGTAGAAGGTGAAGCGCGGCAGCTTGCGAAAGACTTCGCCGGTGAGCGGGTCGAACGCAGCGATGTTCTCTACCTCGTCGTCGAACAGCTCGATGCGGATGGCTTCAAGGTCCGATTCGGCCGGGAAGATATCGACGACATCGCCGCGCACCCGGAAGGTGGCGCGGGCGAAATCCATCTCGTTGCGCGTGTACTGCAGATCGGCCAGGCGGCGCAGCAGCGCGCGCTGGTCAAGCTTGTCGCCGCGGTCGACGTGCAGGACCATCTTCAGGTAGGTCTCGGGGCTGCCCAGGCCGTAGATGCACGAAACCGTGGTGACGATGATCGCATCGCGGCGCTCCAACAGCGCCTTGGTCGCAGACAGCCGCATCTGCTCGATGTGATCGTTGATCGAAGCATCCTTCTCGATGAAGGTGTCCGACGACGGCACGTAGGCTTCGGGCTGGTAATAGTCGTAATAAGAAACGAAATACTCGACGGCGTTGTTCGGGAAGAACGCCTTGAACTCGCCATACAACTGCGCGGCCAGCGTTTTGTTGGGCGCCAGCACCAAGGTCGGGCGCTGCACCTGCGCGATGACGTTGGCAATGCTGAAGGTCTTGCCCGAACCGGTTACACCGAGCAGGGTCTGGTGCGACAGGCCCGCCTCGATGCCCTCTACCATCTGGCGGATGGCCTCGGGCTGGTCGCCGGCCGGCTGAAAACGGGTGACGAGCTGGAACTCGGACATGTCGGACCTCGCGGTAACGCAGTAACTGTAAATTTAGCCAGTAGTCTATACCCAAATGCGCCCGCCAGGGGTCGCATTCAAGGCGGCCCAGTGATCGCTCCCTGCGGTGGACCCGGCAAATCGACCAATGGTTGAAAAAAATTTGCGCAAATCGCCGTAAAAGCTGCGCCGCACTGTCGCAGTGACCGGTCGGTATCACTATACTGACTCCCCGTTTGTGCACCGCTTCAGTGCATTCGGCTGGAGCGTGTACGCCCTATCACTCTCCATTCAGAGCCAAGGTAACAATGAGCCTGTTTTCCGCTGTCGAGCTGGCACCCCGCGACCCCATTCTGGGCCTCAACGAAGCATTCAACGCCGACCCCCGTACCGACAAGGTCAACCTGGGTGTGGGCGTGTATTGCAATGAGGAAGGCCGCATTCCGCTGCTGCGCGCCGTGATCGAAGCCGAAACCCAGCGTGCTGCCCAGCATGCTTCGCGCGGCTACCTGCCGATCGACGGCATCGCCACCTACGACCAGGCCGTGCAGAAGCTGATTTTCGGCGCCGAATCGCCACTGCTGGCCGCCGGCCGCGTGGTGACCGTACAGGCCGTTGGCGGCACCGGTGCATTGAAGATCGGCGCCGACTTCCTCAAGCGCCTGTCGCCCAATGCCGTGGTCGCCATCAGCGACCCGAGCTGGGAAAACCACCGCGCCCTGTTTGAAACCGCCGGCTTCCCGGTACAGAACTACCGCTACTACGACGCCCCGAGCAACGACGTCAACCGCGCCGGCATGCTCGAAGACCTGAACAGCCTGCCGTCCGGCTCGATCATTGTCCTGCACGCCTGCTGCCACAACCCGACAGGCGTCGACCTGAGCCTGGACGACTGGAAAAACGTGCTGGAAGTGGTCAAGGCCAAGGGCCACGTGCCGTTCCTGGACATGGCCTACCAAGGCTTTGGCGAGGGCATCGGCGAAGACGCCTTTGCCGTGCGCCTGTTCGCCGAGTCGGGCCTGGAGTTCTTCGTTTCCAGCTCGTTCTCCAAGTCGTTCTCGCTGTACGGCGAACGCGTTGGCGCACTGTCGATCGTTACCGGCAACAAAGACGAGAGCACCCGCGTGCTGTCGCAAGTCAAGCGCGTGATCCGTACCACCTACTCCAACCCGCCGACCCATGGCGCAACCATCGTCGCCACCGTGCTCAACAGCGCCGAACTGCGTCAGATGTGGGAAGCCGAACTGGGTGAAATGCGCCAGCGCATCCACGGCATGCGCAAGCAGATGGTCGAACTGCTGGCCCAATACGGCGCCAAGCGCGACTTCAGCTTCGTCGGCCGTCAAGCGGGCATGTTCTCCTACTCGGGCCTGACCGTAGAGCAAGTGGCACGGCTGAAGAACGAGTTCGGCATCTATGCACTGGACACCGGCCGTATCGCTGTGGCCGCACTCAACCAGAGCAATATCCACGTGGTGACCAAGGCCATCGTAGAAGTACTGTAACTGCTTGATTTGGCTGCCTGATTTGCTGGGGGCGGGTTGACTTGCCCCTGGCAATCAGTAAGATAGGCGCAGATTCCGCGATAGCTCAGTCGGTAGAGCAAATGACTGTTAATCATTGGGTCCCTGGTTCGAGTCCAGGTCGCGGAGCCAAATACCAAAAACCTCCAGATGCGCAAGCACTGGAGGTTTTTTCATGGCTACGCAAAAGTAATCAGCAGTCGCGCCCGATGGGGTAGAACTGCCCATGGCTCCAGACGCCCAGCCATGGCTCGCCATCGATCTCACCAGGCACCGCCAGCTCGACCAGCTGGTAGAACACATTGCGATGGATCAATGCCTCCAGGTTGCTGCGCATCAGCACATAAGGCGAAGGCTCCTGAGTGACAGGGTCGACCTCCACCCGCAGCGGATTGCCCGGCCCGGCCTCAACCTGGTCCTCGACGTTGCTGGTAAAACTCAGCACCTGCTGCTCACCCACACCCCGCACATCCAGCGTCACGGCAACGAACGGCGCATCGTCGACCCGAATACCCACTTTCTCCACCGGGGTAACCAGGAAGTAGTCGTCGCCATCGCGACGGATGATGGTGGAGAACAAGCGCACCATGGGCTTGCGCCCGATAGGCGTACCCAGGTAGTACCAGGTACCGTCACGCGCGATACGCATATCGATGTCGCCACAGAAGTCCGGATTCCACAGATGCACCGGCGGCAGCCCCTTGTGTTTGGGTAACTGCGCCAGAAGATCGTTGGCCTTGCCGGAATCTGTCATCACCCTGCCCTCACTCACTCATACCCAGAAGGCTACGAGCGTACTCGCGCATCGGCGCTGCGAGCAAATCCTGCGGCGTATTGTCGTGGAACGTCAACAAACCGCCACGGCTTTTGATACGCGCAGTGTCTATGAGGTAGCGGGTATTGGTTTCGATCAGCATCATCTGTACCACACCGGTGTCCCAGCCCAAGCGGTCGACAGCCTGCTCGTCGTACCACTCATCACCGTTGCCGATACGGTCGTCGGTGCGGGCAAAACGGGTGTACAGCACATAGTCGGCGCCGACCGAGCGGGCCTCAGCGATGGCCTCTTCGAGCCCCAGCGGGCCCTGGGCGCGCCGCACCAGCGGGAAATACTCGACGAAGCTCTTGAAGGCCTCCTCGGCGACCACGTTCTGCTGCGGTACTGGCCCCTTGCTTGGCGGCACGAAGGCGCCCTGGCCGATGAAGATGAACGAATCGGGCTGCAGGCGAATCGACAGCGTGCGGCGTGTATCGCTGTGATCCAGCAGGCCGGCATCGCTCATGTGGTAACGGACGCCCTCGCCCATATCGCTGACATTCATGCAGCCGCCCAGCGCCATAAGCGCCAGCAGCAAGACCAGGCTACGCATCTTTCCTCCAGTGACCGGCGACGAAAAACCGGCGAATAGCCGGCGGATGCAGCTTTTGCGCCAGATCAGCCGCCGATCACCTTCATCACCATCACGTCCCCCGAAAACGCCAGCGCCTGTTTGTCAGCCAACGCTTTGACCAGTAACCGCTGCAGGGCTGGCAGCGCCAGATGACGAGGCTGCTCCAGCAGATCGCCGACAAAGTGACGGTTGCTCGACGAAAGGCACCCATGCAGCCAGCCGGTCGATGACAGGCGCAGGCGCGAACAGCTTCGGCAAAACGGTACGCTCTCGTTGGCAATCACGCCGAAATGGCCTTTGCCCGGTATCTGGTAACGCAGCGCAGTGGCATCCAGCGGCGCATCGGCCCTCTCGAAAGCATGTGCGTGGCCAATCAGGTCCAGCAACTGGTCGAGGCCGACGAACTGCTGCAGGAATGCGTTGTGATCACGGGCCAGATGGCCCATGCGCATCAGTTCGATGAAACGCAGCTCGAAGCCTCGGGCCAGGCAGTAGTCGAGCATGGGCACCACCTGGTCCAGGTTCTGCCCACGCATGGGCACCATGTTCACCTTGATCTGCATGCCCCTGGCGCTGGCCTGCTGCATGCCTGCAAGCACGCTGGGCAGGTCGCCACCGCGGGCAATGCGTCGAAATGCCTGGGGGTCCAGCGTGTCGAGGGACACATTCAGGCGACGGATGCCGGCCGCCTGCAACTGCGGCAATTTACGCCCGAGCAACTGACCATTGGTCGTCAGGGTGATGTCCTGGAGTTCGAGCTTGGCCACTGCCGCCAAAAAAGCATCCAGCCTGGGGCTGACCAGTGGCTCACCCCCGGTGATACGCAGGCGCTCGATACCGGCGGCTTCGATCAGATAGGCCACCCCGCGGGCCAGCGCTTCGGCGGACAGCTCATCCTGCGCCGCAACCAGGCGTTTGCCGTTGGGCACGCAGTAGCTGCAGGCATAGTTGCAGGCAGCCGTCAGGCTGACGCGCAGGTTGCGAAAACGCCTGCCTTGACGATCGACAATCATGAATGACTCCGGCATGGATGAAACGGGGCCGGCAAAACCTGACTCAAAATTCAGGTTTTTGCAAGCCCCCGTTCCACTCCGGGGTCAGTCGAGCGGGATGCAGCTCTTCAGCTCGCCGGTTCCGGATCACGTTTGCGCTTGTTGCCCATGCGCACGCCGATATCCATGAGGAACTGGAAGAAACCTTCCTGATCCTCGAGCACGTTGCTCCAGAATGGCGAGTGGTACAGCGCCACGGCACCGTGCACCAAGGCCCAGGCGGCGCAGTAATGGAAGTATGGCGGCACGTCTTCGAGCTTGCCTTCGCTGATGCGGCCCTTGATCAGCTGGGTCAGCCGATCGAAGTTGGAGGCACGTATGCTGTGCAGCTCCTCGACCATCTCCGGCACCTGGTTGCCCTTGACCACCTTTTCTTCCAGGCGATCGAACAACCGGTAACGCTGCGGGTCGCGCATGCGGAACTCGAAATAGGCGCGCGACAGCGCCTCCTTGTCGCGGTCGACATCGGCCGAATGCAACAGCGCATTCAGGTCGCGCTCGTAGTCGAGCATCAGGCGCAGGTAGATCTCCGCCTTGGACTTGAAGTGCTTGTAGATCGTACCTTTGCCGATACCGACGGCGTCAGCGATCATCTCGACGGTGACACTGTCTTCACCCTGTTCGAGAAACAGCTTGAGCGCAGTATCGAGGATTTCCTGTTCGCGACGGCGAAACTCACGGACCTTACGAGGTTCTTTCTGCATGGGAAGGACTGGATGACATTGAAGCGGTTTATTATGCCTAACTTGCAGCAAATTGCACGGATCATCCAACCATGTCTATGTTTCACGATGAGTTCGACCAGGCGCCGGGGCTGCGCTACCTGAACCACGCGGCCATCGCCCCCTGGCCACGCAGGGCCAGCGAGGCCGTGGCGCGCTTTGCGCAGGAAAACGTGAAACGGGGCGCCAGTGACTACCCGGCATGGCTGGCCACCGAGCGCCGCCTGCGTGAACGGCTGGCGCGCCTGCTCAACGCGCCCTCACGCGGCGATATCGCGTTGGTCAAGAACACATCCGAAGCGCTGTCGCTGGTGGCGTTCGGCCTGGACTGGCAGCCTGGCGACCAAGTGGTGATCAGCGACGAGGAGTTCCCTTCCAACCGGGTGGTCTGGGAAGCGCTGACGGATCGCGGCGTCGAGGTGGTGCAGGCGAGCCTTGCCGGAGCCGATCCAGAGGCCTCGCTCCTCGCCGCCTGCACCAGGCGCACACGCCTGCTGGCGGTCAGCGCCGTGCAGTTCGGCAGCGGCCTGCGCCTGGACCTGGCGCGCCTGGGCCAGGGGTGCCGGGCACGCAATGTGCTGTTCTGCGTCGATGCCATTCAGCAGATTGGCGCCGTGCCTTTCGACGTGCAGCGCTATGACTGTGATTTCGCCATGGCTGACGGCCACAAGTGGATGCTGGGCCCTGAAGGCCTGGGGGTATTTTACTGCAGGGCCGCGCTGCGCCCGCAGCTAAGGCTCAACGCCTATGGCTGGCACATGCTGGATAACCTGGGGGACTTCGAACGCCGTCAATGGCAGCCGGCCCGCAGCGCCCGACGGTTCGAATGCGGTAGCCCGAACATGCTGGGCGCTTGCGCGCTGGAGGCCAGCCTGTCGCTGCTCGAGGACGTCGGCATGGACGAAGTTGCCCGGCAATTGCAGCGCCGCGTCGAGCAGCTGCACCAAGGGCTGGCGGGTATCGACGGGGTCCAACTGCACAGCCCGGACACCCCGCAGCGCCGGGGTGGGATTGTCACATTCAGTATTTGCGGCCAGAGCAACGCGGACATTCATCGCAGCCTGATGGCAGAGCGGACGATCTGTGCCCTGCGCGGCCCAGGTGTGCGCTTTTCCCCGCACTTCTATACCAGTGAGCAGCTTATCGACGAAGCTGTGCAGCAAGTTCGGCGCCTGGCCATGCGCTGAGGAAGGAAGCGAGCTCTGGCGTATTCCAAATCTGTTTAAAAAACGAACAATTGCCACTGGCACTGCGCCAAACCTGACCAATACTAGAAGTGTTGGCGCGGCGCATCCCCCCCAGTGGCGCGCCGATAAAGGTACTCACGGACCGCGTACCTTTGTTCTACTCCTAATGGTCTTAACCCGGATTCCTCCCCCAGAACCCGGGTTTTTTTTGCCTGGATGGCAACGGTGAGCCCGCTGCGCCGCTCATCGTGAGCGCCCTGTTCAGGCCACCCGGGCCAAGGGGAACAGGCGCTTGAAGTTGTCGGTGGTCTGCCCGGCCAACTGCTCGTAGCTGACGCCACGCAAGGACGCCACGTACTCGGCCACCTCTCGCACGTACTGCGGCAGGTTCGGCTTGCCACGGTAAGGAATCGGAGCCAGGTACGGCGAATCGGTCTCCACCAGCAATCGATCGACCGGCACCTGTCGCGCCACCTCGCGCAAGGCATCGGCATTGCGGAAGGTGACAATGCCCGACAGCGAAATGTAGTAACCCAGGTCCAGGGCCGCCCTGGCCATCTCCCAGTCCTCGGTGAAGCAATGCAACACGCCGGCTTGTGGCAGGCTGGCCTCACGCAGCAGCGCCAAGGTGTCGGCCTTGGCTGCTCGCGTGTGCACGATCACCGGCTTGCCGGTCTGGCGCGATGCCGCCAGGTGCAAGCGGAACGACGCCTGTTGCAGTTCGGCCGCCTCCGGCTCGTAGTGGTAGTCCAGCCCGGTTTCGCCAATCGCGACGACATGCGGGTGCGCCAGTTCGCGCAAGAGCCATTCCAGCGCCGGGGTCTCGCCGGGGGCCAGGTCAAGCGGGTGCACGCCCACCGAGCAGTCGACATCGGCGTACTGCTCGGCCAGCGCCTTCACTGCACCGGCATTTTCGGCACTGACACCGATACACAGAAAATGCCCGACCCCGCGCTCGCGGGCCGCCTGCAGGGCGGCATCGAGAGAGCCCTGATGGGCACTGAGGTCAAGACGGTCGAGGTGACAATGAGAATCTACGAGCATGGGAGACGTCACACATGAAAAATTGAAGAATCAGCGGGAACCAGGCAACTGCACCCAGTGGGCCAGCAAGGCTTCCAGCAGCAGCACGCGGTTGAGGTTGGCCTTGCCCAGCACCTTCTGGCGCTGTTCGAGGATCCACGCCTGCACCTCGAGCACCTTGGCCTGCCGGCTCTTCTGCGCAAGGTATTGCACAACCTTGCGCATATCGGCCAAGCCTAGCCCCTCCTCGTCCTGGGTCAATTGATAACGCAAGACCAGGTGCGACCAGTCAAAGAACCAGTCGAACAGCAACAGCAGGGGCACACCACTCCAGGCTTCGGCCAGCTGAGTGGGTGATTGTTGCTGCTTGAGCAGCTTTTTCACGCCATCGGTCACCAGCGCACGCTGCTCGCGCACCCCTTGGGCCTGCAGGTTCACCGCCATCAACGGCGAGCCGGCAGCGAGGGTCAGCAGCTCGTCACGCTCGGCCTCGTCACTGTCGGCCAGCGCGGTGGCCAGCCAGGCCTGGCTCTGGGCAAGGCTCGGCTGTGGGCAGCTGACTTGCTGGCAGCGGCTCTTGATGGTCGGCAACAGGCGGCTGGGCTGGTGGCTGACCAGTAGCAGCACGGTGTCGCCGGAGGGCTCTTCCAGGCTTTTGAGCAAGGCGTTGGAAGCATTGACGTTCATCGCCTCGACCGGCTCGATCAGGATGACCTTGCGCCCACCCAGCTGCGCGGTCTGCACCACGAAGGACACCAGCTCGCGCACCTGATCGACCTTGATCGGCTTGTCAGCCTCTTCCGGCTCCAGCACAAAGTTGTCCGGATGGCTGCCCGCCTTGAGCAGCAAGCAGGACTTGCACTGCCCACAGGCATCGAGCCCCTGTGGCTGCTGGCACAACAAGCGGACCATCAGGCGCTCGGCCAAGGCGCGCTTGCCGATACCCTGCGGCCCGTGCAGCAGGTAGGCGTGGGCGTGCAGCGCACGCCCGGCCAACTGCTGCCACAGCGCCTGCTGCCAAGGGTAGGCTTCAGCCACGGCAACGCTCCAGGATGCCCGGCAACAGCGCGTCTATGGCGCGCTGCACGGCTTCCAGCGGCTGCGCCGCGTCCAGCAGATCGTAGCGCTGCGGCTCGCGTTGCGCGCGCTGCAGGTAAGCCTGGCGCACGGCCTCGAAGAAGGCCTGCCCCTCCTGCTCGAAACGATCCAGCCGCCCACGGGCGGCGGCACGGGCCAACCCGACTTCCACCGGCAGGTCGAAAACCAGCGTCAGGTCGGGGCGCAACTGGCCTTGGACAAACTGCTCCAGCACGGCGATCCGCTCCACCGAAAGGCCGCGGCCACCGCCTTGGTAGGCGTAGGTAGCGTCGGTGAAACGATCACACAGCACCACGGCGCCACGATCCAGCGCCGGGCGGATCACCTGCGCCAGGTGCTGGGCGCGCGCGGCGAACACCAACAGCAGCTCGGTATCGGCAGCCATCACCTCGTCACTGGGTGCCAACAGCAGTTCGCGCACCTTTTCAGCCAGCGGCGTACCGCCAGGCTCGCGGGTAAGCACCACATCCAGCCCCTGCTCTCGCAGGCGTGCCGCCAGGTAGTCTCGGTTGGTACTTTTGCCCGCGCCTTCGGGGCCTTCCAGGGTAATAAACAAGCCGCTCACAGGCAGTCCTTAATGTTGTTCGTCAGCTGCAGGGGCGTCGGCCGGAGCGGGGTCGCTGGCCGGTGCCGGGTCCTGTGCAGAGGGCTCGTCCGACTCTGGCGATGCTTGCGCAGGTACACCCTGCGCCTCCGGCTGAGCCTGGGGAGCAGGGCTTGACCGGTAATCCGCGCGCCGCTTGAGCTGATACTCGCGCACTGCCGAGTTGTGATCGTTCAGATCGTCGGAGAACACATGGCTGCCGTCACCCCGGGCGACGAAGTACAGGCTGGTGCCATCGGCTGGATGCAGCGCCGCGTGAATCGCCTCCCGCCCGACCATGGCGATCGGCGTGGGCGGCAGCCCAGCGATGGTGTAGGTGTTGTAAGGCGTTGGCTCACGCAAGTCGGCGCGGGTAATTCTGCCGTTGTAGCGTTCGCCCATACCGTAAATGACAGTAGGGTCTGTCTGCAGCATCATGCCCAGCCGCAGGCGACGAACGAACACCCCGGCAATCTGCCCGCGCTCCTGGGGGATGCCGGTTTCCTTCTCCACCAGCGAAGCCATGATCAACGCCTGGTACGGGTCACGATAAGGCAGGTCGGTGGCGCGTTCGGCCCACTCCTGGGCCAGCACTTCATCCAGCCGCATATAGGCCTGCTGCAATAGCTCGACGTCACTCATGCCCCGCACGAAACGGTAGGTATCTGGGAAGAACCGGCCCTCCGGGAACACGCCGGTATGGCCAAGCTTATCCATGACCTCGGCGTCGGAAAGCCCTTCCAGGGTGTGCTTGATCTTCTCATGCCTGGCGATCGCCGAGCGCACCTGGCGGAACGTCCAACCCTCCACCAGCGTCAGGTTGTACTGCACCACATCGGCGCGGCGCCAGGCGTCGAACAAGTCTTCGACGGTCATGCCCGGCGTGATGCGGTACTCACCCGTTTTCAGTGGGGTACCGGCCATGTTGAAGCGCCAGTACAGGCGCAACCAGAAGGCGTCATCGAGTAACCCCTCGCCCTCCATGCGGTAGAACATGCGATTGGGGTTGGTGCCACTGGGCACGTCGAGCAGTTGCTCCTGCGTCACGCGCAGGGGCTGCTCCAGCACCGAGTTGACCTTCCAGGCAGCCCAGCCCAATGCCAGGCCGGCCAGGATCAAGCCCATTTCCAGCAGCAGCAGGATTTTGCGTCTCACGAATTCAGGTATCCAGTAACGTACGGGCAAAGGCCTGCAGTTTACGGGTGAGTGGGCCCGGCGACCAGTTCAGTGCAGCAAAAGCCCGCACAGGCCAGACCCCATAAACGCTGTTGCAGATAAATACTTCATCGGCCAGCGCAAGCTCATCGAACGCCAGGTCCCGCACTTGCAGCGGGATGGCCTGTGCCTGCGCGTGCTCCAGCAATGCACCGCGCATCACGCCGGCCACGCCGCAACGGCTGAGTTCAGCGGTTAGCAACACGCCGCCGCGCACCAGGAAAAGATTGCTGTAAACACCTTCGACCAGCCTGCCTTGCCCATCACACATCAAGCCTTCGGCATGCTCGCTGTCCTGCCACTCGGCACGGGCCAGCACCTGCTCCAGACGGTTGAGATGTTTGAGGCCCGCCAGTAACGGTTGTTCCCCAAGCCGGGTCTGGCAAGGAAAAAGACGCACACCGTGCTCGGCATGTTCGCCAGGGTAGCTGGGCAAGGGGCCGCCCAGCAGGATGCGCCGCGGCGCAACACCTGCCATTGGCGCATAGCCACGCTGGCTATCGCCCCGGGTAAGGATCAGCTTGGCGACACCGTCGCCCAGTTGGGTGGCATAACGCAGGATTTCATCGCGCACCAGCGCCAGGTCGGCATCGATTGCCAAACGCTGGCAGCCCAGGGCCAGGCGTGCCAGGTGGCCGTCCAGCATGCTGGGACGGCCACTGCGTACGGCGATGGTCTCGAACAGGCCATCGCCGTAGGCCAGGCCACGGTTCTGCAGGTTGACCGCAGTCGCAGGCTGGCCGTCGATCCAGCTGTGCATCAGCCGGCGAACCGGCGGAACACCAGCGAGCCGTTGGTGCCACCAAAGCCGAACGAGTTGGACAGCACTACGTCGATCGGCATGCTGCGCGCCTGATGAGGCACGAAGTCGAGGTCGCAACCTTCGTCCGGCTCATCGAGGTTGATGGTCGGCGGTGCCATCTGGCTGTTGATTGCCAGCACGCTGAAGATCGCCTCTACAGCACCCGCAGCCCCCAGCAGGTGGCCGGTCATCGACTTGGTCGAGCTCACAGCCAGCTTGTAGGCATGCTCGCCGAACACACGCTTGATGGCCGCGACCTCAGCGACGTCGCCAGCCGGAGTCGAAGTGCCATGGGCGTTGATGTAGCTGACCTCAGACGGCTGGATGCCAGCATCGCGCAATGCGTTGGCCATGCAGCGCGCCGCGCCTTCGCCACTGTCGGGCGGCGACGTCATGTGGTAAGCGTCGCCGCTCATGCCGAAACCGACCAGCTCGGCATAAATGGTCGCACCACGGGCCTGGGCGTGCTCGAGCTCTTCGAGTACCAGTGCACCGGCGCCGTCGGAGAGCACGAAGCCGTCCCGCCCCTTGTCCCACGGACGGCTGGCACGGGCCGGCTCATCGTTGCGGGTCGACAGCGCGCGCGAGGCACCAAAGCCGCCCATGCCCAAGCCGCAAGCGGCCATTTCGGCGCCACCGGCGATCATCACGTCGGCTTCACCGTAGGCGATGTTGCGGGCAGCCATGCCGATACAGTGGGTGCCAGTGGTACAGGCCGTGGCAATAGCATAATTCGGGCCCTGCAACCCCAGGTGGATCGACAGGAAGCCGGAGATCATGTTGATGATCGAGCCTGGCACGAAGAACGGCGAGATACGGCGCGGGCCTTGATCGTGCAAGGTCCGGCTGGTTTCTTCGATGTTGGTCAGGCCGCCGATCCCGGAGCCCATGGCCACGCCAATGCGCTCGCGGTTGGCGTCGGTGACTTCCAGGCCGGCATTGCGTACCGCCTGGAAACCGGCCGCCAGGCCGTACTGGATGAACAAGTCAAGCTTGCGAGCTTCCTTGGCCGACAGGTACTGCTCGACCTCGAAGCCCTTCACCGAGCCGCCAAAACGGGTGGAGTAGGCAGAAAGGTCCGTATGCTCGATCGGACCGATGCCACTGCGGCCAGCCAGAATGCCCTGCCAGGTGCTCGGTACATCCGTACCCAGTGGCGACAGCATACCCATACCAGTGACCACGACGCGTCTACGCGACACAGTACTCTCCTTTTCTAATAACAGAGTCTCTTGCCATTGCAATCAAGGCAATGGAATGAAATGGCAACAGGCTCTCGAAGCCCGCGGATCATTGCAGGGCCTTCGCAAAGAAAAAACCGCACGCCGGCAAAGGCAGTGCGGTTCTTCTCGACAAGAAGCGTCGACTACAGCGTCTTAACCCTGGTGGGCGTTGACGTAGTCGATGGCAGCTTGAACGGTAGTGATCTTCTCGGCTTCTTCGTCAGGGATTTCGGTCTCGAATTCCTCTTCCAGAGCCATCACCAGCTCAACGGTGTCAAGCGAATCGGCACCCAGGTCATCGACGAAGGACTTCTCGTTGGTCACTTCCTCTTCCTTGACGCCCAGTTGCTCGGCGACGATTTTCTTGACGCGTTCTTCGATGGTGCTCATACCTAGTTTTCACTCCTAATGGATATATGTCAGGCAGCTGGCCGGTGACCAATTTTATAGAAAGACGTTCGCTTTTCAAGCGCAACGCACTGTCGCTTCAGTCACCGTACCCACTGCCTGGAATCTGGTTGCAGCTTTATAACGGATTTTAGGCTGGGAGTATGACTCTTTTTTTTAGCAATCCGTCACATTGAGTTGCAGTGTTACATGTACATCCCGCCATTCACCGGCACGGTAGCGCCGGTGACATAGGCTGCGCCGTCGGATGCCAGGAAGGAAACCACCTTGGCGATTTCCTCGGCCTGGCCCAGGCGGCCCAGCGGAATCTGGGTCTGCAGGGCTTCGCGCTGCGCTTCTGGCAGTTCGCGGGTCATGTCGGTATCGATGAAGCCTGGGGTCACCGAGTTGACGGTGATACCACGCGAGCCGACTTCACGCGCCAGGGCGCGGCTGAAGCCTTCGAGGCCGGCCTTGGCGGCCGCATAGTTGGCCTGGCCAGCGTTACCCATGGCACCGACGACCGAGCCGATGCTGATGATACGACCCCAACGCGCCTTGGTCATGCCACGCAGCACGCCCTTGGACAAACGGTAGAGGCTGTTGAGGTTGGTGTCGATCACGTCGAACCACTCGTCGTCCTTCATGCGCAGCATGAGGTTGTCGCGGGTGATGCCCGCGTTGTTGACAAGAATGGCCGGGGCACCGAACTGCTCGCCGATGGCACCTAGCACCGCGTCCACGGACTCGGCGCTGGTGACGTTCAGCTCCATGCCGGTACCGGTGATACCGTGCTCTTTGAGGGTGGCAGCGATGCGCTCGGCACCGGAAGCCGAAGTGGCGGTACCGATCACGGTCGCGCCCTGGCGGCCCAGTTCGAGGGCGATGGCCTGGCCGATACCCCGGCTGGCGCCGGTAACCAGTGCAACTTTACCTTGCAGGCTCATGCAAGCTTCTCCAAATTCAGGCCAATGCCGCACGGGTGGCGGCGACGGCGTCGGGGGTATTGAGGTTGTAGGTGGTCACACCATCGGCGCAACGCTTGTTCAGGCCAGCCAGCACCTTGCCAGGACCACACTCGACCAGGTTGACCGCACCGTTGGCGGCGAGGGTCTGCACGCATTCAACCCAGCGAACCGGCTGATACAGCTGCGCCAACAGGTCCTGCTTGAGGGTATCGAGGTTGGCGGCGACGGCGGCAGTCACGTTCTGCACTACCGGAATCTGCGGCGCCTTCCATTCGACGGCATTGACGTGCTCGGCGAAACGCTCGGCAGCCGGCTTCATCAGGGCGCAGTGCGATGGCACGCTCACCGGCAGCGGCAAGGCACGCTTGGCGCCCTTGGCTTTGCACAGCTCGATGGCACGATTGACCGCGGCGACGTTACCGGCGATGACGACCTGGCCCGGCGAGTTGAAGTTGACTGCGCTGACCACTTCATCTTCGGCGGCTTCGGCGCAAATGGCCTTCACATCATCGTCGCCCAGGCCAAGGATCGCGGCCATGGCGCCATGACCGGCCGGCACGGCTTCTTGCATCAGTTCGCCGCGGCGCTTGACCAGCCTGACGGCATCTTTGAGCGACAGGCTTCCAGCAGCGACCAAAGCGCTGTATTCGCCCAGGCTGTGGCCCGACACGAAGGCCGGCTGCGCGCCACCCTCCTCCAGCCACAGGCGCCACAGGGCGATGGAGGCCGTGAGGATGGCCGGCTGGGTCTTGTCGGTTTGGTTGAGTTGCTCTTCCGGGCCTTCCTGGACCAGTTCCCACAGGTCGTAACCCAGGGCCTCGGAGGCTTCCTTGAAGGTCTCAACGATCACCGGCTTTTCGGCGCCCAGTTCTTTGAGCATGCCCAGCGACTGGGAACCTTGACCGGGGAAGACGAATGCGAGGGATGCAGACATTGAACAAGCCCTTATGATCTTGTCGTCGGATAGGGTGCGCCGAGCCAAAGGCTAGACGCGGAAACTGAAAACTTGGATGGAAACGCGGACCAAGCGGTCACATTTAAGCACTTCATCGGCGAAATGCCTAAGGCAAGAGGTCTTCGAGGCGCCCGTGCAGGCGCTGCGGCAGGTTTTCCTGAATCTCGATCAAGGCACGCTGGATGGCGCTTTGAAAGCCCTGCACGCCAGCCGAGCCATGGCTCTTGATGACGATACCCTGCAGCCCCAGAAAACTTGCCCCATTGTGCCGCGCCGGCGCCAGGTCGGCCTGCAGACGCTTGAGCAGCGGCATCGCGACGGCCCCGGCAACACGCGACAACGGCCCACCCTTGAACAGCTTTTCGATGCGCGCAGCGATCATCGTCGCCAGGCCCTCGCTGGATTTGAGCAGGATATTGCCGACAAAGCCGTCGCATACCACCACGTCCGCCTCCCCACGATACAGGCCATCCCCCTCGACGAAGCCGACATAATTCAGGCCGCGGGCGTTCTGCAACAGCGTGGCAGCCAGCTTGACCTGCTGATTGCCCTTGATGTCCTCGGTGCCGATGTTCAACAGTGCCACGCGCGGGCGCTGCACACCCAAGGCCTGCGCGGCCACCGAGCCCATTACGGCGAACTGGTAGAGGTTCTCGGCACTGCAGTCGACGTTGGCACCCAGATCGAGCAGCTGACAGTAGCCGGCCTGGGTCGGGATAGCCGCAACCATGGCCGGCCGGTCGATACCCGGCAGCGTCTTGAGCACCATGCGCGACAGCGCCATCAGCGCGCCAGTATTGCCGGCACTGACGCAGGCCTGGGCCTTGCCATCACGCACCAGTTCGAGGGCGATGCGCATCGACGAATCCGGCTTGCCGCGCAACGCCTGGGATGGCCGCTCGTCCATACCGATCACCTCACTGGCAGCGACAATCTGCAGGCGCGCGCGATCCGCAGCCGCAAGGCCAGTGACAAGATCTTCTAGGAGGGAGGGTTGACCGACGAGGGTCAAGTGCAGCGAGGGGGTAGCCGAAAGGCAGGCAATGCTAGCCTGGACAATGCTGCGGGGACCGAAGTCCCCGCCCATTGCGTCGATCGCGATGACCTGAGCAGACAAGGATTACTCGTCAGCGCCCTTGTCGATCACTTTACGACCACGGTATACGCCTTCTGGCGATACGTGGTGACGCAGGTGTACTTCACCGGTGGTTTTCTCTACCGACAGCGCGTTTTCCGACAGAGCGTCGTGCGAACGGCGCATGTCACGGGCAGAGCGGGATTTTTTGTTCTGCTGAACAGCCATAATTGATTAACTCCTAAACGTTTGGGTCACGCTTTAACTGCGCCAAAACACTGAACGGGTTGGACCGCGATACCTCGTCCTTGCTCGATTCGGGCTCGTCTGCGCCCGCCGGCTGCTGGCATTCTTCCGGATGATGAGCAGGCACGATGGGCAAGGCGAGCAGAAGCTCCTCCTCGATCAAGGCCTGCAGATCCAAAGGATCTTCGCCCAGTTCCAGCACGTCATAGCCTTTCGGCAACGACTGGGTATTCGCACCCTCCTTCACCACAGCGTAAGTACATTCGCTGTGAATCGGCAGGGTGACCAGCTCAAGACAACGCTGGCAAACCATTTTGACTTCGACATCCAGCTCGCTGTGGATAACCACTACGTGCTGTTCATCTCGTTCAAAATCGAACTTCGCCTGCACCGTACCGACATTGTCGGAAAGCGGGTCGCAGAGTCTTTCCAAATCAGCGAGTTGCAGCGAACCGTTAAGGGTTACGCCACGATCGGCTAATTTGCGCGGGTCAACGTGAGGTGGAATCGGGTCATTCAACATAGGCGCAGCATTCTAGGGATGCCCCCTGCACCTGTCAAAGGAAATTCGGCGGCATGTTGCATGTTAGAATCGGGATCAACTGATCAGGAGTCTACCATGCTGCCTTTATTGCTGGCTTCCAGCTCCCCTTACCGGCGCGAACTGCTCGCGCGCCTGGGCCTGCCCTTCACGTGGGCCAGCCCCGACCTGGACGAGCGACCGCTCGCTGACGAACCTGCCACGGACCTGGTGCGACGCCTGGCCAGGCAGAAGGCCGAGGCACTCGCCGGCAGCCACCAGCAACACCTGATCATCGGCTCTGACCAGGTTGCGGTACTCGGCGAGCAGATCCTGGGCAAGCCGCACAGTTTCGAGCGGGCCTGCGAACAGCTGCTTGCGGCCAGCGGGCAGCACGTTACCTTCCTGACCGGGGTGGCGCTGCTGAACACCGCCACAGGGCAATGCCAGGTCGATTGTGTACCGTTTACCGTGACCCTGCGGGAACTGGATCGGGCGCGCGTGGAGCGCTACGTGACGGCCGAGCAGCCCTTGGATTGCGCGGGCAGCTTCAAGGCAGAAGGGCTGGGCGTGAGCCTGTTCCAAAGCACCCACGGGAGCGACGCCACCAGCCTGATCGGCCTACCGTTGATTCGGCTGGTGGACATGCTGAGCAAAGAAGGCGTGGCAGTACCATGAGACCGCCAGGGGCCGGCCTGCCCTCAGCGCAGAGCAGGCCCCTGGAAGCCCATGTACAGGGCTAACTTCTCGGCCACGCTGGCACCGAGGCGCTTGGAGAAGCGATCGAACGGCGACTCCTCGACGGTGAAATCGACCAACTCTTTCTCACCCACGATCTCACGGGCCACATAGCTCGCACTGCCCAGACCGTCGACGAGCCCCAGCGCCTTGGCCTGCTCACCCGACCACACCAGGCCACTGAACAGCTCTGGATGCTCCTTGTCTTTCAAGCGATCGCCGCGCCCCTGCTTGACCATGGCGATGAACTGCTGGTGAGTAGTGTTCAGCACACCCTGCCAGAACGCCCGCTCTTCAGGCTTTTCCGGCGAAAATGGGTCCAGGAACGCCTTGTGCTCACCGGCCGTGTAGGTACGCCGCTCGATGCCCAGTTTCTCCATCGAACCTACAAACCCGTAACCGGCCGCCGTCACACCGATGGAACCCACCAGGCTGGCCTTGTCGGCATAGATCTCATCCGCCGCACTGGCGATGTAGTAGGCACCGGACGCACCCAGGTCGGTGATCACAGCGTACAACTTGATATCCGGATACTCACCGCGCAGGCGACGGATCTCGTCATAGACATAACCTGCCTGCACCGGACTACCGCCCGGGCTGTTGATCCGCATGATCACGGCTTTGGTCTTTGGATCCTTGAAGGCTTCGCGCAGGCTCTTGACGAGGTTGTCGGCACTGGCCGCCTCTTGATCCGCGATCACGCCGCGCACCTCCACCAACGCGGTATGGTTGGTGCCGCGCGAGGCAGCCTTGTCCATATCCGTCCAAGGCAGGAACAGGGCCAATACACCGAAGAGGTACACGAACGTCAGCAGCTTGAAGAAGATACCCCAGCGACGCGCCCTGCGCTGCTCCTGGACACTGGCCAGCACGGTCTTTTCCAGCAGCTTCCAGCTCTTGCGCTCTACGCGCTCATCCTCTTCACGGTCTTCGCGCGCAAGGCGCTCTTCTTCCGTCTCGGAACCCGGTGCTTTCCACTCGTCAACCATGCTCACCTACCTTGGAATTGGATTTGCGCAGAACCTGCCAGCCACTCGCGCAACTGGGAAAAATGATCGATGCACACCTGCGGACCGAACTCGGCCAAAGCCTGCAGCGACATGGCACCATAGCCCACGGCCGCCGAATGCATACCCGCGTTTTTCGCCATCAGCAGATCGAATGCCGAATCTCCGACCATCAGCGCCTGCCCAGGTTGGACACCGCAATGGCCCAGAATTTCCTCGAGCATCAGCGGATGGGGCTTGCCGCGGGTTTCATCAGCAGCACGCGTGATGTCGAAAAACCGCTCCCAACCATTGGCCCTGAGCACCCGATCCAGACCACGGCGCGCCTTGCCAGTGGCAACCGCCAGGCGATAACCCTCGGCCCGGAAGGCCTCCAGCGACTCGATCACCCCCTCGAACAACGGCGAAGGCTGCTGATCAAGCGCCGTATAAATGTCGGCATAGTGCTGACGGAAGGTTTCGACCTGCACAGGATCGAGGTGCGGGTAGAGGGTGGAAATGGCCTCACCAAGCGCCAGGCCGATGATGCCCTTGATAGCTTCCTCCGGGCTTGGCGCCTCACCGGCACGTTCGGCAGCGGCATTCATCGACTCAACGATCCGCCCGATCGAGTCGGCCAAGGTGCCGTCCCAGTCGAAGATCAGCAACTCGTAAGACTTCTTCATGAATCAGGACGCCCCCAGTCGCTCCACGGTTTTCGCCCAGACTTCGTCCACCGGCGCCTCGAGCTTGAGCTCGCCACCATCAGGCAGCGGCACGGTGAGAGCATAGGCATGCAGGAACAGGCGCTTGCCGCCCAGGTCACGAATCTCGCGGCTGAAGTCCTCGTCGCCATACTTGCTGTCACCGGCGATCATGTGGCCGGCGTGCAGCGTATGCACGCGAATCTGATGGGTACGCCCGGTGATAGGGCGAGCCTCGACAATGGTGGCGAACTCGCCGAAACGGCGAAGCACACGGAACAGGGTGAGCGCCTCTTTGCCCTCGTCGTTCACCTCGACCATACGCTCGCCCGAACGCAGGTTGCTCTTGAGCAACGGAGCATTGACCTGCTTCTTCGAGGTAGGCCAGTGGCCACGCACCAGCGCCATGTAGCGCTTGTCGACCCCATCACCGCGCAATGCGGCATGCAGGTGGCGCAGCATGCTGCGCTTCTTGGCGATCATCAGCAGGCCAGAGGTGTCGCGGTCCAGGCGGTGCACAAGCTCCAGCTCCTTGGCATCCGGACGCAGCTGGCGCAGCGCCTCGATCACCCCAAAGCTCAGGCCACTGCCACCATGCACGGCGATACCGGCCGGCTTGTTCATCACGATCAGCGCCTTGTCTTCGTAGACGATGGCGGCTTCCAGGCGCTGCAGCAGGCCCTGGGCAACCGGGGCCGGCTCGTCACGCTCAGGCAGGCGCACGGGCGGTACACGGACGATGTCACCGGCCTGGATCTTGTACTCAGGCTTGACACGGCCCTTGTTGACCCGAACCTCGCCTTTGCGCAGGATGCGGTAGACCAGCGTCCTGGGCACGCCCTTGAGCGCGGTGATGA
Source organism: Pseudomonas sp. NPDC089758 (assembly GCF_044748705.1). Lineage (NCBI taxonomy): Bacteria > Pseudomonadati > Pseudomonadota > Gammaproteobacteria > Pseudomonadales > Pseudomonadaceae > Pseudomonas > Pseudomonas sp. NPDC089758. The sequence goes on from NZ_JBIVGN010000002.1 coordinate 74,976, forward strand.
GGAAATTGTCGATACGTTGGCCGGCAAGCTCCGGCGCGACTTCGATCAGCTGAACGCCGGAAGTCGGAGGGGTATTGGTCGTCATCGAGGGATCATAACAATTTTTTATGGAATTGAAGCACTTAATCATTACTGCTATAGTCGCGAACGCCGCCAAAAGCGGTAGGCCAGCGGCACCAGGCCCTTAGCCGGTCCCTGACCAACGCAATTCTGCAGGACGCGAGGCCGTCCTACGGGGTTTTCGCCAGTTTACCGAATTGCCTGGAATCGCCACCAGCGCTGTGTAGAGAAGACCGAAAAAAAACGACAAGTGCGGTGTTTCACCTGCTTACCCGCTTCTTTTCGCTGCACCTCTGCCCGCCCCGACGCTTGCACGCAACGCACGGCGAATGCTTCGGAAATACCTGCCTTGGACATGAATGGCGTCAGCGCGGAAATTGCGCTGGCGAAAAATGCAACCCGTTGCGGATTCAGCGCGCGGCAGCACCCGAATTATCAGGGATACGTGCAGGGTGGAGATGCACAGCCCTCGGACCGTGTAGCACCGCGTCCGGCCACCGGCCCAATGCATGGCCGGCGAGCGGATAAGGTCCTGAACAGATGCCCCATGGGCGTACACGGCTGACGGTTGATTCCTCCTCCTGACTGAGTGCACGAGGCCTGCTGGGTTGATTCGGATATCGATTCGGATATCTCTGCAGATACCGCAGGGGCCTCTTGGCACCGCAGCAAACAGGACGCGTCGTCGCGACAACGGCAGGCTGGGAAACCGGCTGGTGCCGAACGTTGCTCGACACGGGGGTGGCCCGGCCACCCTTTGCGCACCTTGGCACCGACCATGAGAAGTCGTGTGTGCCGAACGCCGTTTCCGGCAGCCCGGAAACCGACGGTACAACATGAAAAGAATGCTGATTAACGCAACTCAACCCGAAGAGTTGCGTGTAGCCCTGGTGGACGGCCAACGTCTCTACGACCTGGACATCGAGTCCGGTGCGCGTGAGCAGAAAAAGGCCAACATCTACAAAGGCAAGATCACCCGGATCGAGCCCAGCCTCGAAGCCGCCTTCGTCGACTTCGGCTCTGAACGTCACGGCTTCCTGCCGCTGAAGGAAATCTCCCGCGAGTACTTCAAGAAAGCCCCTGAAGGCCGCGTCAACATCAAGGACGTCCTGAGCGAAGGCCAGGAAGTCATCGTCCAGGTCGAGAAGGAAGAGCGCGGCAACAAAGGCGCCGCCCTGACCACCTTCATCAGCCTGGCAGGCCGCTACCTGGTCCTGATGCCAAACAACCCCCGTGCCGGCGGCATCTCCCGCCGCATCGAAGGCGAAGAGCGCAACGAACTGCGTGAAGCCCTCAACGGCCTGACCGTGCCAGGCGACATGGGCCTGATCGTGCGCACCGCGGGCCTTGGCCGCAGCAGCGAAGAAATGCAGTGGGACCTCGACTACCTGCTGCAGCTGTGGACCGCCATCAAGGAAGCCTCCCTGGACCGCGCTGCACCGTTCCTGATCTACCAGGAAAGCAACGTCATCATCCGCGCCATCCGCGACTACCTGCGCCAGGACATCGGCGAAGTGCTGATCGACAGCATCGATGCCCAGGAAGAAGCCCTGACCTTCATCCGCCAGGTGATGCCGCAATACGCCAGCAAGGTCAAGCTGTACGAAGACAGCGTGCCGCTGTTCAACCGCTTCCAGATCGAAAGCCAGATCGAGACCGCCTTCCAGCGCGTCGTCGACCTGCCCTCTGGCGGTTCGATCGTGATCGACCCGACCGAGGCCCTGGTTTCCATCGACATCAACTCGGCGCGCGCCACCAAGGGCAGCGACATCGAGGAAACCGCGCTGCAGACCAACCTGGAAGCGGCCGAAGAAATCGCCCGCCAGCTGCGCCTGCGCGACATCGGCGGCCTGATCGTGATCGACTTTATCGACATGACACCGGCAAAAAACCAGCGCGCCGTCGAAGAACGTGTACGCGAAGCCCTCGAGGCTGACCGCGCGCGCGTGCAGGTCGGCCGCATCTCGCGCTTCGGCCTGCTGGAAATGTCCCGTCAGCGCCTGCGCCCGTCGCTGGGCGAAAGCAGCGGCATCGTCTGCCCGCGCTGCTCCGGCACCGGCATCATCCGCGATGTCGAATCGCTGTCCCTGGCCATCCTGCGCCTGATCGAGGAAGAAGCCCTGAAGGACCGTACTGCCGAAGTACGCGCTCAGGTACCGATCCCGGTCGCCGCATTCCTGCTCAACGAGAAGCGCAACTCGATCACCAAGATCGAACTGCGCACCCGTGCCCGCATCATCATTCTGCCGAACGACCACCTGGAAACCCCGCACTTCGAAGTCCAGCGCCTGCGCGACGACAACCCGGAAGTGCTGAACAACCAGTCCAGCTACGAAATCGCGGCCTCCGAAACCGAAGAAGCACCGCAGCCGACCGCCACGCGCACCCTGGTGCGTCAGGAAGCAGCGGTCAAGACCGCACCGGCCCGCGCCAACGCGCCGGTACCGAGCACTGTCGAAGAGCAGCAGCCTGCCGCACCGGCCGCCGCGGCAGCCAGCGTACCGGAGCCAAGCCTGTTCAAAGGCCTGGTGAAGTCGCTGGTCAGCCTGTTCGCCGGCAAGGAAGAGCCTGCCGCCGCCCCGGTGGTCACCACCGAGAAGCCTGCCCCCGAGCGCACTCAGCGTAACGAGGAGCGTCGCAACGGCCGCCAGCAGAGCCGCAACCGCAACGGCCGCCGTGACGAAGAGCGCAAACCACGTGAAGAGCGCGCCGAGCGTGCCCCGCGTGAAGAGCGCCAACCACGTGAGGAGCGCGCACCGCGGGAAGAACGTGCACCGCGTGAAGAGCGTGCACCGCGCGAAGAACGCGCCCCTCGTCAGCCACGCGAAGACCGCCGCGGCAACCGCGAAGAGCGCGTACGCGAACTGCGTGAGCCGCTGGATGCAACACCGGCCGCTCGTGAAGAACGCCAGCCACGTGAAGAGCGTGCACCGCGCGAAGAACGCGCTCCACGTGAAGAGCGCGCGCCTCGCGAAGAACGTGCACCGCGTGAAGAGCGCGCTCCACGTGAAGAACGTGCCCCTCGTGAAGAGCGCGCTCCACGTGAAGAACGTGCCCCTCGTGAAGAACGTGCCCCTCGTGAAGAGCGTGCACCACGTGAAGAACGTGCACCGCGTGAAGAACGTCAGCCACGCCCTCCACGCGAAGAGCGCCAGCCCCGTGAAGCCGAGCAGGCTGCCGAGAAGGCTGCAGAACTCGCCGATGAGCAACTGCCGAACGAAGAGCTGCAACAGGACGAGCAGGAAGGCTCCGATGACGAGCGTCCGCGCCGCCGCTCCCGCGGCCAGCGTCGCCGCAGCAACCGTCGTGAACGTCAGCGCAACGCCAATGGCGAGCTGATCGAAGGCAGCGATGAAGAAGGCAGCGACGAGCAACCACAACAGCACCAGGCCACCGAGCTGGGTGCCGAACTGGCTGCCGGCCTGGCCGTCACCGCCGCTGTCGCCAGCAGCAACATCAGTGCTGGCGCCGAAGCGCAAGCCAACCAGCAGGCTGAACGCGCCAGCGCCGAAACTGCGGCCACCGACAACAGCGAAGCGGCTCAGCCGGCCGAGCAGGTCGAAGCCGTCGCCAAGGCCGAGGAAATCGCCATTGCACCGGTGGTCGAGCAGCCGCTCAGCGAGCCGGTCGTTGCAGTCGAAGCCAACGCCGCGCCTGTGGTTGAAGTTGCCCCTGAGCCGGTAGTCGAACAAGCGCCTGCGGCCGAACCGGTAGTGGTTGCCGAGGCGCCTGTAGTGGCACCTGTAGAGGCACCTGTCGAAGCTCCGGTGATCGAAGCGGGTGAAGCCGAGAAGGCCCAAGTCGCCGTTGAACAAGCGCCGGCTGCCGAGCTGCCTGCCGTTGTCGCCCAAACCCAGCCAGAAGTGGCTGTCGAGCCGGCAGCAACCGTAGTCGAAGCAGCGCCTGTGGTCGCCGAGCCTGCCCCGGTGGAAACCCCGGCAGTGCCCGAAGCGGCGACCGTGATGCTGCCTAACGGCCGCGCCCCTAACGACCCACGTGAAGTGCGTCGTCGCAAGCGCGAGGCCGAAGCGGCTGCCAAGGCTGCGCAGGAAGCGGCCACTGCAGGTACGCCAGCGCTGGAAACCGCCGATGAGCACAAACCTCATCACGGTTGATAGCCACGGCTGAATGAAAAAGCCCCGCCAGTGTGAACTGGCGGGGCTTTTTCTTGGCCGCTTGGGGTGCCTGCACCGGGCTCAGTACAGGTTGGGCTCCATCTCCAGCGCAACCCCGAACCGCGCCAGGATATCCGCCTGAATGCGTTGCGCCAGGCCATGCAACTGCGCTCCGCTTGCCTGGCCATAATTGACCAGCACCAGCGACTGCAAACGGTGCACACCGGCATCGCCATCTCGATACCCCTTCCAGCCGGCCTGCTCGATCAACCAGCCTGCCGCCAGCTTGACCTGCCCGTCAGCCTGGGGATAAGCCACCACACCTGGAAACTCAGCGCGGATCCGCGCCAGCTGTTCGACGGCAACCACCGGGTTCTTGAAAAAGCTGCCGGCATTGCCCAGCTCAGCCGGATCGGGCAGTTTCTCGCGGCGAATGCTGCAAATAGCGTCGCTGATGGCCTGCGCCGTCGGCGCCTGCACGCCCTGCTCGGCCAGGCGCTGACGTACCGGGCCGTAATCCAGATGGGCCTGCAGCCGATGGCTCAAGGCAAAGCGCACCCGCAGGATCAACCACCGCCCAGGGTTACGCTTGAACAGGCTGTCGCGGTAACCAAAAGCACATTCCTCAAGCCCGAAGTCACGCAGCTCGCCTGTGTGCCGGTCCAGCGCCGTCAACCCGGCGAACACATCCTTGATTTCCACGCCGTAGGCGCCCACATTCTGCATCGGCGCAGCCCCTACCGTGCCCGGGATAAGGCTGAGGTTTTCAAGGCCACAAAAGCCTTGCTGCAACGACCATTGCACGAACGGGTGCCAAGGCTCGCCCGCCTCGGCCTCGACCAGCACACGCCCTGCGTCATCACCGAGGACGTGGCGGCCACGGCTGGCCATGTGCAGTACCAGCGCGTCGACATCACGGGTCAGCAGCAGGTTGCTGCCGCCGCCGATGACCATCACCGCAAGCCCTCGCTGGCGCGCTTGCGCCAGGGCCTCGCGCACCTCGTCGTCGCTCTGTACCTGGGCGAAGTACCGGGCTTTCACATCGATGCCAAAGGTGTTGTAAGGCTTAAGCGAAACCTGCTGCTGCCAGTGCGCCGTCATAACCGCCCCTTGATTTCGACAACCAGCTCACGGCAGGCCGCCTCGATCAGGTCCAGCACCTGCTCGAACCCCTCTGCGCCGCCGTAGTAAGGGTCCGGCACTTCATCCACAGCCGCCCCATAGCGGCGCAGGAACAGGTCAAGCTCGCCAATCGCATTGGGGGCACGCATGGCGCGCAGGTGGCGCAGGTTGCTTTCGTCCATGGCCAGAATCAGGTCGTACTCGGCAAAGTGCTCAGCCTTGACCTGCTGGGCACGCTGTTGCGACAGGTCATAGCCCCGCGCCAGTGCGGCCTTGCAGGTGCGGCGGTCAGGCCCCTTGCCCACGTGCCAGTCACCGGTCCCGGCGGACGCCACCTGCACCTGCCCAGCCAGGCCAGCGGCCTGCAACTGATGGCGCAGCACACCCTCGGCGGTGGGCGACCGGCAGATATTGCCCAGGCAAACGAACAGGACGCGCATCAGGCCTCCAGCAAGCGCCGTACGCGCTCGAGGTCGTGTGCAGTATCGACACCCACTGCTGGCGCCTCGATGGCATCGGCCACGTGGATACGCACGCCATGCCAGAGGGCACGCAGTTGCTCAAGCGCCTCGGTCTGCTCGAGCCAGCACGGCCCCCAGCTGACGAAGTCCTGAAGGAAACCGACGCGGTAGGCGTACATGCCGATATGGCGGCGGTAAGGCACACCTTGCGGCAGTTGGTTGCGGTCATTGGCGAAAACGTCACGTGCCCACGGCAGCGGCGCACGGCTGAAGCTCAAGGCCAGGCCGTTCTTGTCGCTGACCACCTTGACCGCATTGGGGTTGAACACGGTTTCGGGGTCATGGATCGGCTCGGCCAGGGTGGCAATACCTGCCTCCGGATGCGCCGCCAGGTTGGCTGCGACCTGGTCGATGATCACCGGCGGAATGAGCGGCTCATCCCCCTGGACGTTGACCACGATGGCGTCGGCCGGCAGGCCAAGCTGCGCAGCCACTTCAGCCAGGCGGTCGGTACCCGACTCATGGTCGGCGCGGGTCATCAGTACTTCAGCGCCAAAGGCCTGGCAGGCCTCGACGATACTGGCGTCGTCGGTGGCGATGACCACACGGCCGGCACCGCTCTTGCGCGCCTGCTCCCAGACGTGCTGAACCATCGGCTTGCCGGCGATCAGCAACAACGGCTTGCCCGGCAGGCGCGTCGAGCGCAGCCGGGCGGGAATGACCACGGTGAAGTTCAGGCTCATTTGTCCAGACGCTCGTCGTCGGTCAGGGTGCGCGCCTCGCTTTCCAGCATCACCGGGATGCCATCGCGGATCGGGTAGGCCAGGCCAGCGCCCTTGCTGATCAGCTCGGTCTTGTCAGCGCTGAGCTTGAGCGGCCCCTTGGTGATCGGGCAGGCCAGGATGTCGAGCAATTTGGTGTCCATGGAAGCTTCCTTGAGGCCAGATGGCCGGAAATTGAAAAGGGGCTCAGGGCGTTCGCGGCCCTGGCAGCAAGCGTTGCAGCTGGCTGTCGAACCAGTCGCAGAAGGCCGGCGTCGGCAGCGCCTCCACGGCCAGGTACCACCAGTCGTCGGCAGCGAAGGCCCGGCACTTCACCGCGTCCTTCTCGGTCATCACCAATGGCAGCGACGGGCTGAAAGCCAGGTTTTGCGCGCTGAACTGGGCGTGGTCGGCGAACGGATGCGGCACCGGCTGCCAGTTTAGCCCCAGCAGGGTGTTGAAGAAACGTTGCGGGTTGCCGATACCGGCCACCGCATGCAGGCGCTGGCCAGGAGCAAAGAAGTCGAGCGCGCGGCGCTCTCCACTGCGCAGGTTGACCAGCGCACTGGGTTGCAGACGAAAAGCGAAGCCCTCCGGGCGGTCGGCAGTGGCGCCATTGAACAGCACCGCATCGGCCTCTTGCAGGCGCGCGGCAGGCTCGCGCAGGGGGCCGGCCGGCAGGCAGCGACCATTGCCCAGGCCACGGGCAGCATCGATCAGCACCAGCTCCAGGTCGCGCGCCAGGCGATAGTGCTGCATACCGTCGTCACACAGGATCAGGTCCAACGGCTCGCTGGCCAGCAATGCCTGCACGGCGCGGGAGCGGTCGGGGTCGATCATCAGCGGCACACCCGTGCGCTGAACGATCAGCAAAGGCTCATCGCCGGCCTGCTCGGCACGCTGCGAGGCTTCGACACGCCAGGGCAACCGAGGCGGTGTTGCACCGTAGCCGCGGCTGACCACCCCCACCCTCAGCCCCTGGCGCCGGCAATGCTCGATCAACCAGAGGATCATCGGCGTCTTGCCGGTGCCGCCAACGGTGATGTTGCCCACTACGATGACCGGCACCGGGGCGCGGTAGCTGGCGCTTTCGCCACTGAGAAACCGCGCGCGCTTGCGCGTCACCACCCGCCGGTAAAGCGCCTCGAGCGGGCGCAGCAGGGCAAGGGCCGGATGCCCGGCGTACCAGGCGGCTAGCAGACGGTCGGCGAGCGCCATCAAGGTGTCCCCTGGGCAGCCTCGACGGTGGTCATGCGCAGGTGGCTGAAACCGAGCTTGCCGGCGGCATCCATCGCAGTGATCACGGCCTGGTGCGGGGTCTTGCCGTCGGCGCTGATGGCCAGCGGCAGCGTGTTGTCACCGCCCGACTCGCGCTGGATCGCCTCGGTCAGGGTGGCCAGGTCGCTCTTGGGCAACAGGTGGTTGTTCACCGAATACACGCCATCGGCACTGATGGTGACCTCCACCAGCTTTTCCTGGTCTGCGCCTGGCTGTTCGGCGCTGACGGCCTCAGGCAGCTCCACACGCAGCTGGGTCTCACGGGTGAAGGTGGTGGTGACCACGAAGAACAGCAGCAGGACGAACACCACGTCGATCAACGACGCCAGGTTGATGTCGACGTTCTCCCGCTGGCGATTGCGCCGGAACTTCACGCCTTGCCTCCGGCCACTTCGACTTCACGGTCGCCCTGGATGACCTCCACCAGCTTGATTGCCTCCTGCTCCATGCCCACCACCAGTTCGTCGATGCGGCGCAGCAGGAAACGGTGGAAGAACACGGCCGGGATGCCGACCATCAGGCCAGCCGCCGTAGTGACCAGCGCTTTGGAAATACCACTGGCCAGCACGGCCGCATTGGCGGTCATCTGCGTCCCCATGAAGGCGCTGAAGATATCGATCATGCCCAGTACGGTACCGAGCAGGCCAAGCAGCGGGGCCATCGCGGCGATGGTACCGAGCGTGCTGATGTAGCGCTCCAGTTCGTGGATGACCCGCGAGGCCGACTCCTCGATGCACTCTTTCATGATTTCACGGCCATGGCGCGAGTTGGCCAGGCCCGCAGCGAGGATCTCACCCAGCGGCGAATCGGCGCGCAGGGCCTTGAGCTTGTCACTGGTGAGTTGCTTGTCCTTGATCCACATCCATACCTGGCCCAGCAGGTGTGGCGGGGTAACGCGGCTGGCGCGCAGGGTCCACAGGCGCTCGACGACGATAGCCATGGCAGCGATGGAGCTCAGAATGATCGGCAGCATCATCCAACCACCGGACTTGACCAATTCCCACACAGTAAACGCCCCCTCGGAAAAAGGCCGCCACTCTAACATAGGCGCGCGGGGGGCTCATCTGCCGAAGGTCAGGGAATTGCGTGGGGGGATGCACCCCTACTGCGCCAAAAGCGTCGTTGCCCCCGTACGCCCTCCACTTCGCCACGGCTGCCCAACACCAAGCGCAACGCCCCCTCCACCGCCGTATCGTGAATGGCCAGCCCATGCCGCCGATACCGCTCGAGCACCTGCACATGCGGATGCCCGAAACCGTTGTTACGCCCGCGCGAAATCAGCACCCCGCGCGGCGCCGTGGCGCGGATGAATGCCTCGGTCGAGGAACTGCGGCTGCCATGGTGCGGCGACTGCAGCCAATCGATACGTGGCGCGGCGTGGTCCGCCAACCATGCGCGCTCGGCCCCCGCCTCCATATCGCCGGCCAATAGCAGCCGCTCTCCCTGCGCCTCGACCAGCAGCACGCACGAGCGGTCGTTGCTGCTCTGCCCTTGGGCCCAATGCCACAGCGAAAAGCGCACCCCATCCCATTCCCACTGCTCACCACGGGTACAAGGCTGCAGGGCAAGGCTCTCCAGCGCTTCGCCGCCCAGCGCACGCACCACCGGCAACCCTCGGTAGACGGCCGGTGCGCCACCGGCATGGTCGGCATGGGCATGGCTGACGAGCATGATGTCCAGGCGCTTGACGCCCAGCTTGTGCAAAGTCGGCAACACCACCCGCTCACCCAGATCACTATCGCCCCGCGCAGGCCCGGCGTCATAGAGCAGGCTGTGATGTTGCGTGCGCAGCAATACCGCCAAGCCCTGCCCGACATCCAGCTGCCAGACTTCCACCTGCCCTGGGGGCACAGCTTCCCTGGGCACCCACAACGCCAGCAGCAGGGTCCCGCCCAGGCTGCGCAGGGGCACGCCGGACGGCAGCAGCACCAGCAACGCCCCCAGGCAGACCATCAGCCAGGCCCAGGTCGGCAACCCAGGCGGTAGCCATGCCGGGCGCCAGTCCGCTACCCACGCCAGCAGCCGGAACAACACGTCCAAGAGCCCACCTGCCAGCCACAACAGGCCTTCACCTACCCCTGCCAACGGCAGCAGCAAGGTCCCAAGCAGCGCCAAAGGCAATACCGCCAGGCTGATCCAGGGTACTGCCAGCAAGTTGGCCAATGGCGCACTCAGGCTGACCGGCAAACCGGTGGCGATCAATACCGGCAGCAGCCCGATGGCGATCACCCACTGGGCGCGGGTCCACCCTTGCCAGGGCCGCCACCTGCCAAGACGCGAACTGAAGCAATAGACCAGGGTCGCCACTGCCGCGAACGACAGCCAGAACCCAGGCAACAGCGGGGCCAGGGGCTCGGCCAGCAGCACCCCGGTGAGCGCCAGCAGCAAAGGGAACAGCGCCCCAAGATGGCGAAAGCGCAGGCGCCAGAGCAAAACCACGGCCAGCATCAGGCAGGCGCGCTGCACCGGCCCCCCCGCACCGGCCAGCCAGCCATAGGCCAGCGCCGCGCCCAGGGCCAGGCCACATGCACACGGCAACCAAGGTAGAGCCGCAGGCCACAGGCCTCGGCGCGCCAGGCCGGCGACTATGGCGTAAAGCAAGCCGGCGACCAGGCCGATGTGCTGCCCCGAAATCACCAACAGGTGGACCGTGCCCGTGGCCTGCAGCGCTTGCCAGTCCTCACGGGCCAAGCCGGCGCCATCACCGAGCACCAGCGCGACGAGGGCAGCTTCCCGGCCATGGGCGGCGACACTCAACAAGCGCTGGCGCAGAGCGTCACGCCAGCCCGGCTGCGCGGCATCCAGCACATGGCCGGCCTTGACCGTGCCAGTGGCGCCGATGCGCCTGGCCAACAACTGTGCCTCCCGGTCCGGACCATGCGGGTTGAGCAGCCCGGCCGGGCGCTGCAGGGTAGCGGCCAGGCGCCAGCGCTCGCCAGCACGCAGCGGTGGGCCATCGAACCACTGCAATTGCAGGCGCTGGGGCAACGCAGCGCGGCGCGAGCGCGGTTGCTCCAGCTCAAAGCGCACCCCACGCGCCGTGTGCGTCGGCAAGCCGACCACCCGGCCCTCCAGCCACAGCGTACGGCCATCCAGGCCAGGGGCCAGGCGATCATCCAGCGCCTGCTGCGCCGACCAGCAAGCCCAGCACAGCCCCAGCGCAAAGCAACCCAGCGGCCAAAGGCGTGTGCACAGGCAAAGCAGGCCGCCACCGAGCAGCAGCCACAGCCACCCGACCGATGGCAATTGGGGAACAATACCCAGGCACAACAGCCCGAGCGCCAGCGCAAACATCCCTGTGCGCATGAGTTAGAGCTCCGGAAACCGAATGACCCACTCAGGCATAGACGAAAAGACGCCGAGGCTCGCTCAACAATTGTCACAAACTCTGAACGAGGCTGAGATGGAATCAAGGCATACTTGCGTGATGACCGCTCGGGGAGCCTACATGCCGCGCCGCCTTTTCAAACGCTACATGCCGGATCCGACCAGCATTCGGGAACACAAGTCCTTACGCTTTTTCGGCAAGTTGCTGCATGATCCGAATCTTTGGCACCTAAACCGCCATTCGGTGGCCAGGGCCATGGGCGTGGGCCTGTTCGCGGCGTTGATTCCCGTCCCCATGCAGATGCTGCTGGCCGCAGCGCTGGCGATCCCGGTGCGTGGCAACCTGCCGATCGCCGTCAGCCTGGTATGGCTGACCAACCCGCTGACCATGCCACCGGTATTTTTCGTCACCTACATGACCGGCGCCTGGTTGCTGGGCACGCCGCCGCGCAGCCTGCCCGACGACCTCACCTTCGAATGGATCACCGACCAGCTGGCAACGCTATGGCAGCCGTTCCTGCTGGGCTCGGTGTTGTGCGGTGTGGTGCTGGGCATCGTCGCCTGGTTCACCACCCTGCTGTACTGGCGCTGGTGGATTGGCCGGCAATGGCGCCGGCGCAAGCACAGGGCCTCAGGCGCGCATGCCGCGGCCGCTGACCAGCAGGCGAACGCACAGTGCATACAGCACCGCGGTGGCGACCAGCATGAAGGTGATCGCCGTACCAATGCTGATATCCGACACCCCTAGGATGCCGTAGCGGAACGAGTTGACCATGTGCAGCACCGGGTTGGCCAGCGACACGGTCTGCCAGAACGGCGGCAGCAGGTTGATCGAATAGAACACCCCGCCCAGGTAGGTCAGCGGCGTCAGCACGAAGGTCGGGATGATCGAGATGTCGTCGAAGTTACGTGCGAACACGGCGTTGACGAAGCCCAGCAGCGAGAAAATGGTGGCCGTCAGCAACACCACGACCACGGTCACACCCAAGTGGTGCACCTGCAGGTCGGTAAAGAACATCGACAGGAGGGTCACGATCACCCCGACCGCCAGCCCGCGCAGCACGCCACCCAGCACATAGCCGACGAGAATCGTGTGCGGCGACACCGGCGACACCATCAGCTCTTCGATCGAGCGCTGGAACTTGCTGCCGAAGAAGCTCGACACCACGTTGCCGTAAGAGTTGGTGATCACCGACATCATGATCAGCCCCGGCACGATGTACTGCATGTAGGTGAATCCACCCATGTCGCCGATCTGCCGGCCAATCAGGTTACCGAAGATGACGAAGTACAGCACCATGGTAATGGCCGGGGGCAGCAAGGTTTGCGGCCAGATACGCAGGAAGCGCCGCACTTCGCGGTAGACGATGGTGTTCAGGGCGACCCAGTTGGTGCGCAGTTCCACACTCATACGGCCACCTTCGACAGGTTCTTTTCCACCAGTGACACAAACAGCTCCTCGAGTCGGTTGGTCTTGTTGCGCAGGCTCTGCACCTCGATGTTCTGCAGCGCCAGCTGGGCGAACAGCGCGGTGATGCCAAGGTCCTTTTCCACTTGCACCTCAAGGCTGTGCGGGGTCAGCAGCCGGCACGGGTAGCCTTGCAGCACTGGCGCGCTGGCAAGGTCCTGCTTGATGTCGAGCACGAAGGTCTCCACATGCAGCTTGCCCAGCAACTGGCGCATGCTGGTGTTCTCGACGATGGTGCCGTGGTCGATGATGCCGATGTTACGGCACAGCTGTTCGGCTTCTTCCAGGTAGTGGGTGGTCAGGATGATGGTGATGCCCTTCTGGTTGAGCTCGGTGAGGAAGCTCCACATCGACCGGCGCAGCTCGATGTCCACCCCTGCGGTCGGTTCATCGAGGATCAGCAGGCGTGGCTCGTGGATCAACGCCCGGGCGATCATCAGCCGGCGCTTCATGCCGCCGGACAACGAGCGCGACTGGACATCGCGCTTGTCCCACAACCCCAACTGGGTCAGGTACTGTTCAGCGCGCTCTTTGGCCAGTTTTGGCGGGATACCATAATAGCCGGCCTGGGTGACCACGATATCGAAGGTCTTCTCGAACTGGTTGAAGTTGAACTCCTGCGGCACCACCCCCAGGCAGCGCTTGAGCGCAGCAGGCTCACGATCCAGGTCGTGGCCGAACACGTTCACCGTGCCAGTGGTCTTGTTGACCAGCGTCGAGAGGATGCCGATGGTGGTGGATTTACCGGCGCCGTTGGGGCCGAGCAAGGCGAAGAAGTCACCTTCGGCGACGTCCAGGTCGATCCCTTTGAGGGCCTGGAAGCCGTTACCGTAGGTTTTGGTCAACTGTCGGATGGACAGGGCAGAACTCATAGCGGGTCACGTACCGAGTGAAAAGGTCAGGACACGCCAGGGCAATTCACTGGCGCAGTGAGTGCGGCCATGGTGCAAGGCCAGGCCGCACAAGTACAGTTACATGTATTGATAGTGACTATCGAAGCAGGTTCAGGTCAGTGCCGTCATTACCGCTGCCTGATAAGCCGGGCGCTGCTTGAGGCGCTCATACCAGGCTTGCAGATGGTGCATGGCCGGGCGCTCGATGGGCATTTCGAACCAGGCATAGACGAAACAACCCAGTGGGATGTCGCCCATGCCGATCTGGTCACCTGAGAGGTACGGCTGGTGCGCCAGGGTTTGATCGGCGATCGACAACAATTGCGCGCACTGTTTTTGCGCGGCATTGATCGCCACCCAGTCGCGCTGGTCTTCGGGCGTGCGCAGCAGGCCCCAGAACAGCGGACGGAACGGGGTGGCCAACGACGACGTGGTCCAGTCCATCCATTTGTCGGCCAGGGCGCGCTGGCGCGGGTCGTTCAGGTACCAGCCTTGTTCGGTTCCATATTCGGCACACAGGTAACGGACGATGGTGTTGGATTCCCACAGCACCAGGTCGCCATCCTCGAGCATGGGCACCAGGCCATTGGGGTTGAGGGCGCGGTAGTGCGGCTCGTCGACCACACCGAAGGCGCCGCCGGCGTCGATGGACTGGAAATCCAGGCCCAGCTCGTGGGCGATCCACAGCGCCTTGCGCACATTGCTCGAATTCTTGCGGCCCCAGATCTTCAGCATGGCAACGTCCTTATGAGATGCAAAGGGGCACAGTCTACTCCAGACCTTCGTTACCTGTACCGGCGCAGGCACGCAATGAACTGAAACTCCCACCGCCACACCCTGTCACTGTTCTGACCCTGCCGTTCACAGCATTGCGTCTAAGCTGTCTGGGACGGCTCAAGCCCCTGGTTCCAAGGAGGACCGATTATGTTGCTGTTGTGGTTGGTAGTGCTGGTGATCGGCGCGGCATACCTCACGCACCGGCGCCTGGCGCCTTTGCAGATTCTTGGCATCATGGCGGCCTATGTGCTGCTGATGGGCATTTTCAGCAGTGCGCCCGGCTGGCTGCTGGCGCTGATCTGGGTGGTGCTCGCCCTCAAGGTCGCGCTGGTGGTGTTGCCCGAATGGCGGCGCAAGGTGTTCAGCGGCCCGGTGTTCCGCTGGTTCCAGCGCACCTTGCCGCCCATGTCGCAAACCGAGCGCGAAGCCATCGATGCCGGCACGGTCTGGTGGGACGGCGAACTGTTCAGCGGCCGCCCAGACTGGCGCACCCTGCTGGCCTACCCTGCGCCGAAGCTGACCGACGAAGAGCAGGCATTCATCGATGGTCCCACGGAAGAGCTGTGCGCCATGGTCAGCGACTGGCAGATCGGCCAGGACCTGGACCTGCCGCCGGAGGCCTGGCAGCACATCAAGCAGAACGGCTTCTTCGCCTTGATCATCCCCAAGGAGTACGGCGGCAAGGGCTTCTCCGCCTACGCCCACTCCCAGGTGGCGATGAAACTGGCCACCCGCAGCGGCGACCTGGCCTCCACGGTAATGGTACCCAACTCGCTGGGCCCGGCCGAACTGCTGCTGCACTACGGCACCGATGAACAGCGCAACCACTACCTGCCACGGCTTGCTCGCGGCGACGAGATTCCCTGCTTCGCCCTGACCGGCCCGCTAGCCGGCTCCGACGCTGGCGCCATGCCTGACACCGGCATCATCTGCAAGGGCCAGTGGAACGGTGAAGAGGTGCTGGGCCTGCGCCTGAACTGGGAAAAGCGCTACATCACCCTGGGCCCTGTGGCGACCTTGCTGGGCCTGGCCTTCAAGGCCTACGACCCCGACCACCTGCTGGGCGACGAGGAAGAGCTGGGCATCAGCCTGGCCCTGATCCCCACCGACACACCCGGGGTGGAGATCGGCAAACGTCACCTGCCGCTAGGTGCAGCCTTCATGAATGGTCCCAACAGCGGCAAGGACGTGTTCGTGCCGCTGGACATGCTGATCGGCGGCCAGGCCATGCTCGGCAAGGGCTGGATGATGTTGATGAACTGCCTGTCGGTGGGGCGCTCCATTTCCCTGCCGGCAGTCGGTACGGGCGCCGCCAAGTACACCAGCCTGGTCACCGGCCAGTACGCGAACATTCGCGAGCAATTCAACGTACCGCTGGCAGCGTTCGAGGGTATTCAGGAGTCGCTGGCACGCATCGGCGGCAACGCCTGGCTGATGGACAGCGCGCGTCTGTTGACGGCCAAGGCCGTGGACCTGGGCGAGAAGCCTTCGGTGCTGTCGGCGATCCTCAAGTACCACCTGACTGAGCGCGGCCGCGAATGCATCCAGCACGCCATGGACGTGCACGGCGGCAAGGGCATCATCATGGGCCCGAACAATTACCTGGGCCGTAACTGGCAAGGCGCGCCGATCTTCATCACGGTCGAAGGCGCCAACATCCTTTCGCGCAACCTGATGATCTTCGGCCAGGGCGCGATCCGCTGCCACCCCTTCGTGCTCAAGGAAATGGCCCTGGCCGGCCGCCAGGACCATGATCAGGCGCTGCGCGAGTTCGACGACTTGCTGATGAAGCACATCATGTTCGCCGCCGGCAACGCCGCCAGTACCCTGGTATACAACCTCGGGCTGGGGCGCCTGGAAAGCGTGCCGGGCGATGCCCTGAGCCAGGGTTGCTTCCGCGCCCTCAACCGCCAGGCGGCAGCGTTCGCTTTGCTGGCAGACCTTTCAATGATGTTGCTCGGTGGTGCACTCAAACGCCGCGAGCGCCTGAGCGCAAGACTGGGTGATGTGCTCAGCTACCTGTACCTTTCCAGCGCAGCGCTCAAGCGCTACCACGATCTGGGCTCGCCCGAGCATATGCAGCCCTTGTTGCGCTGGGCCATGGAAGAAAGCCTGGGCCAGGCAGAGAAGGCACTGGACCGGCTGCTCGACAACTTCCCCAACCGCTTTGTCGGTTGCGCGTTGCGCGTGCTGGTGTTCCCGTTTGGCCGCCGCCATACCGGGCCGAGCGATGAACTGGATGCCGAGGTGGCGGCATTGATAGGCCGTAGCAAGGGTGACCCAGCCCTGGAAGAGCTGCTCGCCGGCTGCTTCCGGCCACAAGCTGACGGTGATCCGGTAGCAGCGCTGCAACGGGCTTGCGAACTGCTGGATGAAGCAGCGCCGCTGCACAAGGCCCTGCACCAGGCAATCAAGGAGGGCAAGCTACAACCGGCACCTGGGGAGTCAGTGATCGATGCCGCCGTCCAGAGGGGGATATTGCAGCCTGGTGAAGGGCAACGGCTGCACGCGGCGGAACAGGCACGCCGGGACGTGATCGATGTGGATGCGTTCAGCAAGGAGCAGTTGCTACCGGAACACGGCAAGGTACGCTGACCTTAGATCGCGTGGTGGCTGGCTGGCTGGCGATAAGGCCAGCACAGCCACCACCATCCCCACCTCACCCCCAACCGGCGTATACTCCGCCCCCGTTTTTCACCACCCCGAGGACCGCCCCCATGGCCAACCCCCATCTGGAATATCACCTGCAACTGCTGAACCACCTGCGCACGATACTGGTAGCCCTGGGTGAGGCCGACCAGGTACCGGAGGAAAGCCACGTCCTGTTCCTTGAACGTTTCGACGAATTGCTGGCCCTGCTGCCGCAAGACCCGCTGGAGAGCCAGTACCTGGGCCAGGACCTGATCTGCCAGGTGATCCAGCGCTACCCGCAAATTGCCCACCTGGTTCCGCGTGACCTGCTCTGGTTCTTCGCTGGCGATTGCCTGCACTTCATGCCGGACGAAGAATTGGCCCTGTACCAGCAGCTGGAAGAGCAGCGCTACGAAGCAGAGCGCGACGGCAGGCCGTTCGACTGGCACGCGCAAAAACAGGCACTGGCGCAGGCCGCCGCTGCGCAGTGAGCGGTGACGGCAGCGGTAACAAACAAGCTGTTCGCTTAGCCATTGCACCCCGGCATTGCGACTAAATCCTACAGATCCAGCTCGAGATCCCGCATAGCTTTAGCCTGTCGTGTTCATCTCCGCTCGCCGGGCGTTGTGCACGACTTACTAAAGCATATCCTAGGGAATACCAGATGAAACGTATCTATGCCGCACTGGCACTGGGTCTGATCGGCAACACAGCATTCGCCAGTAACATCATCAACTTCGAAGGCACGGTCTCGGCGGGCGGCACGTGCCCTATCGACGTGGTCACTCCTGGCGGCCCGTCTTTGCCACAAATCTACTTGGGCGATTTCAAAGCCGACGACTTCACAACCATCGGCTACCAGACAGGGCAGGTGAAGTTCGCGCTCCGGGTCGATCCAGGGACCTGTTCGATCGGCGCCGGCGAACAAGGTTACGTGACCTTCAAACCCAACTATGGGGTCGATCCATCGGGACAGATGTACGGTTTGCAAAGCGGCGTTGGCTACAGCAGTGGCCTGACTCTCGTGATTTATGACGAAGACGGCGCTGCGATAAAGCCGCACACAGAATCGAAGGGCTACCTGCTCAGCGATAAAGTATCCACCGATATGAACTTTATCACCCGCCTGCAAGCAACCGACTTCTCCGTGACCGAAGGCCACATCCGGACCAGTGTCAACTATCTGGTCGACATTCGCTGATCACACTCTACTTCGCAGGTGCGTGTTCGCGCGCCTGCCCCCCCGGAATCGCTCACAGTACCGCCATGCCCACACTCAAGCCCTGCCTCGCCGCTATCATCACACTCGCGCTGTACCTGTCGCCCGCTGCCGCGCAGGCAGCACTTACCATCAGTACCACTCGCATCGTTCTGCCCAGTAACAAACAGAGCAGCACGGTGGTGGTCGCCAACCCCAGCAAGTCCACCTACGCCGTTCAGGCGTGGGTCAACACCGAGCAGGACGACACCACCACCGCAGTACCCTTGGTCGCGTCGCCCGCCCTTTTCCGGCTCGACCCAGGCAGCCAGCAGACGGTTCAGATCAACAACCTCCCCAATCAGCTACCGGCGGATCGCGAGTCGCTGTTTTTCTTCAATGCCCAGGAAATCCCTCAACAAAGCGATGAGGATGCGGCTCAAAACAGCCTGACCATTGCCCTGCGCACCCGCATCAAGCTGTTCTATCGACCTGCAGCGCTCTCAGGCAAGCCCGAGCAGCAGCTGGCCGACCTCAAGTGGAGCCTGCAGACCGACCAGGGCACTACCTATGTTGTGGTCGACAACCCGACTGCGTTTCACTACACCTTTGGCCGCTTGGAACTGACGGTCGCAGGCCAGACCGAGCGCCTGGAAGCGCGTGAAATGGTGGCCCCCATGTCGCGCCAGCGTTACGCGGTAGCCTCTCACAAGGTCAACAGCCCGGCGAGCCTGCTTTTTACCACCATCAATGACTTCGGTGGCGCTACCCCTGAAATAACGCAGGCGTTAACGCCTGTCGACGCGCTGGAACGTTAAGCTCACTTGCGTGAAGGTGGGTGTTTGAGGCCAGCTTTGCCCTTGATCAAAACTGAGCCAAACCATCAGAATTATCGTAACACCCGATACCAGCTGGTCAAAAAACGCGCGCGGTACCTTGTATTCCCCGGCCATGCCAAGGCCCAGTTGCACCTCTTGCGACGTGATGGCATGGGCACTGAGAACCGCGCAGCGTTTATCCCCACCGTGCACCTCGATGGTGACCCTTTGGTCGGTATGCATCTTGGGCCAACTCACGATCCGGATGTCAGGTTCCGGCGTGTCTTCGCCGAACTTGAATATGCCGCCTGTCAAGTCAGCAAACGTGGGGGTGGGCAGATACGATGGCGGGAACGGGATGACATTCAGGTTGCGCGGGCTGGACTGCAGAAGCACATCCTCGCCGACCTCGACCTCGTAATACACCGGTATGACCTTACCGCTCATGTTGACGACCCGCCGTGCTGGAACCGTGAATGAGCGGATGCCCCGCTGGCCGGGAATACAGAGGCTGCCATTGAGGTCTGGCTCCCCCCACTGCAATGCGAATGGCTCATCTGGGCCAATCTGCGCCGATTCAGGCAACTGGACAGCGATAGAGGGACCAAGGTCGGCAAGCTTGAGCTCGACACGTTGCCCTGTACCTAGCGCATCCGGGATCTCCGGCCATTCATACTCGCGCGGCAAAGGCTGAGCTTTGACCGTCAAGGTGGCCCGGTGGGCCTCGCTGCTGGGGTTGCCTGCACGATCCAGCACCTGATACCAGGCATAACGCGCCCCGTCGCCTCTTTCGCGAATGAGCGCCCCGGAGAACTCGATGAGCAATGGCCCGCCGAGCTCATCGGCACGGACCTCGCGGCGATCCACCTCATCCGGCTCAAATGCCAGGGTGTCCCAGTACCAGATCAATGTATCGCCAGCGTATGGCTGATCGTACAAAGGAACATGGGCCACCAGTCGGTCATCATGGGCTTTCAGGTAGGCCTCTGTCACCTCAGAGCCGGCCAGGTCGGGAAACACCAGGGCATCCTGAGGTGCCAGCGCTGGCGGGGTTTTGTCGATGGTCAAGGCCAGGGGGGCAGAACTGTCTTCGTTCTGGTTGTAGAACACTACACGGTAGGTCACCGCCACATCACCTTCATGAAGATGCGCCACGGGCACCTCGAGAAACAGATCCTCCCCGTCCTCGAACGGTTTCACGATGATTTTCTGATTCACTTCGACACCGTTCCACAGCAACGTCAGGATCTCGGGGTTTTCCGGCGACGGCACTGACCCTGGCCACTTGGGCACATCGATGCGCAACGGAGTGCGCAATGAGTCAACGCTCAGGAGGTTGGGCTGCCCCCCTGGCAGGTTCGGCAGCATGTCAGGCGCGCTGGGCATCGGCAGGTTGCCTGACAGCTGATCGGAGTGCTTGGCTGGCATGTTTCGCCTCTCTGTTGTTCGCGGGTCAATCCTTGAAACGCAAAGGGGAGGGCTTTCGCCCTCCCCTTTGCACCTACCATGTGTAACGCACCCCGACATTCGCGCCCCATGGCTGCTCGATACGGTCGCCGTTGGCGTAGTCGAAATCGGCATGCAACTGCAATCGATCGTTCAGCGATACCGCCAAACCGGCCCCCAACTCACCCCGTGAGCCGGAGAGGTCGTTGTCGAAGCGATGATCGTTGACCTTCACATCGTTGTTACTGATGAACTCATGGGCATAGGCCAGACGCAGATAGGGTTGGATGAAGCGCCCATCGTTCAGGTCGATGGTCTTGCCCAAGGTGGCACCGGCTTTGCCCACCAATGACCGAGTATCGTCGCCACGCGCCTGCAGGCCATTGTCCAGGTGGTAGTCCTTGCCCTCGATCGAGGCCAGCGACCACTGGGTGTAGGGCTCGATGAAGTACCCGTCGGCAAATTCGAAGTGGCGGCCAAACTCCGCCGAAGCCCCCACGCCAAAGTTGTCGTAGTCACCCTTGGTGCGCTGGCCGTCACTGAGCGTGACTTCGGAACTGTTGTCGAAACGGTTGGCCTTGAGTACGCCATCGAAGTAATAGCCAGTTTGCGCATCGAGCCAGGTGGTGTACAGGCCCAGGTAGTAACTCTTGACCTGCGCCGAGGCACCACGGGTCAGGTTCAGGTCGGAGTTGCTGTGGCCAGCGAGCACACCCACCTTCCACTGCCCATCGCCCCACGGCAACGGCGCATCGGCACCGACCGAGAAGCCCTGCTGCACCTGTTGGTAGGCACTGCCGGCGCTTGCCGAGACGTTGAACTTGTTACCGTAGGCGCGCACCCAGGCACCGGTGTTGCCCTCATCGCGGCGCAATTCGCCCATGCGACCGCGCAACGTGGTCAGCTCGCCATACCAAACGGTGGGCGCGGTATTGAACAGCGCCAGCACCGATGCGGTACCGGGGCTGATGATCTGCCGCGAGCCATCGAGGTACCAATCGTTGCCACGCTGCACCAGCTCATAGGAAAACGCACCGACATCGACCGACCCATTGAGCAGGGAAAACGTCGCATCGCCAGCGCCAGCGTGCACCAGGTGCAGTTGGTTTTCCGCTGCAGGTTCTGCCCCGCTGCTGCCCACCAGCAAGGTGTGGCTGCCGGTGGCCGTTCCGGTTACATCGAGAAAGTCGGTTTGGCCGGTGCTGAAGTCGGCATCCATGACGAAGGTGCCCTGGCCACTCAGGGTGCCAAGGGTCAAACGCTGGTAA
This sequence comes from Pseudomonas sp. NPDC089758, assembly GCF_044748705.1. Lineage (NCBI taxonomy): Bacteria > Pseudomonadati > Pseudomonadota > Gammaproteobacteria > Pseudomonadales > Pseudomonadaceae > Pseudomonas > Pseudomonas sp. NPDC089758. The sequence continues at coordinate 96,599 of NZ_JBIVGN010000002.1, forward strand.
TCGTTCGCCTGGCCGAAGTGGACCGCACCGCCATTCATCGCCATGGCGCCTACGCTGCTGTCCTCGACCATGGTCCAACTGGCCTGGTTGCTCAAGGTCAGGCCATCGACGTTTTCCAGGCGCCCCGTCAGGCTGGCCTGATTGTCCAGGCGCAGGTTGGCGCTGGAGCCCTCCTCCACCCGCACATCACCCTGCAAGGCGCTGCCGTCGACTTGCATGTCCACATGCGAGCCGCCTTGCACCTCGAGAATGGCACCGTTGCTGCCCTGCAGCGAAGAACCAGGGCCAACCACGATGTCGGCATCAACTGCCTCGTAGCCATCTCCACCGACCACGATCGCCGAGCCATCCAGCCCTTGCACCCGAGTGCCGGCGAGGGTGATCTGGGTAGCACCGGGGAAGGCCGAATCACCGTTCACCTGCAAGCCTGCGCGCGCGCCGATCAAGGTGCTCTGCTCGGCCACCAAGGTCGAGTTGCCGAACATCCTGACGGCGCTGGAAGCGCCAGTACCGACCACGGTACTGCGCTCCAGCCGCAAAGCCGAGCCAGCGCTAACGCTGGCCCCCCCACGGGCACCTTCGATGTGACTGTCGCTGACCACAGCACTGGAACCACCGCTGGCTGTGCGCAACAGGCGCAAGCCGATACGCTCACTCATCACCTTGGAGTTGTCGCTGATGATGGCGTGCCCGCCTCGCTCCACACCGATGCCATCGCTGGTCGCGGTCACGCTGCTGCGCTGCAGGTTCAACCGGCCGTTCTCACCTATCGAGATATCTTGGGTACTAGCACCGTTGGCGTCGAGTTGGGCATCAGGCGCGACGAAATAACTGTCAGGCGCAGTGTCGCCATCGATGCTCAGTTGATCGTCGACGATGGTAGCCGCGCCGGCCGGCGCCGACAGTAAGAGCAAGGCTGAAGCCTTGAGCAAGGCGCTCGTCAGCGGCGACAGCGCGTGAGTGCGGACAATGGTCATTAGAAACACCTTTGAATGCCGAAGGGAAAAGTTGACCCGAAGGCCCAAGGCGCACAAAGCTATACCCGCACTTCAGATTTGGTTGTAGGAAAAGTCCTAAAAATCAGCGGGGATTTCTTAATAACGATCTACGGAGCACTGCCAATGGCAGCGCTCCGCTCCAACTCAAGGGCCTGAGATATCGCACGTTAGGCCTGCCGAGTGGATCGAGACCCGAGCATGGTCCTCTGCCGACTCGATCGGCGTTTGAGTCCCTACCGATTTGTAGCTGACATACCCATTGGCATCGGTATGGGTGCCGTCCCATTGGTAAATCGGCAATACATATTCCTCGTAGGGGATACGCCAGACAAAACCATTGATATTATTTATATCGAGCTCGATCTCACGCGCAAAACCGACCGGAATGTCTTGGTCGGTGCCATAAACCGTGGCTCGCCAAATCATCTCGACCTTATTGCCAATTTCGAAGCCGACCTCAGCAAGGTCCGGCACAGTAACGCGCAAAGCGGGGTCGTCCGCGTGAGGAGGTTCGCTCCAGATTGATTGGCAGTTAAGGTAGCCAGTATCAGTCACGCCCTGGAAAGCAGGTGCATCAGTTCGGATCACCACGCCGGAAACATCCACGCTAGTCGGCTTGGGCTGCGTGCCATTAGGGTTGCCCGGGCGGTGAATGGCGTAATGCATCGAGATAGTGCCGTTGCCCCCTGCCGCGACGACATCCCATTGGATGTCCATCTCTAGCTCTTCACCCAGATCATCGCTGGTGATCTCATGCTCAACGCCAAGTACTTTCTCACCCCTCCAGAACAGCGTGACGACATCCCCCTCTTTGAACTCTGGGTCCACCGGCACAACCACCTTCACAGGCTTATCGGCGTCGCTTGCATCCAAGCTGTTCTTGGTCTCGGAGACCGCGCCATAGACCTCGGCAGGGTCCAGCTTGCCATTGATCGGCCCAGGCCAATCGGGATCAAGGATCGGATCGACAGGGTCGATACGCTCGAGATTGACGTTGAACGTGAAGTCCTTTTCACCTTTGTTCAGCAGCGCGACCGAACCTCGCTTGACCTCGTAGGTTACAGTTACGGGGACGTCACCTACTCCTGTATCGCCGCCGTATTCCTCCCAAATCAAACTCTTGTCGATCCCGAACGGCATTGGGAAGATACCCTCGCCCACGGTACGCCAGGCGGTAGACTTGGATCCCCAATGAACCCTGACTTCATCGGTTTCTTTGGCATTGTCGAATACAGGAACATGCACCTGAACATCCAATGCAACGTCTGCCTGGTCGATCAGGCCATCTACGGCCAACTCCACCTCCGGCGCTTGAAAGGTGGTAGGCCACGGGCCAAGTGCAACGCCGACCTCGAGGGGCTGGGAGGCCGAACTGTAGTTCCTGGCTTTGTCAGCCAAGGCATAGACCACTTTGACACCACCGTCCTTCACCCTCTCGATAACCTCCAGCGGAACCGTCAGATCCTGGGGTAAAGCGCCTACAGGCACTGACAAGTCTGGTGACGGTAACGGATCGGGCAGTTCCTTGAGCCACCATACATGGACGGTATCGCCAGGTTTAAAGTCGGAGTACTCAGCCAGCTTGAGTTTCACCTGCCCTTTGTTCGCATCAATGACATTGGGGATATCCGCAAACTTCGGCGGTAATAGATTTTGGTAGGGCGCCACTCTATCGAAAATCAGCGTCTGGTCCTCGGAGTAGGCAACGTTACCAGCCTCAGCAGTTACCGTATAATGGAAGGTTTTAACGCCGTCCCCCCACCCGTCCAGGAGGCCTTGTGGAATGTGGATTTGCAGCGGAAACGTAGGTTGATCCTGAGGATCATAGCTCTCAAGAAAAAAGGGCGCCGGACTATGATCGAGATATACCTTAAGCGTGTCATCCGTGTCCGGAGCGGAAAACGGCCACGCTGGAATTTTGAAATGAAACGCAGCAGGCAAATCGTCCTTCGCCCGAAGAGCGTCACCTACTACCGTCATGTCGTTGGTATCTGCAATAAACTCGGGATCCACAGCGGGTGCCGGTAACTTACCCGGCGCCTGCGATCGAAGCAAACGCTTTCTACGTACTTCCTGGCGCACCTGTTCGGCAGCAGGCACTTCGCAATTTGAACGTTCCATATCGATTCTTCCCCTTCGTTATTCGGAGACTGTTTGGTACAACGCACCTGCAGTAACTATCTGCACACCCGCGAGTTGGCGCAACTGGCAGTTTTATCAGGTTGCGAAACACCACGGGCGTGCTACGGGGTTTCGACTGAACATCAAGAAGACTGGCTGACCAGCCTGTCCAGCGGATCATAGCCATACGCCGCTTCAATGCCGGCGGAGGGCATCACCACGCTTACCAGACGCCCCAATGGGTCGTAGGTCAGGTTGCGTCCCTCCTCGTCGCGCGTCATGTTGCCGTCGGCGTCGTACAGCAGTTCCACTGCTTCGGGATAATCGCCATGGTCATTACGCACCCAGTGCAATTGCACCGGATCAGGCAGGTCGAATTCATAAGTTGCCATATTCTGGCCTTCGGGGAATATCGTGCGTACACGGGTGATATTGTCCAAGTTGTCAAAGCCGAATACCTGCTCCCGTATGACTTTGCCGTAGGGGTCTACCGGGGCATAGCCGTCCGCTGCCGTGCACGTGTACTTGGTCAACCGGCCACGGGCATCGTATTCGTAATGTTCATGGCGCAGTTCAGTCTCCCCCGCCAGCAGGTATTTGTCGCGCAACTGGTCAGTGGGGTAGTACTCCTGGCTCAGCGTCTGCTCGTGCTCGCCCATGTCGAACGTGCGGTGTATTTCACGGCCGAACTCATCGTATTCGAGGGTCGTCTTCAAATACTGTTCGCCGTCACGGGTTTCATACACTTCAAGGCGCCCCAATGGGTCATATTCGAACGTTGAACTGAGTGTTCCCAAGGTGGTGGAAGCAAGGCGGCCTTGCTGATCGTAGTGGTACGTCTGCACCTGCCCAAGCACATCCGTGTACTCAAGTTCCCGCCCCTGCAGGCTGGCGCGATAGTGCATCTCGAAGGGCGGCTGGTCGCCAACCTGGCGTTTTTCGTACTTCAACTGGCCGGTACTGAAATAATCGCGCTCGAGCCCCTCGCCCTGTTCGTTGCACTTGGTCAGCCTGGCATTTTGTCCATCGTAGTCATACTGGGCCCGCACCTCAGTGGTTTCCACATACCGCTCCAACGGCTCCTCGCCCAATTGCGGCGCATAGCGGTACTTGATCTGGGCGCCCGCTGCGGTCACTACCGCTTCGGGCTGGCGCTGGCCTGGGGCAAAGTGCTGGACACGGCGGCGTCCGCCGGTGGTGGACTCGATCATGCGGTCCAGCCCGTCGAAACGTTGCGTCCCCAACACCACCCCACCGACGTCGATCGCTACCGGCAGGTCCTCGCCGCTGTGTGGCGCATAGTCGCGGTGTACCACGGCACCATTGGCGAGGGTTTCGTCGCGCAGGCGGTCGAACTCGTCGTAGGTGAAGCGTTTGCTGGCCTGCGCGGCATCGATCTCGCGGCACTTGCGCCTCAGCCCATCGTAGAAGTGCTGTTCGACACTGTATGAATTGCCGCCGGCATCGAAGCGCTCGATCCGGGTCGGCTGCTGCGCCAGGTCGAGCCAGGTACGCGTCACGCCAGTCTTGAGCGTGCCATCGGCCGACTCGCTCCAGGCATCGCGCAGGGGGCCGTCGGCGCCAGCATCACCGATCGGGTCGAGTTGATCATAGTGTTTCGCGCCATCGGCGCCGATTTCGCAATACCGCTCACCCCATGCGTCATACAGGTAGTGCGAGGGTAACCGCAGTTCGGTTTTGCGGTCGCTGTAGTCCAGCCAGTCATATTCGACTTCCTCTACCAAGTCGCCCAGGGCGTCGTACCTGGCCTGGTACTTGATGCGGTAGTCCTGAGCCTTCGCCGGGGTATCGGCATCGGCATCCTGGCGTTCTTCTTCGACCACACGGTTCAGGCCGTCCACCCAGCTGCGGGTGATAACGTGCTTCACATCGGCCATGGTCTGGCTGGCACGCCCACCCGTGGCGCCCACCAGGGTGTAGGTATAGGTGCGTGAAGCCGTGTACTGGGGGTCATTGGGCGACACGGTTTCCTGGGTCACCCGCCTCAACGGGTCGTATTGGTAGGCAATCTCGACCTGGTTGTCGTCGAGGTTGAGCAGCGGCTCGTTGATCAGCACACAGTGCTGCAGGGTGACAGTCTTGCGGGCGTCGCGCCGGCTACCATCCTCCAACTCCTCATCGTGATCGAACCCGGTATGGGTCTGCACAGTCTGCAACACGTTGCCAGCGTCCCCTGTGAGCTTTTCATAGGTGTAGGCAACCTGGGTGATGTAGCTGACCTCGCTAGGCAAGCCACTCTCGGCTCGGGTAGTCGTCTCGCACTCGAGACGGCCATGACGCAGGGCATCTGCGGCGTCATCGAAATACAGGCTCTCCTTGGCCTGAATCGTCAGCGTGGCGTTGCCTTCATGCACTTGCAATTGCGCCTGGCGCTCCAGCAGGTAGTGGTCGGCGCCCTGGCTGCCGCCAAGGGTGTCGAACGTCCTGTAGTAGTAGCGGTTAGACAAGGTTTGCGCCTGGCCCTCGGCGTCGGTGGCCGGGTACCGGGTCTCTTCCTTGGTCGTGCGCACGAAACCGTACGGGTCGGGCGGGCAATCGTCACCATCGCCTTGGGCCGGGTAGTAACTGTGGCGGGTGTATATCGTTCCGGCCAGGGTTGGCGCCTCCAGCAATTTGCCCTGGGCATCGTAACGGGGCACGGCCACTTCGGACTTGAGGGTCAGGTTGCCATGCTCGTCGTAGCGGGTGATCAGCACTTCTTCGCGCAGCTGGTTGCCGCGTTTCCAGCGTTGGGTGGTGCTGTAAGGGAGCTGGAAGTTGTTCGGTTGCCGGGCGAAGTTCAGCCCCGGGAGCTCGTGGTAGGCGGTCTCGGCTTCCTGGATGTGTTCATCCTGGTTGGTGACCTGCTTGCTCAGCAGGTGGAAGCGGTTGAATGTACGGGTGATGGTGCGCAGCGGCTGCTCGACGCCCTCAGCGTCGAGCACCCACTGTGTGGCGGTGGAGCCGTAGGTAAAATACTGGTCAGTGGAGTCGTAGAGATGATCCTCGCCATCGTCCTTCCACTGGATCCCGCTGCCATAGCCCAGGAAGTTGTTGCTGGTGTAGTCGTAGGTGGTGATCATCGGTGGCTGGTCGGCCCCGGGGTCGATCTGGTGGCGGGTCACCCGAGGCAGGGGGTCGGGCAGCTGGCCACCGCCGGGGAAGGTATGGCCGTCGTCATCGTAGGCGATGGTCTCCACGGCGCCGCTGGGGGTGGCTACCTCGCTCAGGAGGAACAGGCCACGCTGTTCACGGTAGTCGAAGCGCCAGCTGGCCTTGTCGTCGGTGGGCAGCACCACGGCGTCGATACGGCGCCTGGCCGGCGAGCCCTGGCTGCTGAGCTTGAGTTCGTAGCGCGCCAGGGGCGAGCCCCCCGGGCCGGACCCCGGATGCAGGTCGATCAGTACCCTGGCGCTCTCGTAGGTCAGCTTGAGCAGAGGCGGCCCGGCCTGCGTGATTTGGTTGAGGCAGGGGGCATTTTCGGCGTAGGGGTTTTGCGTGTGCTCAAGGGTGATGGCATGGCCGGAGGCGGCTTCGACCCGCACCGGCAGGGCCACGCGGTTGCTTTGCGGGCCGTGGAGCTCGAGGAATTCGACCAGGCCGGTCTTGTGCACAACGCGAAAGTGCTCGGCATCATCGACATGGAAGTGGAAGCTTTCCAGCTTGCGCTCGGGAATGGCGTAGTCGTCGCTGTCGCCGACAACCTTGTAGCGCTCGCCGGTGTGCAAGGTGAGCATGTTGCTCGCCGGCACGTATTCGGTAAGGTTCAACGTCCAGCCGACGCCGAAGCCCGAATCCTGGTTGTTGAGTGGGTTGTAGGCCAGGCGCAGCGGCAATGACGGGCCGCTGAGGTCGTTACCGACCAGTTCGGGCAGTTCGATGGCCAGGGTGTACTGGCCGGTGCGCGGGTCCACGCTGTTTTGCACGAAGCTCAAGAAATTGAAGGCGTTGGAATGCACCAGAGTCTTGGTAGTCATGACCTGTTCCTAAATAGCGGTTGGTTTTTTCGCAAGCGCCCTGCGCAGTCGCAGGGCGCTTGCCGGTTCACCAGAGGCGCAACTCAACGGTGTTACGGTGGCCCGTCACCGTCGGGCCAGGGTAATCGATCACGATCGGATGCAGGTTGCCGTACAGGTCCCGAAGCCTGAACTTCAAGCCCCCCTCCAGGTGCTCGCGGTAATTGCGGTATGCCTCGCCGTTACCCATCTTGTCATGCCAATAGACGAGGTCATCCATGCGGTGGAGGCTGACCATCAAGTCACCCGGCGCAGGCCCCTTGCCTGGCACCAAATCTTCCTCCAGGTCCTCGAAGCCGATTTTTTCTTCGGCAAACAAGGCGCGCAGCCAGGGGTCGATGATGAGCCCCGGAGGCGAGGATGGGTCTTCGCCCTCATAGGGGTTGAAAGCGTAGGCCAGGTAGCTGGCAAAGCTTTCATCCAACTGCTCGCTTTCCCAGCGCACTGCCGAAAGCGCAGCAACAGGCTCACAGAGCAGGAACTTCACGTCAGGCCCAGAGCCATGAAGCCTGTACGTGAGCCTCCAGTAGTCGAGCGATGCCGTCCAGTAGCTGAATGGGTCGTCCAGTCCCCCCACATTACTGCCACGGATCTCCTTGATCCGATCGCGTTTCAGGTTGTAATGGCTGGCGTCGAGCGTTGGCGGGGCTACGCTCTGAATGTCGGTCTTGCCGTTCTTATCACGAGAGTCATATTCGCCACCCCCATCTTTGGTGAACTTGGCATAGATCGTCCGGGTGTTGGTCGCCTGGCCACTCTGCAGATACAGATACCGTCGGCGGGTCGCCTCAGGGTCGCCAGTAATCGCCGGTGACGTAGTGGCGGTTTGAGGGTGGAAGCGGTTCGGCAGCACAGCCACTGCCCAGTCGATACCGCTGCCAGGTGGCAAACCTTCCTGCTCCGGCGCCAGGAACTCCAGTTGGGTACTGCCAGCGTCATAATACAGTTTGAGCGTGGAGAGCTCAGTGGGTGACAGCGGTTGCTTCGGTTGCCCGTTAGGCGTCGAGGTTTCGATCGTCACCAGGATTTCGACCTGTTGCATACCGTTGGCGTAGCACGTGTTCGAACCCGTGATCGCCAGGCTGAACTCGGTGAGGGTGGTCCAGGTAGGCGGTTCCACCGCTTCGGCGGCCAGTTCGACGACCGCATAGCCAATTTGGCGTGTGGAGAACTTCGCCAGCACCACCGTGACCTTGCTGTCTGGCTTCGGTGGGGGGGTGAACTCCCCCGTGTCACTTTCGATAAAGCCCTCTCCGATAAGCGACCACTCAATACCTTCGTTCCCGCCTTCCACCTGGAATGTGATCGGCTGCGTGGCATCCACTGCCGGCACATGCGCCGGAGTGACGGTCAATGTGGCGCTAAAGGCAATGATGACCACAGTGGCCTCAGCGGAATGGCCACTACTGGTATCGGTTGCGCGAATGCGCTGCAGCAGAATCTGCGGCACGTTGTGTTCCGGCGTATCGGGTAGGAATGTAGCAATACTCCCGCTTGGACTCAGCTCGCCATAGATCTCCCCCTCCAGGCTCCAGGACCAGGATGCGCCTCCCCCCGTCGTACTGGCTATCAAGCTGATAGGACCTTCCCCCTTGCGCCAGGTGACTGCGCTGGGTGAGATGGACACCCGCTCGGCGTGCTCGACGGCGATCGAGGTGCGCACCTGGTTCTGTCCGCCGTCTTGGAAGGCGTTGGATACCACGACCACTTGCTGATTCTGCCTGAAGGCAGGGCGCGCTGACGCCTCGTAGGTGCCGTCTGGCCGCATCGTCCCCGTGCTTTGGCGTTGGAGGTTGGCGGCGGTCCACTGGGACGCCGTTGCGTTGGCCTGGGTGCCGCGGCCATTGACCAGTTTGAACGCCCTGACGCCGCCGGCCTCGATCTGCGCCTGCAAAGGCTCGACGAACCACGAGCGCTCTGTGGCGCTTACCCGCGTGAAAGTGACGCGGTCCAGCGGATCATGTGTCTCACCCTCGCCCAGCACATGCGCGTTAGGTAGCGCCAGGTGCCCTGCAACACCCGGGACCTGGAGCGGGAAGAACTTGTGTAACCGCTGATGCATCAACACCGTGGCGTTGAATGCTGCCCCACCTTGGATATCGACATCGTCGGGGATCAGATAGGGGAAACGCCCATCATTGGTCGGTAACCCGCCAGGCTCGTCATCCGCACGCAACTGGCAGAACAGCACAACGGCCCCTGCTCCCTCTTGCGCGGCCTTGGCAGCATCAGGATGCGGCTGGGTCAACACCTCGAAGCGCTGCACGCTCAACGGCCCTTTGTTCTGGAAGTCGAGCGTGGCCACCGTGAACATCTGCCGATAGGCGGGCAACGACTGGATGCGCGCACCCATGGCCTGGGCGATCTCCAGTTCCACCTCCCTGGCCAGGCCCAACTGGCAGTCGAAACCCTGTGCCTGGGTCATGTCGATCGCCAGCTTGCCGCTGCCATCGATAAGCCCCGTGACAACGGTCAGGCTCACTGTCATCTGCACGCGATGCCCCGACCCGGCGCCGAGGTTGGTGCTCTGCAGCATGACTGGCGGCTGCGCGGGGGTGTCGAACATCTGCGTCATGGTGCCCGCGAGAATATCCAAGGTAAGCGTGGCCTTGTTGTCGGCCAGTTGGGCTGCTTCGAACGACAGCCGCGGCACGCCGAACACCAGGTTGTTCAACACGATTTGTTCATCCGGCCTTTCGCCCGGTGACAGCTCCAGGGTGAATGGCAGCAGAAAGCTCAGGTCTCTGAAGGCCTCGAGATAGCGCTGTTCGAGCATCTTGTTGAGTTGCTCCCCCTCGAGCGCGATGATCGCGCCCCAGCCGTTCATGACTTGGCCTTGTTCCAGGCGTTGGAGAATCTGACCTTTGCTGTTTGAGATCATGAGCTTGCTCCGTTTTCAATAATGTGAGCCACGTCCAGATAGGGCATGGGCAGGATGGCGTAGGTCCACCAATAGCCACGACGATTGCCAGGCTCGAAGGCCACCACTACGGCATAGCTGTCGCTACCATCGGCAGCGGGCGTGTACAGGCCTAGGTCTAACGTTCCGTTGCCCTTCACCAGAAACCAATCGGCATCTTCGGGTTCTATCCGCAGAGCGCCATCCATGCCATCGGTCCAGAGCTCCAGCTGCACGCTGCCGTCAGCCATTGGCTGGTACTGGAACCAGTGCGTTTCGGTCTGTAGCGGCAACAGCACGTCGATGGTTTGGCTGTCGTTTCCCCCTTCGACGATGATCTGCTCGACGGCCATGAGATCGGAAAGGTCGACTGCGGAAAACTTGCAGCCTGCCGCCCGCCGGGCCTGCCACTGTTCGGAGGCCACCGGCATGAGTTTGCCGTAACGCTCGTCGAACGCCATGGTCGCGGCGCTGCTTTTCTTGGGCACGACATACAGGCGACCATCCTGCACGTCCGGAAGAGGGCTCGGGTCGGTCTGGATCGAGCCGATCGCACCCTCCGACATACGCCATTGGAGGGTACTGCCTTGCAGCGAAGCGCCCGAAACCTTGTAGACGTTATCCTTGGTGGCGAGTTGCTGGGCGGTCATGATGACCGGGTCAAGGGCAATGCTGCGCTTGATGACGGTGACCAGGGCCCGGCTGATATGCTCGCCGCTGGTGGCCGTGACGATGACCACCTTCTGCGCATGGGGGATTGTCGAGGCGACCATGGGCGTGTACTTGCCGTTGGCGTCGATGCTGCCGCAATCACCCTCTTCCGCCGGTAAGTTGCTCACTGCCCAGGTGACCCCGCTGGACGGCTCGGCGGTGAATTGATAGAACGAGCCGGCGCCGAGGGTCACTTCAGTGGCATTGAGTTTGAGGGTGGTTTGAGAGGGGGCCAAGTAACCTGGGAGTACGAAATCACCGGGGTTGGAGCCTTTATCAGGCTGAATTGTGTTCGCGCCACCTTTGAAAATAAACCCATGAAGCAGCAACAGATTCATGAATCGGGTAGACATGCTGAAACTTTCGAAGGCCAGTTGTATCCGCTGGTCAATGAGCCGGGGTGCTAGCGTATTCGCTTCGGACATAATCTTATACACATCGGGATCGACCTCGGCCCACTCACGCCAGTAGGGCCCAAATTCCAGCCCACCCTGCATGTCCCAGCGTTCTACTTTCAAGTAGGTTTTTTTATCACCATCAATTTCAATCACAAAATCAGCAGATAAGCTCCACCAATGATCAACAGGTGAGGCGTACTCCTTTGAATTTCTATTCGCCTTAGCCACCAGAGTAGTGGTATGGCCTCCAGTCCAAGTGATCGTAAACCACCCATCTTCAGACTGATGAGGCGTCACAGTAAATGCACCTTCCCCCCACTCCCAATCATCAGCGAATGCAAGTGCAAATCCTTGGGAAAAACTCAAATAAGGCTCACTCTCCGGGTCGGTACTATAACCCGGCACCTTCAACGCCCCCTGGGTCACCTGAACCCCTTGAATGAACCCTCCATCACTGCCACCCAATACTTCAAATTCGTAAGGTTTACCCACGTTGTCAAACTGAAGGTCGAAAAACCATTGTTCCAACACCCGCGGCAAGAAAAAATTATGCGAAAAAACCACATTGGTGCTATAGGGCATCGCAGCATTGGATGCTTCGGGTAGCAGGTAATGGAAGTCTTTATCAGCCACCGGCATGCTGCCGTTTTCACTGCCCTTCATTGTCACGAAAAGCAGTACAGCACCTTCGCCATCCGTTGCATTGGGCTCGGCGTGGGTCCTGATCAAAAAACTCTCTGGCTGCACAAAGTCGACCAAGAAGATCCTGAGTTCACACAGGGTTAACGCTTTCTTTTCGTCAGGCCAATTGGCGAATATCTCTTTATAGCGCGCACCGCCCAAATGGTTCTCTTCCGGGTAGTCTGAAAAGGTCAGATAAAAATCCCAACTCGGATTGCTTAAATCGATGATGACACTCGCCTGCCCACCCACTAGCCGCTCCACATGGCCCGGCGTTTTTCCCAATTCCAAACGCACGTGCAAAACAGGCCCATTCAAGGCATCTGCCCATTTGAGCGAGTTGATACGATAACCACCGTTCAGGTCGAGGCCCACCTGAAACTGGCGGCCACCCACGATGCGCATCGACAAGTCTGCGCTGCTGTTCGGCAGGTCGGTGGCCTCGAACTTCAGGCGCGGCTTGTCAAGGCGTTGCCCTTCGGAAACTTGCCAACCCTGGGTGAGGGGTACAGCGAAGGTCAGGGTTTCAAAGAATGTTCCGTTGTCAAAACGATCTATGTATTCCTGCATCAGCAAATCATTGGTTGTCTCACGGTCATAAGCGACAATCGCGTCCCAACCCCAAGTCCGGGGTTTTTCGCGCATGAAACTCAGAAAATCTTCAAACGACTCTCTAGCCATTTTTCTGTCCTCGATTGAATGGTCAACGGTTATCGACGTATTCGACATTCACCGTTACCTGGCTTTCAAACAGTTCACCGAGCTTCTGCGCCCTCACTACGTCTTCCGGAATTGTGAGTTCGATTACGCCTGCGTCGGCTTCGTCTGGATGCCTGGCCATTCCATCGAACAGCCAGATCATCATCGCCCAAGGTCTCAAAATCGATTTCATCGTCGGTAGTGAGTATTTCGATGATCGGAGCGGGTGGCGGCGTTAGCGGCTCGACCGCCTGTTCAAGTCGGCGTGACATTGGCATATTCCTCGTGGGCTCAGGGCTCATTTATAAGCGCGTTCGAGCCACCCGCCTACTAGCAAAATTAACAGGTCAACCGGATTAAATGCCGCAACAAACATCGGCCTTCAACCGATCTCAGGCACGGTAGGCACCCGCCTGAACAGCCCCTAGCGTGCTGATTATTGACGTTGTTGCTCTTATTGTTAATTACGCTGCAAGCGCAAAAAACATGCAGCACCCAACGGCCGGCACATAACCTGGCTTAACAAGTAATGTGCCGACATAGTTGATGAAGATCGCAGTAACTTCAGCGTGTTGGCCAGTTAGGCCAAGCGCTGAAGCGTTTGGCTGTAGCGACTGGAGATCATGAGCTTTATCCGTTCTCTATAATGCGCGCCACGTCCAGATAGGGCATGGGCAGGATGGCGTAGGTCCACCAATAGCCACGAGGATTGCCAGGCTCGAAGGCCACCACTACGGCATAGCTGTCGCTACCATCGGCAGCGGGGGTGTACAGGCCCAGGTCTAACGTTCCGTTGCCCTTCACCAGAAACCAATCGGCATCTTCGGGTTCTATCCGCAGAGCGCCATCCATGGTATCGGTCCAGAGCTCCAGCTGCACGCTGCCGTCAGCCATTGGCTGGTACTGGAACCAGTGCGTTTCGTTCTGTAGCGGCAACAGCACGTCGATGGTTTGGCTGTCGTTTTCGCCTTCGACGATGATCTGCTCGACGGCCATGAGATCGGAAAGGTCGACTGCGGAAAACTTGCAGCCTGCCGCCCGCCGGGCCTGCCACTGCTCGGAGGCCACCGGCATGAGTTTGCCGTAACGCTCGTCGAACGCCAGGGTCGCGGCGCTGCTTTTCTTGGGCACGACATACAGGCGACCATCCTGCACGTCCGGAAGAGGGCTCGGGTCGGTCTGGATCGAGCCGATCGCACCCTCCGACATACGCCATTGGAGGGTACTGCCTTGTAGCGAAGCGCCCGAAACCTTGTAGACGTTATCCTTGGTGGCGATTTGCTCGGCGGTCATGATGACCGGGTCCAGGGCGATGCTGCGCTTGATGACGGTGACCAGGGCCCGGCTGATATGCTCGCCGCTGGTGGCCGTGATGATGACCACCTTCTGCGCATGGGGGATTGTCGAAGCGGCCATGGGCGTGTACTTGCCGTTGGCATCGATGCTGCCGCAATCACCCTCTTCATCCGGCAAGTTGCTCACTGCCCAGGTGACCCCGCTGGATGGCTCGGCGGTGAATTGATAGAACGAGCCGGCGCCGAGGGTCACTTCGGTGGCATTGAGTTTGAGGGTGGTTTGGGAGGGTGCCAAGTAACCAGGGAGTACGACATCACCGGGGAGGAAGGCCTTATCAAGCTGTATTACCTCTGCTCCACCCCTGAACAACAAGCCATGAAGCAGGAACAAATTGATGTCGTTGGTAGCTTCTGCGAATTCTTCGAAGCTTTTCACTAATCGTTGTTTGACCTGCTCGGAACCTACTGGCCCGCTGCGGCTATGATTGCCGCCACACTGGGGTCCTTCTCGAGCGCCTCCTCCCATGACGGCCTAAGGTCCAGCACACTCATAGCGGTCATCTGCTCTAATTTCAGAGAGCATTTTTTCGTGCCATCAATTTCAAGGCAATAGATTCCACTTCCCTCCCAAATAAAATCACTTTCGCCAGTGTGAACTCCTGACGTATCATTCGCCCTAGCGACCAAATAACTGTTATTTTTTCCTGTCCATAGAAATAGAAGTCTTCCTTCATCATGCTTATACCGTGTCAGAGTGAACTCACCTTCTCCCCACACCTCATCAGGGGCAAATGCAAGTTTGAATCCATTTTGAAAATCTAAGTAGGGTTCAGCGCCCGGAGCGGTCTTATAAGGCGGCATATACAACACCCCCTGAGTTGCTTTGATTCCTTCTATGAACCCCCCTTCCCTGTCACCCAAAGCTTCAAACTCGAAAGGCCTCTCTTCGTTGGCGCTATTGAGTCCGGCAAACCATTTCGCCATCAAGCGCTGCAAGAAAAATCTTTGTGAAAAGATTAAATTGGTGGTATAGGGTATCGGAGCATCAGGGAGTAGGTAGTGAAAGTCTTTATCGTTCGCCGGTAACTTTCCGTTTTCCCCTCCCTGCATTGTCACGAACAGCAGCACAGCACCTTCGCCATCCGCTGCATTGGGCTCGGCATGGGTTCTGATCAAAAAACTGGCGGGCTGCACAAAGTCGTCCGGGGCGACCTTGAGCGTATTCAGGGTTAACTTTTTCTTTTCGTCATGCCAATTGGAAAATATCTCTTTGTAGCGTGCACCGCCCACCCGGTTCTCTTCCGGGTAGTCTGAAAAGGTCAGGTAAAAATCCCAAGTCGGATTGCTCAAGTCGATGACGACTTTCGCCTCCCCTTTGTATACCGGTTCTATATGGCCCGGCGTATTCCCCAAGCGCAGACGCACATGCAGTACAGGCCCATTCAGTGCATCGGCCAGTTTAATGGAGTTGAACCGATAACCACGGTTCAGGTCGAGACCCACGTGAAACTGGCGGCCGCCCACGATGCGCATGGACAAGTCTGCTGTGCTGTCACCCAGCTCAGCAGCCTCGAACTTCAGACGGGGCTTGTCCAGACGTTGCCCTTCGGAAATTTGCCAACCCTGGGTGATGGGTACCGCGAAGGTCAGGGTTTCAAAGTACGCATCACTTTTAAAACGCTCTATATATTCCTGCATCAGCAAGTCATTAGTCGTATTACGGTCATAAGCGACAATCGCGTCCCAGTCCCAAGTGCGGGGCTTTTCGCTCATGAAGCTCAGAAAATCCTCAAGCGATTCTCTAGCCATTTTTCTGTCCTCGATTGAATGATCAACCGTTACTGAGCCATTGTTAAATAAAGTGTGGAGAACGTCGTAGTCACATCCTCTTGATCGACGTTCTCGAAATTCACCGTTACGTGGATTTCAAACACTTCACCGAGCTGCTGCGCCATCACTACGTCTTCCGGGATTGGGAGCTCGATCACGCCTGCCGCCACTTCGTCTGGCGTGGTCGGCTCATTACGTAGAACTCTTGCGAACGGCCCCGTGTTCCCCTGACCGATAAACGCGATGTTCACATGCTGCTCCGCAGCCATGAACACCCACTGCGTGAGAGCAAGGTGTGCCCCCTCCGCCAAGGCTTTTTCACGCGACAACAACTGGCCTCGAGCCTGGGCACAGGTGATTTGTGGATAACGGCTGGTGACCAACGGCAATATCCGTAAATGGACCGGCGGCGAGACCTGGAGCGTTTTCCCGTCCTTGACAATGTGCCAGAGCACCTCGAAGCGCTTATTGGCGGATTGGGCATTGGCCTCCATGTTGGCCGCCACGGCGCTGGCAGGCACCCTGAAACGCCAGGGCCAAGCGGGGCTTACCGGATCGGTGGCGACATGGGTACCGGCGTCGGGGCGCCCAAGCCAATGCACCTGCACCGTTTCGCCCTCGCGCAGGTCGACGGGCGGCACATTGATATAGGCCCCGCCTATAGCGCTATTGGCATCGAGCCACAAATGGCTGGGGTTTTCGCCGCCTTCACCCTGGGCTTGCTCGACCTCGACGACTGCCAAGTCTCGTGTGTCGACCAGCTCCACATCCAGGGGTTCCGAAGCCAGGCCCAGGCCCTCGCGAGCGCTTTGGTACGAGAGTTTCAGACGCTCACTGGTTTTGAGCACCTGCGCGCCTAGCTGGAAGGTAATCTCCCCACCATGCAGGGTACTCAGGTCGGCCCGTTCGAAGCCGACCGGCTGCCCGTTGACCTGCAACAAGATCCAGTCCGAGACATTGAGCTGAGGGTAGGCGTTGACCCGCAGCG
The DNA here is from genome assembly GCF_044748705.1 of Pseudomonas sp. NPDC089758. NCBI lineage: Bacteria > Pseudomonadati > Pseudomonadota > Gammaproteobacteria > Pseudomonadales > Pseudomonadaceae > Pseudomonas > Pseudomonas sp. NPDC089758. The sequence goes on from NZ_JBIVGN010000002.1 coordinate 113,235, forward strand.
TCAGCCCCTCGGGAAATTCGATGGGGTCCAGTTCGCCGCCCTCGTAGTCGTCGATGGTCAGCTGCGGCAGGCGGTCCTCGGGAAGCGGGCCAATGTTCAGCCTCTGCACCGGCCCCACCAGGGCCTCGCCGCCAGATGCAAGCTTGACCTGATAGCAGACATCCGCGTAATCGCCGTGTTGTAGGAAATTGAACTGGTCCCTGGGAACTTGCCTAATCACCGGCAGGCCGACATCGGCCTCGGTCAGCACTGGCTCAAGGTCGGTCCAGGGGACCTCAGGGGAATCGTAGCTGTACCCCTGGAAGGTCAACTTGACGTCGTCGCCTTTTTGCATGGCTTGGTAGGGAGGGATGATGAACGTCGCCCCGGCGCTGCCAAGGTCATCGGGGTCGATGTACAACCCATGGGACTCCAATGCCTGCGCGACCGGCAGATGTTCCATGCGATGTGCACGGACACCCACAAAAGCGAAGCGACGCAGCGAATGCCCCAGTGCTGGGTTGGTTACTTCGCAGGAGACGAATGCGTAGCCTTGGTCTGCGGCAACGATGAATCCGTTTAAAATGTTGATCGTGACGCGGTTTGTCTGGGCGTTGAAATTGCTCTCATCGACCTCATGATCGCTGTAGATATCAAAAGCTTGGCCTGCGGCATCCGCCCCTCGCCAGTGAACATAAAATGTATTGCCCAGTGCGATGCCTGGCCATTCCATCGAAACAGCCAGATCATCCTCGCCCAAGATTTCAAAATCGATTTCATCGTAGGTATTGAGTATTTCGATGATCGGGGCGGGTGGCGGCGTTAGCGGCTCGACCGCCTGTTCAAGTCGGCGTGACATTGGCATATTCCTCATGGGCTCAGAGCTCCTTTATAAGTGCGCTTGAGCCACTCGCCTACTAGCAAAATTAACAGGTCAACCGGATTAACCACCGCAACAAACATCGGCCTTCAACCGATCTCAGGCATGGTAGGCACCCCGCCTGAACAGCGCCTAGCGTGCTGATTATTGAGGTTGCTGCTCTTATTGTTAATTACGCTGCAAGCGCAAAAAACGTGCAGCACTCAACGGCCGGCACATACCCTGGCTTAACAAGTAATGTGCCGACATAGCTGATGAAGATCACAGTAAACTTCAGCGTGCTGGCCAGTTAGGCCAAGCGCTGAAGCGGTTGGCTGTAGCGACTGGAGATCATGAGCTTTCTCCATTTTCAATAATGCGCGCCACGTCCAGATAGGGCATGGGCAGGATGGCGTAGGTCCACCAATAGCCACGAGGATTGCCAGGCTCGAATGCCACCACTACGGCATAGCTGTCGCTACCATCGGCAGCGGGCGTGTACAGGCCCAGGTCTAATGTTCCGTTGCCCTTCACCAGAAACCAATCGGCATCTTCGGGTTCTATCCGCAGAGCGCCATCCATGGTATCGGTCCAGAGCTCCAGCTGCACGCTGCCGTCAGCCATTGGCTGGTACTGGAACCAGTGCGTTTCGTTCTGTAGCGGCAACAGCACGTCGATGGTTTGGCTGTCGTTTTCGCCTTCGACGATGATCTGCTCGACGGCCATGAGATCGGAAAGGTCGACTGCGGAAAACTTGCAGCCTGCCGCCCGCCGGGCCTGCCACTGCTCGGAGGCCACCGGCATGAGTTTGCCGTAACGCTCGTCGAACGCCAGGGTCGCGGCGCTGCTTTTCTTGGGCACGACATACAGGCGACCATCCTGCACGTCCGGAAGAGGGTTCGGGTCGGTCTCGATCGACCCGATCGCACCCTCCGACATACGCCATTGGAGGGTACTGCCTTGTAGCGAAGCGCCCGAAACCTTGTAGACGTTATCCTTGGTGGCGAGTTGCTCGGCGGTCATGATGACCGGGTCCAGGGCGATGCTGCGCTTGATGACGGTGACCAGGGCCCGGCTGATATGCTCGCCGCTGGTGGCCGTGACGATGACCACCTTCTGCGCATGGGGGATTGTCGAGGCGGCCATGGGCGTGTACTTGCCGTTGGCATCGATGCTGCCGCAATCACCCTCTTCATCCGGCAAGTTGCTCACTGCCCAGGTGACCCCGCTGGACGGCTCGGCGGTGAATTGATAGAACGAGCCAGCGCCGAGGGTCACTTCGGTGGCATTGAGTTTGAGGGCTGTTCTGGAGGGGGCCAGATACCCAGGAAGTACGACATCACCGGGGAGGTGGGCTTTATCAGGCTGTATGACCTCCGCTCCGCCCCTGAACAACAACCCATGAATCAGAAACAGATTGAGATCGTTAGTAGCACCATCGAAACTGTGGATGGCCTCAGTGAGTGCTTCTTTGACCTTTTCGCCTCCTACTCTGTTCGTTTCGTCTATGACCTCATACATGGCTGGATAATCCTTGGCATGGTCATACCAGTCCGACCTAACTTCCAGGTCACCCACGGCTGTGAAGATTAAGAGCTGCATTCGACACTGATTTTGATCATCGAGTCCGAACTTAAAAGTAGCATTCCCGGCCCAACCGAAATCAGACTCACCGGTATACTCCCCCTGCCCTGTATTCGTGTCGGCCACGACATAAGTGTTATTGTTCCCGGACCAATAGAGTTCTAGCTCTTCTGAAAGCTGGAATTGCTTCGCAAGGAACGTACCCGCCCCAAAAACCGGATCAGGTGCAAACGGAAGATTGAATCCATTTTGATAGTCCAGATAAGGCCTGGCAAACCGATCGGTCGTATAGCGCGGAGCTTTGAATACGCCTCGCGTAGCTTCAATCCCATGAATGAACGTCTCTCTCCCGTCACCGTCGCCCGATATTTTGAACTCGAAAGGGCTATCAGCGTTGGCACTATTGAGTCCGGCAAACCAGTTTGCCACCAACCGTGTCACGAAATATTTTTGAGAAAAAATCACATTGGTACTATAGGGCGTTTCACCATCGGGTAGCAGGTAATGAAAATCTTCATCAGTCGCCGGCAAGCTGCCGTTTTCACCTCCCTGCATTGTTACGAACAGCAGCACAGCACCTTCGCCACCCGTCGCATTGGGCTCGGCATGGGTCCTGATTAAAAAGCTGGCTGGCTGCACGAACTCGTCCGGGGCAACCTTGAGCGTATTCAGGGTTAACTTTTTCTTTTCGGCAGGCCAATTGGAAAAGATCTCTTTGTAGCGCGCACCGCCCAAATGGTTCTCTTCCGGGTAGTCTGAAAAGGTCAGGTAAAACTCCCAAGTCGGGTTGCTCAAGTCGATGACGACCTTTGCCTCCCCATTCTGTACTGGCTCGATAACACCCGGCGTATTGCCCAAGCGCACACGCACATGCAGTACAGGCCCATTCAGTGCATCGGCCAGTTTAATGGAGTTGAACCGATAACCACGGTTCAGGTCGAGACCCACGTGAAACTGGCGGCCGCCCACGATGCGCATGGACAAGTCTGCTGTGCTGTCACTCAGCTTGGCATCCTCGAACTTCAGGCGGGGCTTGTCTAGACGCTGCCCTTCGGAAACGTGCCAACCCTGGGTGAGGGGTACAGCAAAGGTCAGCGTTTCAAAGTATGCCGTACTTTCGAACCGATCTATGTATTCCTGTACCAGCAAATCATTGGCCTTGTTACGGTCATAGGCGACAATCGCATCCCAGCCCAAAGTGCGAGGTTTTTCGCGCATGAAACTCAGGAAATTTTCAAGCGATTCTCTAGCCATTTTTCTGTCCTCAATTGATGCGGTGCGGGGGGGGGGGGGGGGGGGGGGACTTGTTTTTAAAATAGCCCCCCCCCAACCCCAAAAAACAAAAAAAAAAAGTGCGAGGGAT
>NZ_JBIVGN010000002.1:117028-393450 GCF_044748705.1 Pseudomonas sp. NPDC089758
ACCCCCCCCCCCCCCCCCCCCCCCCCCCCCCCCCCCCCCCCCCCCCCCCCCCCCCCGCCCCCCCCCCCCCCCCCCCCCCCCCCCCCCCCCCCCCCCCCCCCCCCCCGAACTTCTTTATAACTGAGCCCCCGCCATCCGCCTACTAGCAAAATTATCAGGTCCTCGGTATTCACCGGGGCTACGTAGCCTGAAACGCTACCAGACAATTTGGACCCCTCTATGCGCCCCGCCGGACCTGGCAGTTTTGCCAGGTGCCTCACCGGCGCCATTAGGTTAGCTTCTTTAACACTAACGAAAGCCGGGGCCTGTTAAGCACCGCTTCAACCATCGGCCTATTAATCGATCTGACGTGAGGCAGCCACCATGGCTAAACATAAGCTACTGTGCAGTTTATTGACTCTACTGCTGCTTTCAGTGAACCACGCCGCAGTTGCGCAAGGCGGCGGGACTATCACGCTGCTGGATCCGGATAAAGAAAAATGCATTTTTGATATTCCCGGCCCCGGTACAGGGGTGACCCAGCAATTCAACCTGACCGCCTATGGCTCGTCCCTGCAATGTAAGGACTGGAAGGTCAGAAGCCTCGTGTTGACGGATCTTCCCTCGTCCGCGACTATCTACATGACTGATGACCCTTGGTGTACCCCTGAAGAGGGCAAACACGAAATTACATTACGCACCTCAGTGGCCTCAACTTCTACAGACCCGCGGACCCCCTGGGAAATCGCCAACCTCTATACGTTTCTGCCTAAACAGATGATTACCCGCGGCGTACAACTGGAGACGGTGAGATTGAATCCTGGGGCTGACCCACGGGATTCGGTCAAGTGCGTTCAAGTTAAAACCTCCGCAGATATCGATACACCAAAGCTGAAACCCACGAGCGTTTACGATTTTGAAGAATTGTCAAAAGGCGAAAGTGATTCTGTGTTCGATTGCCCGCCAAACATGGTGATTACTGGTAGAGAACACGACCACGACGAGAACGGCCTTACCACTTATACGTGCGCACGCCTAAAGCAAGGCGACAGCCATGTCGTATTAAGTGAGCAAAGCCAATCCCGTCCCTTCAATGAGGAGGGCGGACACTTCTTTTCTTGCCCACCTAATCAGGTCATGACCGGCCGAGATCACGTCAAGGACGAAAATGGCGACACAGTCTATCGGTGCAAGACACCCAAGACAGAAAGCGGCCATAGACTTACCGTTACGCCTGGGCCGTGGAGCGAAGAGCAAAGCGAGGATGGGAGTAACTTCCAATGCGCGCCTGGCGAGGTCATGATTGGTCGCTGGCATGATGGCGACGAAAATGGCGATACCCGTGTGCGCTGCGCACTCGTGCAATGATTTTTATCCATTCGCGCTATAGGTCTCCCCGTCATGAGCAGTTCATCCATTGTCAGCGCCGAGGCTTTCAATTTCCGCAGGCCCACTCGCCAACTAGCGAGATTAACGGCACCCCATAGTCATCTTGGCAATAACTACATTTTTTTAGGCTACCCGTGGCGCTTGGACCAGCCTGTGCGCCCTTGAAGGACCTATCATTTTTGCCAGGTGCCTCACCGCCCCGATTGGATTAGTTTCTTTAAGAGTAACAACGGCTGGAGCACGTCAAGCACGGCTACAAACACCGGCCTATTAATCGACCCGACGCGAGGTAGCCACCATGGCTAAACATACCCTACTGTGCAGTTTGCTAGCCTTACTGCTCATCTCATTCAATCACGCCGCAAATGCACAGGTCGGCGGTACTATTACGCTGCTGGACAAAGAAGGAGACAAATGTGCTCTCAGTGTGCCAGGCCCCGGTACAGGGGTCACTCAACAATTCAACCTGACCGCCCATGGTTCAGTCACGAAATGCAAGGACTGGAAAGTCAGAAGCATCGTACTGACGGATCTCCCCTCAGCCGCGAGGATTTACATCACCGATGACCCTTGGTGCACCCCCGGTAAGGGCGAACACGCAATTACAGTACGCACTACAATAAATCCAACAACTTCTACAAACCCGTCAACACCCTGGGAAATTATTGACCTTTACGCGGTTGCGCCGGGACAAATTATTACGCCCGGCTTACAACTGATCAACAAAAGAATGGAACAAGGCGCCAACACAAGAGACTCGGTCAAATGCATTGAAGTTACTACATCAGGAAACATCGATACACCGGAGCTAACGCCCACAACACATGGCAGCATTAGCCAATATGAAGTAGCTACCGAATACGACTCGACGTTCAGTTGCGAGAAAGACGAGGTAATTATTGTAAGGATACGCAATGAACGGGATCACGGCGATAAGACTTTTTATTGGTGCGCCCCTCTTCGACGGGATGGCAACGCGGTCACGTTAAGCGACGAAATTGAATCGGCCTCATTCAGCGAATCGGGCGGGCACTACTTTTCTTGCCCACCTAATACGGTCATGACCGGTCGCGATCATGAAGGCCGCGCAGGTGGCAACACAAGCTATCGCTGTGCGACACCCAAGGTAAATGGCCATGCACTTACCGTAACGCCTTTGCCGTGGAGCGCCACACAACCAGAGAACCAAAGCGTGTTTACTTGCCAGCCTGGCGGCAGGGTCATGATCGGTCGCTGGCATGATGACGGCGAACGAGGACCTTCCCGTGTGCGCTGCGCCATCGTGCAGTGATTTCCACCCATCCTCACTACAGGTTTTCCGTCATGAGCAACTCATCCATCGCCAGCTCCAACGCCTTCAACTTCATGAGCTTCGTGCAAAACAGCGTGGACCCGCGCACCGGCCAGTACACCCTGGCCATCGAACTGCCCGAACTGGTCGGTAACGACCTCAGCGGCCCGTCATTGCCGCTGCGCCTGGCCTACAACCCACTCAACAACCAGGATTCGGGCTTCGGTGTCGGCTGGACGTTGAACCTTACCGAATACGTGCCGGCGAGCAACATGCTCACCTTGCACAGCGGCGAGCGCTACAAGGTCGTCGGCGACAGCGACGACTACGCCATTCCCGAACGCAAGCTGGAAAGCTTCCATTTCCATGTCGATGATGCCGAGCACTTTCGCGTGGTGCATAAAACCGGCCTGGTCGAATTCCTCGAGCTCCACGGCCCGCAAAGCAACCGCGTGGCCCTGCCGGTGCGGGTCGAAGCCGCCTCCGGCCATGCCATCACCCTTGAGCACACGCAAAACCCCTACGCCGAAAATGCCCCCTGCCTCAACCATATCAAGCAGGCCGGGCCGCCTCTGCTCAAGCTGACCTACGAGAGCGCCAGGGTACTGATCGACCTGCATCCGGGGGCCGGCCCGGGGGGCGCGCCCCTGGCGCGCTACGAACTCAAGCTCAGCAGCCAGGGCTCGCCGGCCAGGCGCCGTATCGACGCCGTGGTGCTGCCCACCGACGACAAGGCCAGCTGGCGCTTCGACTACCGTGATAAGCGTGGCCTGTTCCTCCTGAGCGAGGTAACCACCCCCAGCGGCGCCGTGGAGACCATCGCCTACGATGACGACGGCCATACCTTCCCCGGCGGTGGCCAGCTGCCCGACCCCCTGCCTCGGGTGACCCGCCACCAGATCGACCCCGGGGCCGACCAGCCACCGATGATCACCACCTACGACTACACCAGCAACAACTTCCTGGGCTATGGCAGCGGGATCCAGTGGAAGGACGATGGCGAGGATCATCTCTACGACTCCACCGACCAGTATTTCACCTACGGCTCCACCGCCACACAGTGGGTGCTCGACGCTGAGGGCGAGGAGCAGCCGCTGCGCACCATCACCCGTACATTCAACCGCTTCCACCTGCTGAGCAAGCAGGTCACCAACCAGGATGAACACATCCAGGAGATCGAGACCGCCTACCATGAGGTCCCGGGGCTGAACTTCGCCCGGCAACCGAACAACTTCCAGCTCCCTTACAGCACGACCCGTCGCTGGAAACGCGGCAACCAGCTGCGCGAAGAAGTGCTGATCACCCGCTACGACGAGCATGGCAACCTGACCCTCAAGTCCGAAGTGGCCGTGCCCCGCTACGATGCCCAGGGCAAACTGCTGGAAGCGCCAACCCTGGCCGGAACGATATACACCCGCCACAGTTACTACCCGGCCCAAGGCGATGGCGACGATTGCCCGCCCGACCCGTACGGTTTCGTGCGCACAACCAAGGAAGAGACCCGGTACCCGGCCACCGACGCCGAGGGCCAGGCGCAAACCTTGTCTAACCGCTACTACTACAGGAAGTTCGACACCCTTGGCGGCAGCCAGTCGGCCGAGTATTGGCTGCTGTCCAACCGCGAAGAACGCGTGCAACAGGGGGATGAGCCAATACGCCTGCAGCACAGCGAGCGTAAATACCTTCACCACCCCGACAACCCCTTGCTTCACGGGCGCCTCGACTACCAGGAGGACACACTCTACTGCGGCGAAACGCAAAAAACCTCGACCACCCGCTATTTCCATAGCCTGGTCAACGATGACCAAGGCGCCGCAAACCTGCTGCGCACCAAACGCACCTTCCAGGGGCATGACCGCCTCGAGCAAGTGACCGAAGTGGATGTATCCCGCCATACCGGCTCGGTCATGCGCCAGAAAAACCAACACAAGGTAGAAGTCCTTTTCCGCTACGATGCACTCGACCGTTTACTGAGCGAGACCCTCCCAGCCGATGGGACCACGCGCCAGTACAGCTATACCTCGCCGGGCGTCGCCGGGCAGGCCTGTAAATCTGTCACCGATGCACAGGGGGTGGTCACGCGAACCTGGTTCGATGGTGCTAACCGCACCTTGTGGGAAGAACTGGAAGTCGAGCATCCAACCCGTAACACCCGTGCCTGGCACAAGGTGTACGCATGCGACTATGACGGCGTAGGCAACCTACTGAAGGAAAGCCGCTTCGACCTGCTCGAAGACGACGAGCTTGGTGAGTTGCCACTCGCGCTGACCACGCATTTCGAGTATGACGCCTGGAATGACCGCAGCAAGACCATAGGCCCGGACGGTGTTGCATTTTGCCAGGAGCGCTCGCCGTTTGGCGCCACGGGTGACATCATCACCACCTGGCAAGAGCGCCAGAGCGCCCCGGGCGAGCGCCGTGGGGTGCAAGTCAGCGAGCTGAACGTGCACGGCAAGCCGATCAGCGACAGCCGCCTGGACAAGGACGGCAAAACGGTGGGCAAACAGACCTACCTGTATGACGGCCTGGCGCGAAGCGTGGAGCAGACCCAGACCCTGCGCGACCCCCTGGACGATGATAAGCAGCTTGCGCTTACCCAGCGTCATGAATACGACGCGTGGGATCGCATTTTCGCGACCGAGCGGCCCAACCGCTCGGTGCTGACGCGCACCTTCGCCAGCCACAGCCAGGCAGAGCTGACCGAAGCGTTGCATCTGCTGGAAAGACGCGACGCGCCGCCGCAGGCAATCTGCAAGCGTGTTTTCGATGGGCTGGAGCGCATGACGCAGTTCACCGTGGGCACCCGTGTCGAGAAATACCACTATCGCCCCGACCAGGTGCTGGTGCACAAGCACGAGCGCGCCAGCGGCAAGACCGCCACCTTCGCCTATCGCCCGGAGCTGACGCTTCAACCTACCGGCATCAGCACCGGTGAGGAGGCCCAGCCGTCCTACAATTTCGCCTACGATCGCAAGGACGCCGCCATTACCAAGGCCAACGCACCTACCGGCGAACGGGCATACAGCTACACCGACCAGGGTTTTTTGCTCAAGGAGAGCTGGGCCGGGCAGAACGAGGGCGAAAACTACGCGCTCGAGTACACCACTTCGTTGCAAGGCCTGCCGCTGCTGCGCAGTGGCGGCGGCGAGTTGCCGACCCGCAGCCGCTACGATGACAAAGGCCGGCTGAGGGAAACCCATCAAGGCCAGCTCAAGGCCACGTTCAGCTACGATGAAGACGGCCGCCTGCAAAAGACCGTCACCACCCATGAAGGCAACCAGCGTAGCGTCACCTGCGACGTGCTCTACGACGAGCATGGCCGGGAAAAGACGCGCACACTGACACTGGACGACGGCACGGTCGATACCCTCGAGTTGGTGTGGCGCGACGATGACAGTTTGCACCAGCGCATCCGCAAGCGTGGCGATGCCCTGCTGCTGCAAGAGACATTCAGCTACGACGCGCTCAGCCGGTTGACCATGGTCGAATACGACGGCAGCGATTTGCCTGCCAATAGCGTACGTCGGCGGATCAAGAAGCAGGTGTTTGGTTTTGACCAGCTGGACAACCTCACCCGCTGCCAGACACGTTTCGCTGACGGTAACACCGACAATGCCACGTTCGCCCTCGATGAGCTCAACCCCTTCCAGCTGAAGTCGGTGAGTCACACGCTGCAACCTGACTATCCGCAAACCCAGGCCTTCAGCTATGACGCTGATGGCAACCTGAACAACGACGAATGGGGCAACCTGCTCAGTTACGATGACCGCAGCCGCTTGTGCGAAGTGCGCAGCGCCGACGGTAAGCAGTCGCTGGCCAGCTACCGTTACGACGGCCACGACCACTTGGTGGGGGTGCGCCATGGCAGCGCCAGCGAAGTGATACGGCGCTTCCAAGGCTACCGGCTCAGCGGCACCGTGCAGGACGACGTGCTGGTGCAGTACCTGTGCAACGGCGAAACCTCACTTGGCCTGCAACACGCGCAAAGCGGCTCGGGACGCCTGTTGCTGAGCGACAACAGCGGCAGCGTGCTGGGCGAATACGCCGACGGCCAACTGCACGCTGCAAATCAAAGCGTTTACGGTGAGCGCGCCGAAGACGAGGAATTGCAAAGCCTGCTGGCGTTCAACGGCGAAGTGCGCGAGCCAGGCTTTGGCTGGTACCTGCTAGGGCGGGGCTACCGTGCCTACAACCCAGGGCTGATGCGCTTCCATAGCCCGGACGCTCTGGCACCGGAGGAAGCGGGCATCAACCCTTACCTGTACGCGTTGGGCAACCCCATATCCTGGCGCGACCCCACCGGCCATCGCGGCCAATCCGCGCTCGGGCGTGGCCCCATGCCAGGTTACGAGGACCCTTACGAGGCACCGGAGCAACCGGGGTCAGCCGCGATGGGGTGGATCTTTTTCGGCATCGCGGCGCTGGCATTGGTGGCATCGGTAGTGGTCCCCGTTGCCGGAGCGCTGGCTGCCGGCACGGCGATTGCTGCCGCCTTTTCGGCCACCACCATTGTCGGCATCGCCGTGCAGACGGCCGGGGTGATAATGATGGGGGTGTCACTGCTAGCGGACGTCGAAGACGGCGTAAGAGAGGGGTTGATGTGGGGCGGTTCTGCCGTCGCGGGCATTGGGTCGATGATGTCGATGTCGGCGTTGATGGGCGGCGTTCAACAGATAGCCAAGAAGGTGTCATCGAGCCTGGCCGGATTATGGGCAAATATCAAAGGGTTTTTCGGTGCCCCGGCGCGCGCGATACAGACCGTGGCTCCATTGACGACGGCAGATGGTGTCCCGCTGCGACCTACAAAACGCTATCAACTCCCTAGGGCAAGCCTCGACCGCCCTGATACGAGTGGTGTACGTACAACAACTTTGGCATCTCCATCAGCGGGCAATAACTCGGAACAACCGACGCCCGCGCGCCAACCACCTTCAGGAGAGCTGCCAGGTAACGGATCGTTGGCGCCACCCCACCCGCCTGTGCAACCTGTTCCGAGTACTTCTGCCGGGGACGGTGCAACATGGATGAACATGAATCGCCTTGTTGGGGGCTACGCCGGAGATAACGCGCCTATACCTTAGACTACGCACAACCGCTACCCGAGAGCCGATGGGTAGCCTGACTAATCTAATTGGGTCCCGCAGCAATGCGGGACCCGTTTCGTCCAGATATCAACATTTCCTTGCAGAATCCCCTTACATCCCCCGTCGACCCCGCCTCATAACCTGTTGCGTCATATATCGGCTTGCTTGGCTTTCTGCCTGGTCGCAAGTCGGATACGACCACGCCGGGCACTTCCATGCTTCAGGGAAGCCTGGCCTCGCACCAGGACCACCCAATGCTTCTCTCGATATTTTATCGGCGGCGAACAGCTACGCCTTCAGCCAGCCGGTTACTTGCCATTGCCTGTGGCACCCTGTTGCTTCCCACAGCGCGGGTGGCATGGTCAACCGCTGAGCCGCTGGGCTTCGACCCCGCCTTCATTCACCAAACCGACGGCCAGCTCGCCGGCACGGCTGCCCTGCACGGCCTGGCCAGCCAGACCCGCCTCGCCCCGGGGCGCTACCGCATCGACGTCAGCGTCAACTTCGACTACCTCGGCCCACGCGACCTGGAACTGCGCAATAGCGAAGACGGCAAGGGCTTGCAAGCCTGCATGACCGCCGCCCTGCTGCGCGAAGCAGGTTTGCGTGAAGAGGCACTGCCCACGCCACTCCCCGAAGCCGACCCTTGCCTGAACCTGGCGCACTGGGTGCCCGATGCCTCGGCCCAGCTCGACACGGCCAGCTTGAGCCTGGCCCTGACATTGCCGCAGTTGCTATTGCGCCGCGAGGTCACGGGGGCGATTGCCAGCGACCTCTGGGACGCCGGGATCCCGGCCGCATTCGCCAACTATCAGGTGGCCACCCAGGTGCGCAACCTGCGCAACGGGCGCAACGAAACCAACCACGACCTGCTGGTGCACAGCGGCCTCAACGTTGCCGGATGGCGCCTGCGCAGCAGCCAGTCGATGCGCGACGATGCACACGGCGGCCGGCAGTGGTCACACACCAACACCTATGCCCAGCACGACTTGCCAGATAGCCATGGCACCTTCACCCTGGGCCAGACCTTCAGCAACGGTGACATTTTCCGCGGCCTGCCGTTCAAGGGCATGCAGGTAGCATCAGACCCGGGCATGCTGCCGGATATCATGCAGCAGTATGCACCTGTCATCAGCGGCGTGGCGCAAACCCGCGCCAGGCTCGAAGTGCTGCAAAACGGTTACCCGATCTACACCACCTACGTTGCCCCTGGGCCTTACCTTATCGACGACCTGGGCGTGGGTGCCAGCAGTGGCGAGCTGGAGGTGGTCCTCACCGAAGCCGACGGCAGCGTACGGCGCTCCAGCGTGCCCTACTCCACCCTGAACAACCTGCTGCGCCAAGGGGTGTGGCGTTACAGCGCCACCCTTGGCCGGTATGCCGGCGCGGAGAAACTCGATAACCCGCTGCTCTGGCAAGCCACCCTGGCCAGGGGGGGCGCCTGGGGCACTACCGTTTACGGCGGCGTACAAGGTGGCGACTACTACCGCGCAGGCACCCTGGGCGTCGCACGGGACTGGGGGCAGTTCGGTGCAACGGCATTTGATGTCACCCAGGCGAACAGCGACCTAGGGAGCACGCTCGGTCAGGTCCAGGGCCACAGCTACGCCGCCCGGTATGGCAAGGCGTTCTCCAGCGGCACAAACCTGCGTTTTGCCGGCTACCGTTATTCCACCGAAGGCTATCGCGATTACGACGAAGCCGTGCGCGAACGCAACGCCTATTCCGCCTGGCTCGGCAACCGCCGCAGCCGCCTCGAAGCCTCCGCTTACCAGCGCCTGGGGCAGAGCAGCTCGCTGAACCTTTTGTTGACCCAGGATGATTACTGGAATACAGGCTTGCGGCGGCGCCAGTACGAAATTCAGTTCAATACCCTGCATCGCGGCGTCAGCTACAACCTGTTCGTCTCGCAGGCCTTGAATGAACGAAGCCGCAACACGCGGCTATTCGGCTTGACCCTCTCCATGCCGCTGGACTTCATGGGCCGCTCCAGCGCCAGTTTCGATGTGCAAACGAGCGATGGCCGACATAGCCAGCGCGCGAGCTTCTCCGGGAGCGCACTCGACAACCGCGTCAACTATACGGTCTCAGGCAGCCGTGACGAACAGAGCAGGCATTCGGCAGCCCTGTCAGGCAATTATCAGGGCAACGTCGCCAGCTACGGTGCGGGCATCACCCAAAGCAGCGGCTATCAATCGCTGTCGCTCAATGCCACAGGCAGCATGCTGCTGCATCAAGACGGGCTGACGTTCGGCCCCTATCTTGGCGACACCAATGCGTTGGTACGGGTTGCGCAAACCCCAGGGGTTGGCGTGCGCAATGCCCCCAGAGCGAACACCGATTCCAATGGCTTTGCCTTGGTGCCGAACCTGCGGCCTTATCGGCGCAATCAGGTGATTCTCGAAACCGACATGCTGGGGCCCGAAACCGTCATCGACAACGGCAGCCTGCAGGTGGTGCCCAGGCGTGGCGCCATCGTCAGGGCCGACTTCGCCGCACGCAAGGTTGCTCGCCTGGTGCTCACGCTGCTCCAAGCCGAAGGCCAGCCGCTGCCCTTCGGTGCACAGGTCAGCACCCAGGATGGTCAACAGATTGCGGTAGTAGGCCAGGCCGGCCAGGCCTTGGTCGCGGTCGATGCCAGCCCGCAGACCTTGCACGTGCGCTGGGGTGAGCAGCCACAACGGCATTGCGAGCTGCAGATAGACCCTGCACAGATGCCAGCCGAACAGGGATACCGAATGAAGACGCTGCACTGCCCTGACGTTAATTCTTGATGATACTTGGGAAAACTTGCATGAAATACGGGCTCATTTCTGGAGTCGGCACACTTTTGCTAGCGCTCTGCTACAGCAGCAGCGCCCATGCCGCTTGCTACTTCAGAAGCGGTGGTACCGGCGTGTTGGAGTACTCGCTGGATGTCGGCACGTTGTGGATCCCCCGGGATGCCCCGATAGGCACGCCCATTGGCGCGGTCGATCGAAACGTCCAACTGGCTAACGCAGCAAATTTGGAGTTGGCTTGCTACAGCGACGGAACATCAACCTTGGAGGTATCATTGAGACCGAGCGTACCGATATTCCCAGGGGCGCTGCCACCGGTGAACGGCGAAGACCTCACAGGGCGTGTACTGCAAATCGGTGTGCCCGGCGTAGGTATTCACGTACGGCTGGACCGCCCCTACGCCAATTCCACCGCGCCGAATTTTTGGCGGCCCAGGATCTGGACATCAGTGCCCTACGAGGGGTACTCCGACGGTCACACCGGGGGGGCGGGCATCATCATGAATATGATGCGCACCCACACCACCCTGGTTAAAACAGGAACGATCCCGTCCACACCCACCCCGTTCAGCGTACAGTTGTTCACCGGGCATTACAGCGATGTGGGCATGGCCTTGCGCTTCAGCCTCAGTGGCACGGTGAGGCAGGAACAATGCACCCTCCTGCCCGACCCATTCATCGCCGACCCGGTTCAACTGGGCGAATATCCCGTGCAGGACTTCACCGGCGTAGGCTACACCACGCCTGCAAAGCCGTTCCAGATTACCCTGAGCGACTGCGAAATTGACCCTGCCGCAAGCACCGCCCAAGCCTACCTGCGGTTCGAGGGCGTGCGCGGCTCGCTACCGATCGATGCAGACCAGGGCCTGTTCAGCCTGACGACGGACTCGACCGCGAGCGGCCTCGGCATACAGTTGCTGCATGATGACGGGCGCCCATTCGAGCTCAATGTGGATGTGCCAGTCAAACCCCTGCAGGTCGGCGTGACCCAGCTCGACTTCCGTGCACGCTACCTGCAAACCCATGCCGATGTGTCGCCTGGCCGGGCGGATGGCGCACTGAAGTTCACCGTCAGCTATCGGTAGCGGGCAGGCGCAAGGTTGAAACGAGTGGAAGGGTGGCCCTGTAGCCGCCTTTCCGGGCCCAGGGCGATGGGGGAACTGGAAGGCTGGTCCAAAGGTGCCATGGCCGGATCGCCGAGTTGCGCGGGACTGAGCCGGGGCGACAGCGCCTGACTGCCCATTGATAAACGTCGCGCCCCGGCGGCCAATGGCCCTGGTGGGCCCAAGGCCCAGCTCAGCCATCAATCCGCTACGCCAACTACCCGGAATCGCTGTACTTGAAAATGTACTTAAATTTCGTGGCTGCTGGTGGATTCAGGGAGACTGCGCTGAAACGAAAAAAGACGCCGAAGCGTCTATTTTCAAGGACTTACAGATTTCAATGGAACTCTGTAAACCAATATTTGGAGCGGGAAACGAGACTCGAACTCGCGACCCCGACCTTGGCAAGGTCGTGCTCTACCAACTGAGCTATTCCCGCATTTTGAAGCTGTTACCGCTATCGGCGTGAAGCGCCACTAAGACCTTCACCACCACTGCACCGCATAGACGCCACAGTATTTAAACTGGAGCGGGAAACGAGACTCGAACTCGCGACCCCGACCTTGGCAAGGTCGTGCTCTACCAACTGAGCTATTCCCGCAAATGGCGTCCCCTAGGGGACTCGAACCCCTGTTACCGCCGTGAAAGGGCGGTGTCCTAGGCCACTAGACGAAGGGGACACACAACACTTTTCAGTGCACCAGGTTTGAACCTCACGATTCAGCCTGGGTTTTCTTTTCCTGCCCCGCCTTTAAGCAGTGCCGGAGAAACTGGAGCGGGAAACGAGACTCGAACTCGCGACCCCGACCTTGGCAAGGTCGTGCTCTACCAACTGAGCTATTCCCGCATTGGCGTCCCCTAGGGGACTCGAACCCCTGTTACCGCCGTGAAAGGGCGGTGTCCTAGGCCACTAGACGAAGGGGACACGCTACAAGCATTGCTGCTTGCTTTCACTCCCTGCCGCGTTTCGCTGTGAGCTTTACGCTGCAAGTGGCGCGCATTCTATGGATGCCTTGAAAGGTCGTCAACCCTTTTCTATAAATTTATTTAAATCAATGACTTCGCTCTCTATATAGGCTGCTTGTGCAGGGTGCCCGAGGATTGGCGTTGATTTTCTGGCGGGCTGAACGCAAAGTGCCATCACTGGAGAAATCCGGCGACGAGCCGACACAGAGTCACGTGGCGCCCTGGCTGGCCTGTTCGCTACACTCTCAATGTAAAACTTCCTGATGAGGCGTTAACGGTGACACCACTTCTGATCACACTGCTCATCGTTGCGGGTATCGCGTTGCTGATCGTGATCGGCTACCTCAACAACGTGGTCGAGAACAGCAAACTGGAGCGCGCGCGGCTGAAGATCGAACTCGCCGACCGCGTACGCCGCTGTGGCGAAATCACCGAGACCTTCCCCGGCCAGTTCATGACCCCGGCGCTCAAACTGTTGCTCACGCGTCTGGAGCTCAATCTCACTCAGCGGCAATTGGCGCTGGACAAGAACAATGCCGAACTCAAGGCACGCATTGCCGAACTGGACGGCCTGGTTGCCCAAGGCGAGCGAATCCCGGTGAACAACCCGCCCAGCCCGATCCATACCGAGGCCAAGGCCAAGGATGTGCGCTTCTTGCTCGAGGCTTTGCACACACAGATCGTCAAGGCTACTCAGGAAAATGTCCTGCAAACCACCGAGGGCAAGCACTGGGTAAAGGAAATTCGCCACCTGCTGGTACTGCTGCACATCGAGTTCTTCAACAACCTGGGCCAGCAAGCGCTGCAACAGGAACAACCGGGCCAGGCTCGCCTGGCGTTCGAGCGCGGCGTGCAGTACCTGCGCAAGCAGCCTGAACCGAAGGTGTATGAAGAGCAACTGACCTATCTGGAGAAACTGCTGGCCCGGGCCAATGCCCAGGTGCTGGACCAGATGGAACCGGCGGAGAATGACGAAAACGCACTGACCCAGGGGCTCAAGACCGACCAGGAAGAAACCTGGAAAAAGCGGGTCATCTACGATTGATGTGAAAAACGAGCCCATCGCCGGCATGTCGGCGATGGGCTGCGCAGCAGCCCTGATAACGCTAATCAGCAGTCGGTCAACTCCAGAAAGACTGCCGCCAACCGCTCCAGCCCGCGCTGGTCCGCCTCACTGAAACGCGCCAGCTTCGGGCTGTCCAGGTCGAGCACACCAATCAGCCTGCCCTCCTTCACCAGCGGGATGACCAACTCGCTATTGGAGGCGCTGTCGCAGGCAATATGCCCCGGGAAGGCGTGCACGTCATCCACCCGCTGGGTCTGCCGGGTGGCCGCTGCTGCACCGCACACGCCGCGGCTGAACGGAATGCGCACACAGGCCACTTGCCCCTGGAACGGGCCCAGTACCAGCTCTTCATTACGGTTGAGGTAAAACCCGGCCCAGTTCAGGTCATCCACCTGGTGGTACAAGAACGCCGAAAACTGCGCGGCATTGGCGATGAAGTCACGCTCGTCAGCGAACAGTGCCTGCACTTGCGCAGCCAGCAGGTCGTAGCCGTCGAGGCCGGCGCCACTGGCATTGAGGTCGATCATTTATTTCTGCTCCAACAATTGCAGCCCTACCCAATAACGGGCGAACTGGTAGGCACAACGGCCATTACGGTTGCCGCGGCCGGTGGCCCAGCGCACGGCGAGTATGTCGAGCGCTTCGTCACGCTGCCAGGCCAAGCCGGCAGAGGCCGCCAGCTGGCCTACCCAGTGCTCGACCACATCGAGGAAATGCTCCTGGGTGAACGGGTAGAACGACAGCCACAGGCCAAAACGGTCGGACAAGGCGATCTTGTCCTCCACCGCCTCGCTGGGGTGCAGTTCGCCGTCGACGCGCTTCCAGTTTTCGTTGTCGCTCTCTTTCTCCGGCACCAGGTGACGACGGTTGGAAGTGGCGTACAACAGCACGTTGTCCGGCGCCTGCTCCAGCGAGCCGTCGAGCACGCTCTTGAGCACCCGGTAGTCGCCCTCCCCGGCTTCGAACGACAGGTCGTCGCAGAACAGGACGAAACGTTGCGGCAGTTTCTGCAGTTGCTCGACCACACGCGGCAAATCAGCCAGGTGGTCACGCTCGATCTCGATCAGGCGCAGGCCGGCAGCGGCGTGTTCGGCCAGCAGCGCGCGTACCAGCGACGACTTGCCGGTACCACGCGAGCCCCACAGCAGCGCGTGGTTGGCAGGCAGACCGTTGATGAACTGATGGGTATTGCGGCCCAGTTGGTCGCGTTGCTTGTCCACGCCGATCAGGTCGGTCAGGCGGATGTCCAGGCTGACGTGCAACGGCATCAAGTAGCCGGTACGGCCATCGCGCTGCCAGCGCGCAGCCAACGTGGTGTTCCAGTCGATGTCCGGACGCGGTGCCGGCAGCAGCGGCTCAAGGCGCGCCAGCACGGACTCTGCGCGTTCCAGAAAAGCATTCAAGCGGGCGTCCATGACGACTCCTAGCAAGACAGGTGAAGTTTGAAGCTGAATGTGCGACAGGCCCACCAGCAGCCGTGGCTGATCGGCTATGCTTGCGCAGCGCAAGGGACGTGAAACCGGCTCGGGACTCATGGATATCAAGTTCACCAATCGCCTGTCATACAAGCAAGCCCGGTTGACAGTCCTGGTGGGCTTCATCCTGGGAACATTGCTCAGTCTCATCCAGATCGGCATCGATTATGCCAGCGAAGACGCATCCATCAACCGAGAAGTGGAAGCGTTGCTGCAAATCAGCCACAACCCGGCCTCGCGCATCGCCTACAACATCGACTCGGAGCTGGCGCTCGAGCTGACCCGGGGCCTGCTGCAGTCACCGGCCGTGTTCCGCGCGCGCCTGATCGACAACAACGAAACCGTATTGGCTGATGTCGAACGCATCCGGCTGCAGGACAGCTACCGGCCGGTGAGCGATTTTCTGTTCGGTGAACAGCGCCAGTTCCAAGAGCGCCTGTTCCTCACCCATATGCCCGAAGAGTATCTCGGCACGTTGTACCTGGACGTCGACACCTTCGCCTTCGGCAGCCGTTTTTTGGACCGCGCCGGGGTCACCCTGCTCAATGGCTTCGCCCGCAGCCTGGTCCTCACCGGCATTCTCCTGGCCCTGTTCTACATGATGCTGACCAAACCGCTGGTCAAGGTGATCGGTGCACTCAGCGGCCGCGACCCCCGCCACCCCGGGCAAACCCGCCTCGATTGCCCTCCCGGGCATGAACTCGATGAGATCGGCGTGCTGGTGAAGGTCGCCAACCAGCAACTGGTCAGCATGGCCACCGAGATCCAGCAACGGCGCACTGCCGAAAACCGACTGACCCAGTACCTCAACGAGCTGGAAGACATCGTTTCGGCCCGCACCGAAGAGCTCAAGGCCAGCAACAGCCGCCTGAGCCAGTCCAACCAAGAGCTGGAGCATGCCCGCCAGCGCGCTCTGGACATGGCCCAGGCCCGTGCAGCGTTTCTGGCCAACATGAGCCACGAAATCCGCACCCCGCTCAATGGCATGCTCGGCATGATCGCCCTGGCCCTGGACAGCCCGCTGGAGAGTGAGCAGCGCCAGCAGCTGTCGATCGCCCACGACTCGGGCAAGGTGCTGGTGGAACTGCTCAACGATATCCTCGACCTGTCCAAGTTCGATGCAGGGCAGCTGGAACTCGAACGCATCCCCTTCGACCTGGGCGCGATGGTGGAGGACACGGCCAACCTTTTATCGCAGAACGTCGCGCAAAACGTCGAGCTGACCTGCCTGATCGCCAGTGACTTTCCAAGTTCGGTACTCGGCGATCCGACCCGGGTACGCCAGGTAGTGAGCAATTTGCTGTCCAATGCCCTGAAGTTCACACGCTTCGGCCGCGTCGACGTGTGCCTGAGCACCCTCGTCGGCGGCATACGCCTGGAGGTACGCGACACCGGCATCGGCATTCCCGAAGATGCGCAGGCACGCATCTTCCAGCCGTTCACCCAGGCCGGTGCCGGCATTACCCGGCAATATGGCGGCACGGGCCTGGGCCTGGCACTGACCCGCAACCTGTGCAAAGCCATGCACGGCCACCTGCACATACGCTCCGAGCCAGGGGTGGGTAGCTGCTTCAGCGCCGAATTACCCCTGCCCACCCACACCGAGGCCATCGCCCCTGCGCCGCTGCAGGGCCACGTCGTGGCGCTGAGCGATGCCGGCAGTGGCCTTGCCGAATTGCTGCAGGACGTGCTGCCGCGCTGGGGCCTGAGCTACGCGAGGCATGACAGTGCCCAGGCACTGGCGGGCGGTGCCATCGACCTGTTGATCACTGACGATTTGGACCATTTGTTCCAGCTACGCCCTGCGCTGAAAGCGCCGATCCTGCTGGTGACGGCCTACGGCAACTTCCTGTCGCCAGAACAGTCGGCGCAACTGGCCCCGCTGCACCAGCTGGCCCGCCCCCTGGCGCGCAATGCCTTGTATCAGACCCTGCGCCGCACCCTGCAGGGCCAGGCTCCGGAACACCCGCTGGCCATCCCGACGCTTACCGCTACCGACGGCCGGGCGCGCATTCTGCTGGTGGAGGACAACCCGGTTAACCAACTGGTGGCCAAGGGCATGCTGGCCAAGCTCGGCTGCCGGATACAGGTGGCCACCCAGGGCGTCGAGGCGCTGGAGTGGCTGGAGCAGGAAGACTTCGACCTGGTGCTGATGGACTGCAACATGCCGGTGATGGACGGCTATGAGGCCAGCCGACGCATCCGCCAGAGTGGCCGCTGGCCTGAGCTGCCGATCGTCGCCCTGACTGCCAACGCCATGCCCGAGGAGCGCGAACGCTGCCGGGCGGCGGGCATGAACGACTACCTGGCCAAGCCGTTCCGGCGTGAAGAGCTACTGGCGCTGATCGACCATTGGGTGCCCCTTAGCGGCTGAGCACACGTTCGATATCAGCCTCCAGTGCCTGCGGCTTGGTGGTGGGCGCATAACGCGTGACCTTGCCGCTGGCCGGCTCCAGCAGAAACTTGGTGAAGTTCCACTTGATCTTCTGCGACCCGAGCAGGCCGGGCGCACGCTGCTTGAGCTCGACGAACAGCGGGTGGGCACCAGGGCCGTTGACCTCCACCTTGCGAAACAGCGGGAAGCTCACGCCGAAATTACGCTCGCAGAACTGCGCGATTTCCCGCGCTTCCCCCGGCTCCTGCTTGCCGAACTGGTTACAGGGGAACCCCAGTACAACCAGGCCGCGCTCGCGGTAATGTTGCCAGAGTTGCTCCAGCCCCTTGTACTGCGGGGTGAAACCGCACTGGCTGGCGGTATTGACCACCAGCACCGCTTTGCCGGCAAAGTCGCCCAGCAGCTTGCGTTCACCGGCCAGGGTCACACAGGGGATGTCGAGTATCGATTCAGCCATGGTCAGGCTCCGTCACGCGGTTTGAAGTCCAGGCACACCGAATTGATGCAGTAACGCAGGCCGGTCGGTGGCGGCCCGTCGGGGAATACATGGCCCAGGTGAGCATCACATTGCGCGCAGGTCACCTCGGTGCGGATCATGCCGTGGGAGGTGTCGCGCGTCTCGATCATCGCGCTGTCTTCGATCGGCGCGTAAAAACTCGGCCAGCCACAGCCAGAGTCGAATTTGGTGGTCGAATCGAACAGCGCCAGGCCGCAGCAGATGCACTGGTAGGTACCCGCACGCTTTTCGCTGTTGTACTTGCCAGAGAACGGCCGTTCGGTGCCCTTCAGGCGGCACACCTGGTACTGCTCCGGGTCAAGCATCGCACGCCATTGTTCCAGGGTTTTGTCGATCTTTTGCATGTGTGGACCTCGGCAGGCTGAATTTCACCTCGCGCCGTCTTTTCCGTAGCGCGGGTGGCACGTATATTAGTTGGCTTCGTGTGCAAGGCCTCAAGTCTGGCACCCGCGCCCCGCCCTTTCAAACCTTTCGACGGCGGCGCACCGCGTATTCTCAATCGGGATCACATCATGCAGTTCAGCAAATCGAACAAGCTCGCCAATGTCTGCTACGACATTCGCGGCCCGGTGCTCAAGCACGCCAAACGTCTGGAAGAGGAAGGCCATCGCATCCTCAAGCTGAACATCGGCAACCCGGCGCCGTTTGGCTTCGAGGCGCCGGACGAAATTCTCCAGGATGTGATCCGCAACCTGCCCACTGCCCAGGGCTACAGCGACTCCAAAGGCCTGTTCAGCGCGCGCAAGGCGGTGATGCAGTACTGCCAGCAGAAGGAAATCGAAGGCGTCACCATCGAGGACATCTACCTGGGCAATGGTGTGTCCGAGCTGATCGTGATGTCGATGCAGGCGCTGCTCAACAACGGCGACGAAGTGCTGATCCCGGCGCCCGACTACCCGCTGTGGACTGCTGCAGTGAGCCTGGCTGGCGGCAAGCCGGTGCATTACCTGTGCGACGAGCAGGCCGACTGGTTCCCTGACCTTGAAGACATCAAGGCCAAGATCACCCCGAACACCAAGGCCCTGGTCATCATCAACCCGAACAACCCGACCGGCGCCGTCTATTCCAAAGAGTTGCTGCTGGGCATGCTGGAGCTGGCCCGCCAGCACAACCTGGTGGTGTTCTCTGACGAGATCTACGACAAGATCCTCTATGACGAAGCCGTGCACATCAGCACCGCGTCACTGGCCCCGGACTTGCTGTGCCTGACCTTCAACGGCCTGTCCAAGTCGTACCGGGTGGCGGGCTTCCGCTCCGGCTGGCTGATCATCTCCGGGCCCAAGCATCACGCCCAGAGCTACATCGAAGGCATCGACATGCTGGCCAACATGCGCCTGTGCGCCAACGTGCCGGCTCAGCACGCCATCCAGACTGCGCTGGGCGGTTACCAGAGCATCAATGACCTGGTGCTGCCGCCGGGCCGGCTGCTGGAGCAGCGCAACCGCACCTATGAATTGCTCAATGAGATCCCCGGGGTCAGCTGCGTCAAGCCGATGGGTGCGCTGTATGCCTTCCCGCGGATCGATCCGAAGGTTTGCCCGATCCTGAATGACGAGAAGTTCGCGCTGGACCTGCTGCTGTCGGAAAAGCTGCTGATCGTGCAGGGTACGGCGTTCAACTGGCCGTGGCCGGACCACTTCCGCGTGGTGACATTGCCGCGGGTGGATGATCTGGAAGCGGCGATTGGCCGGATTGGCAACTTCCTGCGCACTTATTCGCAGTAAGTACCGGCCTCATCGCCGGCAAGCCGGCTCCCACAAGTACAGCGCACGCCTTAAGAACTGCGGGGTATCTGTGGCAGCCAGCTTGGCCCTCACAGGCACAGCACCATTCTTCAGCATTGCGGGGTATCCGTGGGAGCCAGCTTGCTGGCCCTCACAGGCACAGCACAATTCTTCAGCATTACGGGGTACTTGTGGGAGCCGGCTTGCCGGCGATTGGGCTGCAAAGCAGCCCCCTACAACCCCCAAATACCTTTCTTACATCCTGCAACGCTCTAGCTCACAGCCCCAACCGGATCCTCTGCCATACTCCGCCGTACACAGTTTGAAATAGTCCCCCGATTGAATCGGCGCGCCCGGCCCCTTATATACCCCGCATACGCAACACACTCATCCGTCAGGAGAACGTAACAACCATGATGCGCATTCTGTTGTTTGTAGCCACCAACCTTGCGGTGGTGCTGGTTGCAAGCATTACCCTGAGCCTGTTCGGCTTCAACGGGTTCATGGCCGCCAACGGGGTTGACCTCAACCTCAGCAGCCTGCTGGTCTTCTGCGCCGTGTTCGGCTTCGCCGGCTCCCTCGTTTCGCTGTTCATCTCCAAGTGGATGGCGAAGATGAGCACCGGCACCCAGATCATCTCCCAGCCGCGTACCCGCCACGAGCAGTGGCTGCTGCAGACGGTCGAAGAGCTGTCCCGCGAAGCCGGCATCAAGATGCCCGAGGTGGGTATCTTCCCCGCCTACGAGGCCAACGCCTTCGCCACCGGCTGGAACCGCAACGACGCTTTGGTAGCCGTATCCCAAGGCCTGCTGGAACGCTTCTCGCCTGATGAAGTTCGCGCCGTGCTGGCCCACGAGATTGGCCACGTGGCCAACGGGGACATGGTCACCCTGGCGCTGGTACAAGGCGTGGTGAACACCTTCGTGATGTTCTTCGCCCGCATCATCGGCAACTTCGTCGACAAGGTGATATTCAAGAACGAAGAGGGCCAAGGCATTGCCTACTACGTGGCGACCATCGTCGCCGAGTTGGTCCTGGGCATCCTCGCCAGCATGATCGTCATGTGGTTCTCGCGCCGCCGTGAATACCGCGCCGACGAAGCCGGCGCACAACTGGCCGGCACCGCCGCGATGATCGGCGCCCTGCAGCGCCTGCGCGTAGAGCAGGGCCTGCCAGTGCACATGCCCGACACCATGAAGGCATTCGGCATCAATGGCGGCCTCAAGCATGGCCTGGCCGGCCTGCTGATGAGCCACCCGCCGCTGGAAGAGCGCATCGAGGCGCTGCGCCGCCGGGGTTGATTGTTCAGGCACCAATCAAGGGCGACTACGGTCGCCCTTTTTCATGCAGCCGGCCTGCATATTTGAGACGGTAATCTTCAGCGCTGTAGGGGTGGTGGGAGCAACTGGCTTGCCGACGATAGGGCCAGCACAGGCAAACCCACATCAGAACCGTACGCGATAGGCCCGCTCAACAAGGCACTTCACCCCCGCCTGCAAGAACTTAGGGCTTTCCCCGATCACGTCTTGCGCCTCCAGCTCCTCCACCTGCCACCCGGCAAACCCACGCCGCACTTCCTCGTCGGCGACCGAAAACGGCGGCCCCGCCAGCAGACGCTGCTCGTAATCCAAGGTCACCACAAGCCCACGGCCCGCAGGCAGCAGCCGCGAAAGCAAACCCATGTACCGCTCACGCATTGCCGGAGGCAGGGCAATCAACGCAGCTCGGTCATACAGCCCCACGCAATCGGCCACATCCTCGGCGCGCAAGGCGAAGAAATCACCACACCACAGCTCCACCTCACCACTGCTCCACACTTCGAACGCACCCTGTTGCCGAACCTGCGCCTGCAGCCCCTGCTCCTGGAAGAAGTCCTCCACGGCCCGGCGCGACAGCTCCACACCCCGCACGCGATAGCCCTGCCCCGCCAGCCAGGCCAGGTCCAGGCTCTTGCCGCACAACGGCACCAGCACCCGGCTGCCGGCAGCCAGGCCAAGCCCCGGCCAGTAGCGTTGCAGGTAGGGGTTTGCCTGGGCCTGGTGAAAACCGATCTGGTTATCGGCCCACTTTTGGTGCCAGAACGCCTGCTCCATAGTTCCTCCAGGTTTTTAGATTATTTGGGCAAAAATCTTATATTGGAAATCGATCGGTGACTGATCGAAGATGACTGCATCTTACCCCTCAGGACCCTACCATGCTGCCCAGCCTGTTCATTTCCCACGGCTCTCCGATGCTCGCCCTGCAACCCGGCGCCAGCGGGCCAGCGCTGGCCCAGCTGGCCAATGCCCTGCCACGCCCGAAGGCGATCGTGGTGGTGTCGGCGCACTGGGAAAGCCACGAACTGCTGGTGACCGCCAACCCACAGCCGCAGACCTGGCATGACTTCTACGGCTTTCCCGCAGCGCTTTATGCCGTTCAGTACCCTGCGCCTGGCCAACCGCAACTGGCGGCGAACGTCAGCGCGCGGCTCAACGCCGCTGGCCTGCCGGCTCGCCTGGATGTCCAGCGGCCCTTCGACCATGGGGCCTGGGTGCCGCTGTCGTTGATGTATCCCGATGCAAGCATTGCGCTGATTCAGGTGTCGCTCCCGAGCCACATGGGGCCGGCGCAGCAAATCAAGGTCGGCCGAGCGTTGGCCGGGCTGCGCAGCGAGGGTGTGTTGCTGGTCGGCTCTGGGAGCATCACCCATAACCTGGGCGAGCTGGACTGGCATGCAGGGCCGGACGTGATCGAGCCTTGGGCGCTGGCATTTCGCGATTGGGTGGTGGAAAAGCTGGGCGAAGACGACCAGGCCGCGCTGCTGGACTTCAAGCAACAAGCGCCGTTTGCGTCGCGTAACCATCCCAGTGATGAGCATTTCTTGCCGTTGTTCTTCGCCCTCGGGGCCGGTGGCAGGTTTGGCATCGTGCACCAAGGGTTTACCCTCGGCGCGCTGGGGATGGACATTTACCGCTTCGACTGAAAAGCGGCAGCGTTGTGCCGCAACAGGCCTGCATGCAATGGCAGCCCCAAAGAAGCACAAGCAAAAAAAATCCCCGACCTAAGCCGGGGATTTTTTCATTACGCCAGGATCAATCTTCGCGGTAGCGACGCAGCTTCAACTGCTTGCCAGCCACGCGGGTGTCCTTGAGCTTGGTCAGCAGGCGCTCGAGGCCGTCTTCCGGCAGCTCGATCAGGCTGAAGCTGTCACGCACCTGGATGCGACCGATCGCATCACGGGCCAGGCCACCTTCGTTGAGGATCGCACCCAGCAGGTTCTTGGCAGCGATACCATCACGGGCACCCAGCGCGGTACGGCAACGCACGCGACCTTCGGCCAGCGGCAGTGGCGCACGACGCTCGCGCTCACCACGGTCGCTACGCTCGGCACGGTCACCACGCTCCGAGCGCTCACCGCGCGGTGCGAAGCTTGGTACCAGCGGCTGTTCGCGTTCTACCGCTGCCAGGTCCAGCGCCTGGCCATTGGTGGCCTTGCGCAGCAGGGCTGCGGACAGGGCACGCGGGCTGCAACCCAGGGCTTCGGTCAGGCGGTCGAACAGCTCACCGTGGGTGGCTTCTGCTTCGGCCACCAGCGGCGCCAGGCTCGAGGTCAGCTTCTTGATACGCGCATCCAGCACGGCCTGAGCGTTCGGCAGGCGCGCCTCGGCAACCTTCTGCCCGGTAACGCGCTCGATGACCTGCAGCATGCGGCGTTCACGCGGGGTGACCAGCAGCAGTGCACGGCCTTCGCGACCGGCACGGCCGGTACGGCCGATACGGTGCACGTAGGACTCTGGGTCGTACGGCATGTCCACGTTGAACACGTGGGTGATGCGCGGTACGTCCAGACCACGGGCAGCGACGTCAGTGGCGACGACGATGTCCAGGCGGCCGTCCTTGAGCGAGTCGATAACGCGCTCACGCTGGTTCTGGGCGATGTCGCCGTTCAGCGCAGCAGCCTTGTAGCCTTTGGCTTCCAGCGCGGCGGCCAGGTCCAGGGTGGCTTGCTTGGTACGCACGAAGGCGATCAGTGCGTCGAACTCTTCCACTTCCAGCAAACGCAGAACAGCCGGGATCTTCTGGTCGGCGTGGACCATCAGGTGAGCCTGGTCGATCGCGGTGACGGTCTGGGTCTTGCTCTGGATCTTGACGTGCTTGGGCTCACGCAGGTGACGTTCGGCGATCGAGCGGATCGACGACGGCAGGGTCGCGGAGAACAAAACGGTCTGACGGCTGGCAGGGATGGCATCGAAGATCACTTCGAGGTCATCCATGAAGCCCAGCTTGAGCATTTCGTCGGCTTCGTCCAGTACCAGGTACTGCACGGTGGACAGGACTTTCTCGTCGCGACGCAGGTGGTCGCACAGACGGCCCGGGGTGGCCACGACGATTTGCGCGCCGTTGCGAATGGCACGCAGTTGTGGGCCCATCGGGGCACCACCGTATACAGCCACCACGTTAACGCCCGGCATCTGCTTGGCGTAGGTTTCGAAAGCGGTAGCTACTTGCAGCGCCAACTCACGGGTTGGCGCCAGGATCAGGGCTTGCGGTTCGCGCTTGCTCACGTCGATCTTGTTGAGGATCGGCAGGGCGAAGGCAGCGGTCTTGCCGGTGCCAGTCTGCGCCTGGCCGATCATGTCGTGACCGGCGAGGATGATCGGGATCGATTGATGCTGAATAGCCGAAGGCTCTTCGTAGCCAGTGGCTACAACAGCAGCGACGATATTCGGATTGAGATCGAGAGCGGCGAATCCGCCGGTTTCCTGGGTCATGGGTCTGCCTCTATGTGCATCCGCAAAGACCCATGCTCCAAAGCTGCACATGCCTTGAAAGACCAAATGGTCACCCAGGCAGCTCTGGCGGCGGGGATTTGCGAAAACGATTGAAAAAGAAATACTTGGGAAGGTCCGCCTAGCGGACGTGCAGCCGAAGCTGGACTCGGAGGATTTGCACCACCTGATTTTGAGGTCCGCTAAAAGACCGGCGCGTACTATACCCGAATTAATGGAGGGAAGTGTGGAAAATTTTCACGGGCAAGGGGCCAGTACCCGGCCATCAGCGACCAGCGGCTGAAACGTTTATCTCAACCCCCTGGCACGCCCTTCACGTGGCGGGGCGAATTTCCTTGATCAACCCCTCCAGGCTGTACCCCAGCTGTGGCGCCAAGGCTGCAGCCCGGCCCCTGAGGCCATCCAGGTCCAACGTTTGCTCCAGGTCCGCCGGCACCAGCAGGATCACATTGCCCTCCTTCACCGGCAGCTCCCAGTAATGCCGGTGGTACAAGCCGCGCAACAGCGCCGCGCCGAGCGGCCTGCCGTCATCACTGGCCCACTGGTTGATCACCAGCCAACCACCGGGGTTGAGCTGCTTCTGGCAATTTTCCAGAAAGGTCCAGGCCAGATGGCCGACACCCGGGCCGTGGTCGGTGTACAGGTCGACGAACAACAGGTCGGTTTTCTCTGCCGTGGGCAGCAGCTCCAGGGCATCGCCCACCCGCACATACAGGCGCGGGTCGTCGTCCAGGCCCAGGTACTCCATGGCCAGGCGCGGCACATCCGGGCGCAGCTCGATGGCCTCGATGTCTTCCAGCGGCAAGAACTTCATGCAGGCCTGGGTCAGGGTGCCGGCGCCCAGGCCAAGGAACAGTGCGCTTTCAGGCTGCTCGTGGCACAGCGCCCCCACCAGCATGGCGCGGGTGTAGTCGTACTCGAGCCAGCTGGGGTCAGCTGTGAACACGCAGCTTTGCTCGATGGCATCGCCAAATTCGAGGAAGCGGTAATCCTCCACCTCATACACACTGATGACCCCGAAGGCATCCTCGACCCGAGCCAACAGCCGCTCTTCCCGCTCCGTCGCCATGAACCTGCCACCCGCCCGCGCAAAAACGCGCATTGTCCGCCAACGTCCCGGATGCAACAAGCTCAGCGCCAACTGTTACCATGGCAGGCAGCCTATAACCGACAAGACCGAGCCTGTGATGAACCGACCGTGGAGCCCTGACAGCTGGCGTGCCCTGCCGATCCAGCAGCAACCGACCTACCCCGATGCCGCGCATCTGCTCAAGGTCGAGCAGACCTTGGCCAGCTACCCGCCGCTGGTGTTCGCCGGGGAGGCGCGCGAGCTGCGCCGGCAGTTCGCCGAGGTCACCGAAGGCCGTGCCTTCCTGCTGCAGGGCGGCGACTGTGCCGAGAGCTTCGCCGAGTTCTCTGCCGCGAAGATCCGTGACACCTTCAAGGTGTTGCTGCAGATGGCCATCGTCATGACCTTCGCCGCCGGCTGCCCGGTGGTCAAAGTCGGGCGCATGGCCGGGCAGTTCGCCAAGCCACGTTCATCGGGCGACGAAACCATCGGCAACCTGACCTTGCCGGCCTACCGCGGCGACATCGTCAACGGCATCGGCTTCGACGAAAAAAGCCGTGTACCCGACCCAGACCGCCTGCTGCAGGCCTACCACCAGGCCACCGCCAGCCTCAACCTGCTGCGCGCCTTCGCCCAAGGCGGTTTCGCCGACTTGCACCAGGTGCACAAGTGGAACCTGGACTTCATCGCCAACTCGGCGCTGGCCGACAAATACCACCAGTTGGCCAACCGCATCGACGAGACCCTGGCCTTCATGCGCGCCTGCGGCCTGGACAGCGCCCCGCAATTGCGCGAAACCAGCTTTTTCACCGCCCACGAGGCACTGCTGCTGAACTACGAAGAAGCCTTCGTGCGCCAGGACAGCCTGACCGGCGACTACTACGATTGCTCGGCGCACATGCTGTGGATCGGCGACCGCACCCGCCAGCTCGACGGCGCGCATGTGGAATTCCTGCGTGGGGTGCATAACCCTATCGGGGTCAAGGTTGGCCCGAGCATGAACCCCGAAGAGCTGATCCGCCTGATCGACACGCTCAACCCGGCCAACGACCCGGGGCGCCTCAACCTCATCGTGCGCATGGGCGCCGGCAAGGTCGGTGAGCACCTGCCCGGGCTGATCCGCACCGTCGAGCGCGAGGGGCGCAAGGTGCTGTGGAGTTCGGACCCGATGCACGGCAATACCATCAAGGCCAGCAGCGGCTACAAGACCCGTGACTTCGCGCAGATTCTCGATGAGGTGAAGCAGTTCTTCCAGGTGCACCAGGCCGAAGGCAGCCATGCCGGTGGCATCCACATCGAGATGACCGGGCAGAACGTCACCGAGTGCATCGGTGGCGCACGCCCGATCACCGAAGATGGGCTGTCGGATCGTTACCATACGCATTGCGACCCACGCATGAATGCCGACCAGTCGCTGGAGCTGGCGTTTCTGATTGCCGAAACCCTCAAGCAGGTGCGCCGTTGAGGCAGGTGCCGGCCAAAGCCTCTTCAGCACCCGCATGACCGAGCGCCGCATGTGCGGCGCATCGCCCCCTCACCTGCGCAGCGGATCATCCCAGAATGGCCGCTCTGCCTCCTGCTGGATATCGGCCCGGCTCAACCCCAGATCCTGCAACGTCGCATCGCTGAGACTGGCCAGTTCCCGGCGCTGGCGGTACAGCTCCAGCCAGCGAGCCGGACGCTGCAAGGCAGCATGCCACAGGTGCTTGAAGGAGAAGGCAGGGTGTTGAATGCTGCTGACATGACCTTTCATCGTGAAGCCCTCCGTGTTGATGGCTTCAGTCTCGCGCCAGGCTTAAGATCAATCCAACGAATGTTTCTTATGCAATGCATCTAGGAGATTGATGCAATGTCCCACTACCAGAGCCTCGATGCTGACGTGCTACGCACCTTCGTCGCCATTGCCGAGCAAGGGGGGTTCACCCGTGCTGGCGAAGTGGTCAACCGCACCCAGTCGGCCGTCAGCATGCAGATGAAACGCCTGGAGGAGGACGTGCTGCAGCGCCAGTTGTTCGAGCGCGACGGCCGCCAGGTGCGCCTGACCGCCGAGGGCCAGATACTGCTGGGCTACGCACGGCGTATCCTCAAGCTGCATGGCGAAGTGTTCAACACCCTACGTATGCCGCACATGGTCGGGCTGGTGCGCATCGGTACACCCGACGACTACGCCATGCGGTTCTTGCCAACCATCCTGTCGAGTTTCGCCCAGGCCTACCCGCTGGTGCAGGTAGAGGTGCATTGTGATTCGTCGAAACACCTGATGCTGCGCCAGGACCTGGACCTGACCATCGTCACCCGGGAGCCCGGCAACGAGGTTGGCCAGTTGCTGCGCCAGGAACGCCTGGTGTGGGCCGCCGCCGACAGCTTCTGCCCACAGGAGCAACGGCCCATACCGCTGGCGCTGTTCAACACCGACTGCTTCTGCCGCGCCTGGACCTGCAATGCCCTGGAGGCCCAGGGCATCGACTACCGTATTGCCTACACCAGCCCCAGCCTGGCGGCGATCTTCGCCATCGTCACGGCAGGGCTGGCAGTGACCGCGCAGTTGCAGAGCCTGATCGGCGGCAATATCCGCATCCTGGGCGAGCAGGACGGCTTGCCTGAGCTGCCCATGGCCAACGTGATGCTGCTGCGCAATGCACAAAACCAGTCACCGATCACCGATTGCATGGCTGACTACATCATCGAGGGCTTTCAGTGATGGCCAGTGCACACGCCAACCGCTAAAGCTCGAAGCCCAGCATCACCGCACACACCACCAAAAACGCACAAAACATCGCCCGCAGCACCTTCTCCGGCAACGCATGGGCCAGCCGCACTCCCCAGCTGATACTGAGCAGGCCGCCTACCGCCAACGGTAACCCCACGCCCCAGTCGACACTGTGATGCACGCCATAGGTAAGCAAGGTGACCATGGTGCTCGGCGCTGCCAGTGCCAGGGACAGCCCTTGCGCCACCACCTGTGTGGCGCCGAACACACTGGTCAGAATCGGCGTGGCCACCACCGCCCCGCCCACCCCGAACAAGCCGCCCATGGTGCCGCTGAAGCAGCCCAGCACACCCAGCCAGGGCCAGGGATGGCGCAGCTCGGCGCTTGCCGGAGCGGATTTGAGGAACATGCGCACCACGTTCCACAGGGCCAGCGCCACCAGAAAGCCGACAAAGCCCAAGCGCATGGCCTGCGCATCGATACCCACGGCCCAGATCGAGCCCAACCAGGCGAACACCAAGCTGCACACCGACAGCGGCACGGCATGGCGCAACTCGATGCGGTTACGCTGGTGATAGCGCCACAGCGCCAGCAGCACGTTCGGTACCACCATCACCAAGGCCGTGCCCTGGGCCAGTTGCTGATCGAGCCCGAACAGCACACCCAACGCCGGGATGGCGATCAACCCGCCGCCAATACCGAACAACCCACCCATGGTGCCCAAGGCTGCGCCCAGCACGATATACAACAACCACTCGATCATCAGGGCCTCATCCGCCTGCGTTGACAATACGGGCATGCTAACGATTGCGCTCTGGCGGGGAAACGCACAGCAACGCACAATGGCTGTGCGATTTATGCAAAAGCAAGGCAGCCATGAGCCCAGATATCCTTACCGACCAACTGAGCCTGTTTCTCGATGTGCTGGAGACCGGCAGCTTTTCCGCGGCCGCCCGGCGCCACCCACTCACCCCCTCCGCCGTCGCCCGGCGCATCGACAGCCTCGAGAGCGCGGTGGGCAGCCGCCTGTTCACCCGCAGCACCCATGCGGTGCGCGCCACGCCTGCTGGCAACGCCTTCGCCGAACGCGCCCGGCGCATCATCGAGGAGCTGCGCCTGGCGCGGGCCGAGGCCGTGTCACTGAGCAGCGCTCCGGAGGGGTTGATCCGTATCGACGCCCCTGCAGCTTTCGGCCGCCGCCACCTGGCGCCGGCCATTGCCGACTTCCTGGTGGCCTACCCCGGCCTGGATGTTCACCTGCGCCTGATCGACAGCTTCGTCGACCTGCACGGCAGCCACCTGGGCGAAGTCGACCTGGTGCTGCGTGCAGGCCCACTGGCCGATACCCGCCTGGTCGCCACACCGCTGGCCTACATGGTCCGCGTCGCCTGCGCCAGCCCCGCCTACCTGGCCAGCCGCGGCATACCCGCCTGCCCCAGCGCACTGCCCAATCACGATGGGCTGGACTGGGACGGCCTGGCCCCACCCTTCGCCTGGCGCTTCGAGGTCGATGGGCAATCACGGCTGTACCGGCCCGCGCGGATGCGCATGGCCGCCAACAATGCCGAAACGCTGCTGTTCGGCGCGCTTGCCGGGCTGGGCATTGCCCACCTGCCTACCTGGCTCATCAGCGACTACCTGCTACGTGGCGAACTGGTGCCCCTTTTTTGCGACAACGGCCTGCCTGCGGCAGAGACCAGCGGTATTTATGCGCTGCGCCTGGCACATGAAACGAACTCTCGCAGCCGCTTGCTGCTCGAATTCCTCAAGAGCCGCTTCAGCCCGATCCCCCCATGGGACCTTGCATTACGAAGCGAGCTGCGATGGCAATGAGCGCGCAAACCTTCAGCGTGCTAGATTTCTCCATTGATCACATTCAAGGACCTGCATGAACGCCGACACCCAAGCTTCTTGCGACGAGCTGCTGCTGGACAACCAGGTCTGCTTCGCCCTGCACTCCACCTCGTTGCTGATGACCAAAGTCTACAAGCCACTGCTGCAGGCCTTGGGCCTGACTTACCCGCAGTACCTGGCCATGCTGGTGCTGTGGGAACAGGACGGCCTGACCGTGGGCGAGATCAGCCAGCACCTGCTCACCGACCCCGGCTCGCTCACGCCATTGCTCAAGCGCCTGGAAAGCGAAGGCCTGCTCAAGCGGACCCGTAGCCGCGAGGATGAACGGGTGGTGCTGGTGCAACTGACCGACAAGGGGCGCGCGCTGCAGCAGCAGGCCAAAGAGGTGCCGCAATGCATTCTCAAGGCCAGCGGCCGCAGCCTGGAGCGCCTGCAACAACTGCAGGCCGACCTGCTGGAGTTGCGCGACAGCCTGCAAAAGAACCTCTGACGGCTATGCTGTGCAATGCCCGTTCGGACGAGCGGTGAAGATTTATCTTGCGCGCAAACTAATTGCGCGCTAACTTAAATCCCGTACCCACCCGATGCCCCCGCCTGATGCGGGGCGCACAGCACACTAGCGAGGCTCAAAATGCACAAGGTCACTCCGCTGTACATCGCAGAAGCCACCTCCACTGGCGGTCGCGACGGTAAATCCCGCTCCAGCGACGGCAAGCTGGAAGTCAAGCTGAGCACCCCCAAGGAACTGGGCGGCGCGGGCGGTGACGGCACCAACCCCGAGCAGATGTTCGCCGCCGGCTATTCGGCCTGCTTCATCGGCGCACTGAAGTTCGTCGCCGGCCAGGAGAAACAGCAACTACCTGGCGACGCTTCGATCACCGCCAAGGTGGGCATTGGCCAGATTCCTGGTGGCTTCGGCCTGGATATCGACCTGCACATCAACCTGCCAGGCCTGTCCCAGGCTGACGCAGAAGGCCTGGTGGAGAAGGCGCACCAGGTGTGCCCTTACTCCAATGCCACCCGCGGCAATGTGGATGTCAGGCTGCATGTAACGGTCTGAATACAGGTATAAAAAAACCCGGCCGAGGCCGGGTTTTTTGTGCACATCACAAGAAGGATTACTTCTTGGAACGGCCCTTGAAGCTGTTGTCGCGAGTGTCGATGTCGATCCACTCGTCGATCTGGATGAAGTCGGCAACCTGGATCTCGGTACCGTTCTTCAGCTTGGCAGGCTTCATGACCTTGCCCGAGGTATCGCCACGCGCAGCGTTCTCGGTGTAGACAACCTGACGGCTGATGGTGGTCGGCAGCTCTACCGACACCAGACGGCCTTCGAAGAACACGGCTTCGCAGATGTCTTCCATGCCTTCTTCGATGTACGGCAGAACGGCGTCGATGTCTTCGGCGTTCAGTTCGTACATGGTGTAGTCGGTGGTGTCCATGAAGGTGTACGAGTCACCGCTGATGAACGACAGGGTCGCTTCTTTGCGATCCAGGATCACGTCGTCCAGCTTGTCGTCCGCACCGTAAACGGTTTCGGTCTTGTAGCCGGTCAGCAGGTTTTTCAGTTTGGTCTTCATGATCGCGCTGTTGCGACCCGATTTGGTGAACTCGGCTTTCTGAACCAGCCACGGGTCGTTGTCGATCCGCAGTACGGTACCGGGTTTCAGTTCTTTACCAGTTTTCATTACGAAGTATCCGAATCTGGATGGATTTATAAAAATCGAGGCCGCATATCATAGCCAATTTCGGTAAAACTGTACCAGCGCCTTGGCGAGGTCCGGCCGAGCGGCTTGGCGTGCCGCCCATTCACGGGCATGCCGCTGCAGTTCCGCCCAGTGTTTACGGGCCCCTTGCCAGGCCTGGTGCATGTCGTAGTTCATGTTCCAGGCGCGCCACAAGGCCACCATCGCCTCGCCGGCAGCATCCGACAGGCCCTGTCGATAAAGCCCGAGGAACGCGTCGAGCTTTTCCCAGTGGGCGTTTTCCTCTTGCACGTAGATGTGCCATAGCATCGGCCGGCCGGCCCATTGCGCGCGCACGAACGAGTCCTCGCCACGCACGGCATTGAAGTCGCAGCACCACAGCAGGCGGTCATAGTCGTCCTGGCTGACGAACGGCAGGATCTGCACCGTCAGCGCCCCCCGCTGGAACACATCACCGACCTTGAGCCCCGACTCGCCCAGCCAATTGGCCAGGTCCGGAAGAATCCGGCCTTGCGGTACCAACAGATGGGTGGCACAGGTGTCCGTGGCCAATGCATCGAGCCAGCTGCCCAGTTGCGGGTTTTCATAGGCGAACAGCGAGGCCAGTTGCGCGCCGGCCTGCACGTCCACACCCAAGCCCTGCAGGAAGGCGGCTCGCGCCTGTGGCGATTGCTCGAAGGCCTGGCGCTGCGCCAGCAACGCAGCCTCGCGTAGCAGCCCGCCAGTTTTCTCGGTAAAGCCTGGGAAGAAAAACACCTTGCGCAGGCCATTGGGCTGCGGCGACGGCAAGCCGTGGCAGCCCTCCACCCAGTCCTCGGCACTGAGGTAATCGAGGTTAAGCCAAAGGATCGGCTTGGCACGTGCGCGCATCGCTTCGACGTACTGTACGGGCAACTGGCAGGCAAAGGCACCGATCACCACATCGGCGGGCGCTACCGGCTGCCACTCGCCAGGCCAGGCGCGCACCTCCACACCCTGCTGCCATTGCTGTGCGGCGCTGGCGTCGGCGCCTGGGCACAGGGGCACGAAAGCGCCCAGGTCGTCTACCCACAGCCGCACCGCCAGCCCATGCTCGGCCACCAGCTGCCGGGCCAGGCGCCAGGTCACGCCGATATCACCGTAGTTGTCCACGACACTGCAGAAAATGTCCCAGGTGACCTTCATGTGCCCTGCCCTCGCCCTGCGCAAAATCACGAATTCTGCGGTTAAATTGTCGCTGACAAAAGCACCAACGCTGAAAAAGCGCCCGACGCCATGCCACAATGCCCCTCATAACGCCTGCCAGGAGGCCGCCATGCCCCGCCATCGTGAACTGCAAATAACCCTCAAGCCTGTGCAACTGACCCTGTGCGTGGCGCTGGGCCTATGGCTTGGGGCCGTGGCCATCGCGCTGAGCCTGTGGCTGGCCGTGCACCTGTGGCCCGAGCAGGTGCAGCCGGTGGCACAGGCCGTCGCCCCGGCCCTGGCCCGGCCAGCGGCCCCACCTGCGCAACCGGCGGATGCGCAAAGCGAGATGTTCGAGCGTTACAAGGCCATCCTGCACAAGCAGGAACTGCAACAGGCGGCCGAGGCCGCACAAGGCAACCCGCGCAACCTCAACAGCCCCAAGTGCCAGTTCTGGCTGTCGCAAAACCGCACTGCGCCGACCGACAAGAGCCAGGCCAACGTGCTGGAGTTCTGTTACTGATCATGAACAAGGCCACCCTGCTCACGCGTATCGTTGCAGCCCTGGAAAGCGACATGGACGTATTGCGCCGCGCAGCGCAAACCGCCTACGAAACCGCCACTGCCGAAGAAAACATAGCTGAAAACAAATACGACACCCTTGGCCTTGAGGCCTCCTACCTGGCCACTGGCCAGGCGCGGCGCACGGCCGAGATTCGCCAGGCGCTGCTGATTTACCAGCAGTTGGTGCTGCGCGACTATGACCCGGCGCGGGGGGTACAGATCGGCAGCCTGGTGACCTTGGAAGATGAAGCGGGGGCTCAGCGGCAAGTGTTCCTGGGGCCGGAGGCGGCCGGGTTGAAGATTGGCGAGGGGGACGCCCTGGTGACGGTCATTACCCCCCGCTCACCGCTAGGCCAACAGTTAATCGGTAAAAAGGTCGATGACGAGGTTGGCCTTGGAGCGCAACTGTTCTTCATCGTCGAGGTTGCCTGAACCGGCCCCATCGCCGGCAAGCCGGCTCCCACAATGACCGCGCAGCCCGCGAGTTCCGGCGCTGTACCTGTGAGAGCAACTGTCCTGCTCAACGTCCAAATGCTGGCACGCTCCAGGTGGGAGCCGGCTTGCCGGCGATGGGGCCGGCCCTGCCAACGGCCACCTAACCGGCAAGGGCATCGAATGTGCGGGCCAACCCAGCATCAGCGAACTGCTCTTGCACAAATTCGATGAACGCCCGGGTCTTGCCGGGCAGTAGCTTGTGCTCGGCGTAATACAGGCTGATGTACCCATCATCCACATACCAATCCGGCAACACCCTCTGCAGCTGGCCCGCCTGCAGGTAAGGCACGGCGAACGGCAGGCTGACCAATGCAATACCCAAGCCCTGCTGGGCTACGGCGCACGCTGCATCAGAGTCACTCATGGTCATCGCCTGGCGCAACAGCAGCGGCTGCTGCGCTTGCCAACGGCTGGTCAGCGGCCACGATCGCACGCGGCCGGTCTGCGGTGAGCGAATCAAGATGCCGGCATGGCGCTCCAGCACCTGCGGGTCGTCAATAACCGGATGCTGGCTCAAGTACCCAGGGGCTGCCACCAACACACGATGGGCAGGGGTCAGCCGACGCGCCACGACCCCCAGCGGTAACTCGAAACCGCCACCAATCGCAGCGTCGAAACCTTGGCCGATCAGGTCTACCTGACGGTTGTCGAAATGCCAGTCCGGGGTGATCGCCGGGTAGCGCCGCAAGAATTCACCCAGCAGCGGCAATACATACAGCCTGCCGAATACCGTCCCCATGCTCACCCGCAACAGCCCCGCCGGCTGGCCTTCAGCGCTGGCCAGGTTGGCCACGGCGTACTGGATGGTACGAAAACTGTCACTGACTTCCCCTAAAAACCGCTGCCCGGCTTCGGTCAAGGTCAGCTTGCGGGTACTACGCTGGAACAGCCGCACACCGAGGCGTGCTTCCAGTTGGGCGACCTGCTTGCCCACCGCCGCGGGGGTGATGCTCAAACGGCGCGCCGCCTCGGCGAAGCTGCCCACCTCGGCGCTGCGGATGAAACACTCAAGGGCGTTGAACGACTCCAGTGCCATGATTACCAACCAAAGGTTTACTCTGACAATAGTGATTGCCATCTTATCAGCAGGTAATCATCGGTCGATACTGCACCCATCCAAGGCAATCGGCCTTGCTTCCAGCAGGAGATCAGCATGTCCAAGCAACTCACTCTCGAAGGCAAAGCAGCCCTGGTGCAGGGCGGCTCACGCGGTATCGGCGCTGCCATCGTCCGCCGCCTGGCCCGTGAAGGCGCGCAGGTCGCCTTCACGTACGCAAGCTCCGAAGGCCCGGCCAACGACCTGGTAGCCGAAGTCATAGCAGCAGGCGGCCAGGCACTGGCGCTGCGCGCAGACAGCGCAGACGCCGCCGCAGTGCAGCTGGCAGTGGACGACACGGTAAAAGCCTTCGGCCGCCTCGATATCCTGGTCAACAATGCAGGCGTACTGGCCGTGGCGCCGCTGACCGAATTCGACTTGGCAGACTTCGACCGCACGCTGGCCATCAACGTGCGCAGTGTGTTCGTCGCCAGCCAGGCCGCCGCCCGCTACATGGGCCAGGGCGGGCGCATCATCAACATTGGCAGCACCAATGCCGAACGCATGCCGTTCGCTGGCGGGGCACCCTATGCCATGAGCAAGTCGGCATTGGTCGGCCTTACCAAAGGCATGGCACGCGACCTGGGGCCACAGGGCATCACCGTGAACAACGTACAACCCGGGCCGGTGGATACCGACATGAACCCGGCCAGCGGCGAGTTTGCCGAAAGCCTGATCCCTTTGATGGCGATCGGCCGTTATGGGCAGGTGGATGAAATTGCCAGCTTCGTGGCCTACCTGGCGGGGCCTGAGGCGGGTTACATCACCGGAGCGAGCCTTACAGCCGATGGCGGCTTTGCGGCCTGATCGAATGCCTCGCCCGCTGGCGTCCAGCCTGAACCGCCCAGATACTGGACGCCACATACCCTTGTCCGCTCCGAGATTTTCATGCCCTCCCCAACCTTGAGCCGCGCCCTGATCCTGCTGATGGCCACCGCCACCGGCCTGGCCGTGGCCAGCAACTATTACGCGCAGCCGCTGCTGCACAGCATCGCCGAACAGTTCGGCCTGAGCACCGCCAGCGCCGGCAGCATCGTCATCGCCGCCCAACTCAGCTACGGTGCGGGCCTACTGCTGCTGGCGCCTTTGGGCGACCTATTCGAGCAGCGCCGCCTGATCGTGATCATGGCGGTGATTTCCACCCTGGGCCTGGTGATCAGCGCCTGCGCCCCCAACCTGCCCTGGCTGCTGCTGGGGACGGCGCTCACCGGGCTGTTCTCGGTGGTGGCGCAGATCCTCGTGCCCATGGCCGCAACCCTGAGCGAGCCGCATCAACGTGGGCGCGCGGTGGGCACGCTGATGAGCGGCCTGCTGCTGGGCATCCTGCTCGCGCGCACCGCTGCCGGCTTCATGGCCGAACTGGGTGGCTGGCGCAGCATCTATGTGCTGGCCGCAGTGCTGATGGCCGTCACTGCCTTTGCCCTGTACCGCAGCCTGCCGCAACACCACAGCCATGCAGGGCTTAAGTACCCGGCACTGATCGGCTCGGTATTCCGCCTGTTCATCGAGGAGCCGTTACTGCGCCTGCGCTCGCTGCTGGGGTTGCTGGCCTTCAGCCTGTTCGGGCTGTTCTGGACGCCGCTGGCGTTTCTGCTGGCGCGTGAGCCTTATCATTATTCCGATGCGGTGATCGGCCTGTTTGGCCTTGCCGGCGCGGCGGGTGCGCTTTCGGCCAACTGGGCCGGCCGCCTGGCTGACCGTGGCAAAGGCTCGCTGGGCACCACCGTGGGCCTGGTAGCGCTGTTGTTGGCGTGGATACCGCTGGGCTTCGCGCAAAGCTCGCTACTGGCCTTGCTGCTCGGCGTACTGCTGCTGGACCTGGCCGTGCAACTGGTGCATGTGAGCAACCAGAATGCGGTCATCGCCTTGCGTCCCGAAGCACGCACCCGGCTCAATGCCGGTTACATCACCTGTTATTTCATCGGTGGCGCGCTAGGCTCCTTGCTGGGCACACAGCTGTTCCAGTACCAGGGCTGGATGGGCATCGTGACGGCGGGGCTTGCGATCGGGGCACTGGCACTGCTGGTGTGGGGGTGGGCCGAACGCACGCGCAAGCGCGCCGCGAACGCCGGTGCGGCATGACACCGCAACCCTCCGTCGCCTGCCCGTTGACTTGCCCGCCGCCCCGGCGCTTCAGTAGGTGTTGATCAAAACCCCTTTCACTGACAGGACGACTCAATGACAAGACTCACGGTGCAATCCGGCGATTTCTTGCAAGGTGAAGGCGAGTATCGCAATGGATCGCTCACACTCAAGACACCGCGCAGCCCCTCGCCTGGCGAGCGGATTTCCCTTACCCGCATCAGCGACCTGCGCCTGGCCAGCCTGGAATCCAATCGCAACCTGGGGACCGCCCTCGGCTGGGGCATGGCCGGCGCCCTGGTGGCTGGCCCAGTGGGCCTGCTGGCCGGGCTATGGCTGGGCGGCAAGGAGGAAGAAGCCACCTTCCTGGCGACCTTCAAGGACGGCCGCAAGCTGATGGCCAGTACCGATGGCAAGACCTGGTCCAAGATCGACGACAGCTGGCGCCAGCATCGGCGCCCGCCCGCGGGGGATTGAACAACTTCAGGCGTACGGGCTGATACGCGCCTGATAACATGAGCGTTTTTTGACTGCACGGGCCCATTCGCGGGCTTACCCGCGAGTGGGCCTGTGCGTGCTCACCGCTCAAGGACCCCAGCATGCCCCTGCCCCACCCCCGCCTGCCCCTGAGCCTGCTCAGCCTGGGCCTGGCCCTGCACAGCCCCCAAGGCCTGGCCCAGGACAGTGTCACACTCGCCCCGGTGCAGGTATCCGACACCTACGGCAACGACGGCTATCAAGTAACCGACGCTGCGGTAGGCGGGTTTCAGGCAGCCCCCCTGCTCGACACCCCGGCATCGGTCAGTGTTTTCAGCCAGCAACTGATCGAAGACCGCCAGGTACGCACACTCAGCGAAGTGCTGCACAGCGATGCCTCGGTCGGCGAAAGCTACGCCCCGATCGGCTATTACGAAAACTTCAACGTGCGCGGCTTCGAGCTCAATGCCGCCAGCAGCTACCGCATCAATGGCCAGACCATCGCCGGCGAACAGAACGTGGCGCTGGAGAACAAGCAGCAAGTCGAACTGCTCAAGGGCCTGTCGGGCCTGCACAGTGGCGTGTCGGCGCCCGGCGGGCTGATCAATTACGTGACCAAGCGCGCCGAGGATGTGCGCAGCGTAACGGTATCGACCAACGAACAGGGCGAGCGCTACCTGGCCACCGACCTGGGCGGCTGGTTTGGCAGTGAGCGGCAGTTCGGGCTGCGCGCCAACCTCGCCCACGAAGACATCCGCTCCTACGTCGACCATGCCGACGGCAAGCGCGACTTTGCTTCGCTGGCGTTCGATTGGCAGATCAACCCTGATGCCACCTTGCAGCTCGATGCCGAGTACCAGCACCGCGAACAGCGCTCGGTACCGGGTTATCAACTGCTTGGCGGCAGCGAAGTCCCCCATGGGATCGACCCGGACGACCGCCTGGCCTACCAGCACTGGGCCAAGCCGGTACAGAACGACTCACTGAACCTGGGCGGGCGTTTCCAGTACCGTTTCAACGATACCTGGAGCGGCACACTGAGCGCCTCGCGCAGCAAAGTGGTCATCGATGACTACAGCGCGTTCGCCTGGGGCAGCGAAGACGGCTGGCAGTCGCACTTCAGCCCAGAGGGCGACTACGACATCTACGACTTCCGCAGCCCTGACGACACCCGCCGCACCGACGAAGCGCAAGCGATGCTCGACGGCCGCTTCGACGCGCTCGGCGTGAGTCATGAACTGACGGTGGGCGCCAGCGCTCAACGCCGCACGCTGGATCAACGCCCCTACTACAACCAGCTGGTCGGCAGCGGCAACATCTACACCGGCGCGCCCGCCGTAGCGCCCTCGGACCTGCCGGTCGGTGCCAGCGAGCGGCGCCTGGACAGCCGCCAGTACGGCCTGTTCATCAACGACCGCATCACCTTCAGCGAACAGTGGCAGGCCGTGCTCGGCGCCCGTGAAGTGCGCCTGGACGAAAAGACCTGGGACGAAACGGGCCTGGCCGGGCGCCATACCCGGCAATACCAGTTGCTGCCCAATGCCGCGCTGATCTACAAGCCGCGCCAGGACACCACCGTGTATGCCAGCTACTCCAAGGGCCTGTCCGCAGGGGGCACCGCGCCTTGGTATGCCAGCAATGCGGCAGAAATCCTTGCCCCTACCCTCTCGCATCAGCTTGAGCTGGGCATCAAGCGCGACTGGCAGGGCATGAGTTTCAACGCCGCGCTGTTCCAGATCCGCCAGGCCTATCAATACGCCCGCCCTGAAGGCGACGGCAGCTTCACCTACGTACAGCAGGGCCAGCAGAAGAACATCGGCCTGGAGCTGGGCGCCAGCGGCTGGGTGACCTCGAACCTGCAGGTCCAGGCCAGCGCCGCAGCGATTCGCGCCCGGGTGAAAAACAGCGGTACCGATGCCTACGAAGACCATCAGGCGATCAACGTGCCGCGCCTGCGTGCCGCCCTGCAAGCCGACTACAGCCTGCCGGTCCCGGGCCTGGCGCTGCTGGGCGGGGCGCGATACAGCGCCAGCAAGTATGCGAGCCAGGCGGGGAATGTACAGGTAGGGGGCTATACCGTGTTCGATGTGGGAAGCCGCTATCGCACGCGTATCGGGGGCTATGACACCGTGCTGCGCCTGACCGTGGACAACGTGTTCGACAAGCGCTACTGGCGGGATGTGGGGGACTACCTGGGGGACAACTACCTTTTCCAGGGCGCGCCCAGGACCGCACGCGTGTCGGCCGTGGTGAGCTTCTAGGGCAGCTGGTCGCAATGGGGTGCTGGCAGGGGCGCATATGCCCCTGCGCGCCCCGCTGAGGCAAAAACCCCAGCA
Source organism: Pseudomonas sp. NPDC089758 (assembly GCF_044748705.1). Taxonomy (NCBI): domain Bacteria; kingdom Pseudomonadati; phylum Pseudomonadota; class Gammaproteobacteria; order Pseudomonadales; family Pseudomonadaceae; genus Pseudomonas; species Pseudomonas sp. NPDC089758. Next base: position 157,120 of record NZ_JBIVGN010000002.1, read on the forward strand.
AACAAAAAGCCCCCAGGCTTTTCAGCGTGGGGGCTCTTCGTAGAATGTGGCGGTGAAGAAGGGATTTGAACCCTTGATACGATTTCTCGTATACACACTTTCCAGGCGTGCTCCTTCGACCACTCGGACACTTCACCGTTTCTCTTCAAGCCATTCAGCCTGTCGAGGCGCGCTAATTTAGTAGAAGACCTTTTCTTTGGCAAGCATTTTTTTCAGTTTTTTCATGCATTTAAGCCAAACCACGGAAAACCCCAGCCTGCCAGGGCAAAGCTGCCAATCTCGCCAGCGCTTTTACCGCAACCGCACGCCCTGCCCTGATTGCGCAAGGCATCAAGGCCGGTCGCTGACTGGCTGGTCAGCCTTGCTGCTTTACCTGGCCCGCAGCGCTGGGTAACGTCGTCGCCACGCCCCCTAAAGGACTCTAGCCATGAGCGAGCTGATTACCTACCACGCCGAAGACGGCATCGCCACCCTGACCCTCAACAACGGCAAGGTCAACGCTATCTCGCCGGATGTCATCACGGCCTTCAACGCGGCCCTGGACCGGGCCAAGGAAGATCGCGCCGTGGTCATCATCACCGGCCAGCCGGGCATTCTGTCTGGCGGCTACGACCTTAAAGTGATGACCGCAGGCCCCAAGGAAGCCATCAGCCTGGTCACCGCCGGCTCCACCCTGGCCCGTCGCCTGCTCTCTCACCCGTTCCCGGTGATCGTCGCCTGCCCCGGCAACGCCGTGGCCAAGGGTGCCTTCCTGTTGTTGACCGCCGACTACCGCATCGGTGTCGAGGGGCCGTACAAGATCTGCCTGAACGAAGTGCAGATCGGCATGACCATGCACCACGCCGGCATCGAACTGGCCCGCGACCGCCTGAGCCGCGCAGCCTTCCAGCGCTCGGTGAACAATGCCGAAATCTTCGACCCGCATGGCGCGATGCAAGCAGGCTTTCTCGACAAGGTGGTGCCGGCCGAGCAGCTGCATGACACCGCGCTGGCCGCTGCGCGTGAATTGAAGAAGCTGAACATGCTGGCGCACAAGAACACCAAGCTGAAGGTGCGCAAGGGCCTGCTGGACGCCCTGGATGAGGCCATCCAGCTGGACCAGCAGCCAGTGGGTTGACCCTCAGGCCCTCTGGCCGACACGCCGCCCAGAGGGCCATTGGCGCGAACCCAAGGTTTGCCCAACCCAGTGCACAGCCGTACACTGCACCGCGACTGTCTGGTGTGAGCCAAACCATGCTTTATTGCCTTCGCATGCTCCTGCTGGCGCTGCACTTCCTGCTGGTCGGGGCCATTGGCCTGCTGATCGGCGTGCTGCGCCCCTTCAACCGCGACAACAGCCGCATTTTCGCCCGCCTTTACAGCCTGCCGGCCACCCGGCTGCTGGGCATCGAGGTCAAGGCCGAAGTCGGCCCGCTGGCTGACCAGCCACCCGGCTGTGTGATCATCGCCAACCACCAGTCCAACTTCGACCTGTTCATCCTCGGCCATGTGGTGCCCCGGCGCACGGTCGCCATCGGCAAGAAAAGCCTCGGCTGGATCCCACTGTTCGGGCAGTTGTTCTGGTTGGGCGGCAATGTGCTGGTGGACCGCAAGAATGCTTACCAGGCGCGCAAGGCCATGCAGGTGACCACGCGTATCCTGCGCGACGACACGTCGATCTGGATCTTCCCTGAGGGCACGCGCAACCCGTCAGACCAGTTGCTGGCGTTCAAGAAAGGCGCCTTCCACATGGCGCTCGAGGCGGGCGTACCGATCGTGCCGGTGTGCGTCAGCCGCTATGCGCGCCGTTTGGGGCTCAACAGCTGGCGACGCCGCACGGTGATCGTGCGCTCACTGCCGCCGATCGCTACTGAAGGGCTGACCCAGCAAGACCTCCCGGCCTTGATCGAGCAGTGCCGTGGGCAGATGCAGCAGTGCATCGACCACATGGAAGGCGAGTTGGCCAAGCGCTAGGTTGCCCTCAGCGCCCCTACGGCCCAAGCTGTACATCGTGTGCAACCAAACAAGTGGATAACCATGGGTCGAGTCGTGGCATCGGCGGTGTACAGCGCCGGCAGAAAAGTCACCAACATCAGCATCGACGAGGGCAGCGAGTGGGCACGCAAGCCCGGGCATTTCGTCTGGATCGGCCTGGAAGAGCCCAATGCCGAGGAACTGGCCAACCTGCAGTGCCAGTTCAACCTGCACGAACTGGCCATCGAGGACGCGCTGGAGAAACACAGCCGGCCCAAGCTCGAAACCTTCGGCGACGCGCTGTTCATCGTCACCTATTCGCCCGTGCGCCATGAGGGCAAGCTGGAGTTCATCGAAACCCACATCTTCGCCGGCAACGGCTACGTCATCACCTGCCGCAATGGCCACTCCAAATCCTATGCCCTGGTGCGCCAACGCTGCGAGGCGCGCCCCTTGCTGTTGGAGCACGGCGAAGATTTCGTGCTTTACGCACTGCTGGACTTCGTCACCGAAAACTACCAACCGGTCAGCGAAGCCATCCATGACGAGATCGAAGAGCTGGAGCAAAGCGTGCTCACCGGCTCGTTGCTCGAAGACGACATCCGCCGCCTGCACAGCCTGCGCCGCGACATCCTGCGCCTGCGCCGCTATGTGGCGCCCATGGTGGAGGTAAGCGAGGAACTGCAGCGCCTGAGCTTCCCGTTCATCGACAAGAACATGCGCCCCTACTTTCGCGACGTGCAGATCCACGTGACGCGGCAGATGGAAGATTTGGTCGGGATCCGCGACATCGCCAGCCAGACCATCGAGATCGGCATGCTGCTGGAGTCACGGCGGCAAAGCATCGTGCAGCGCAAATTCGCAGCGTGGGCGGCGATTCTGGCATTCCCCACGGCGATTGCCGGGATCTACGGGATGAACTTCCAGAACATGCCGGAGCTTGGCTGGCATTACGGGTATTTTGCGGTGCTGGGGGTGATCGGGCTGGGATGCGCCGGGCTGTTCGCCAGCTTCAAGCGCTCCGGCTGGCTGTAGCGTGTCGGGGCTGCGTTCGCAGCCCCTGTGCATCAGGCAGCGCTGTCGCTGGCCTTGGTTGGCTGCTGGATGAAGCGCATCATCCACTCACCGACCAGGTCGCCCTGGTGTTCAGTGGCCAGGCTAGCCACGGCCTTGTGGTAAACCTCATCCCCCAGGTATTCCTGACGCGCATCGAGCAAGGCCCGCGAATAGTCGTGGACGAACTCCGGATGCCCCTGGAAGCACAGCACCTGATCGCGGATGTGATACGCCGCGTTCGGGCAGAAATCGCTGGAGGCGATTACCGTAGCGCCTTCAGGCAGTTCGGTGACCTGGTCCTGGTGGCTGATCAGCAGGGTCAGCTCGGACACCTCAGGGTCCATCCACGGCGCATGTGCCGCCAGCGAATAGCGGTGGATGCCCACGCCCCAGCCCTTGTCAGCCCGCTCGGCCTTGCCACCCAGGGTCAACGCCAGCAGCTGATGGCCGAAGCACACACCCAGCAGCTTTTCGCCGCGCTGGTACAGCTTGAGCAGATACGCCTTGAGGGTCTGGATCCATGGATCTGAACCGAACGAGTCCGCCTTGCTGCCTGTCACAAGGTAGGCATCGAAACGTTCGTCGTCGGCGGGGTAGTCGCCGTTCATCACGTTGTACACACAAAACTCGGCTGCAATCGGCTGCCGCGAGAAGAGCTGCTCGAACATCCTGCCGTAGCCCTGGTACTGCGCGGTCAACTCCGGTCGCAGGACATCGGTCTCAAGGATGCAGATGCGTAACGACATAGGGATAGTCCTGAACGACATGGGTGGGAATCAGCTGTAGAGACTGCCGTGAAAGGCACGTACAAGCAAGTAGGCTGCACTGACGAACGGTCACATTTTGTCGGATAGGCGCCGGGTATTGCGCCCCTGTCTAGCCAGAGCGTGTCAGAGGGCTGGCTTTTTGCCTCATGCCATCCGGCAATCAGTATGCAAGGTCGATAGAACAAAGGGTTCTTAAACATGGATGACGTTCACCCTACTGTTGGTTGTATATCGATTCAAAGAGGTCAGTGGTAAAGCGTGCAGGCACGCTGCGGTGATCGACCCGAAACGCGACAGGGAAGCCAACGGGTATTCAGGAATAACAACAAGAAGGCGGTCCGCCATGTTCAGACAATCGAAAATTCGCCAAGCTGGGCTCATCTTATTCGCCACGACGTTGCTGTTGATCTTGCCGAACCTGACACGTTTGTTCGGATGACGATGGCTGTGGCCTCAAGGGGCAACGCACAGGTAACCTGCCGGCCATGACGGTCGGAGCCTCCCTATGCGCCTGTTTTTTGCCCTGCTAGCCCTTTTCCTCAGCCTGCCCCTGCAGGCGGCACAACTGCACCTGGAACTCGATGGCACATCGCGCACTCTGGACAGCGCCGAGTTGCTGCGCATGCCGCAAGCACGCGACATAAACATCGAACAGGACGTGTCCTACAAACGGCCCATGCGTTACCGCGCTGTGCCGCTGGCCACGCTGTTGCAAGGCGTCGAGGCAGATGATCACCTGCAAGCCGTGGCGCTGGACGGTTTCGCGGCCGAGATGCCGGCCGCGCCGTTGCTGCAGAAGGGCCCGGCACGCGCCTGGCTCGCCATCGAGGACCCCGCCGCGCCGTGGCCGGCACTGGGCAAGGGCAAACCCAGCGCCGGGCCATTCTACCTGGTGTGGACCGCACCACAGGCAAGCGGCATCCGCCCTGAGCAATGGCCGTTCCAGATTGCCACGATCCGCCGCCTGGCGACGGTGGAGCAACGCTTCCCGGCACTGCTGCCTGACCCCAAGCTGCCGGCCGAAGACCCGGTGCGCCAGGGCTTTGCCCTGTTCCAGCAAAACTGCCTGGCCTGCCATCGGCTCAATGGTGCGGGGGATGCCCAGTTCGGCCCGGACCTGAACGTGCCGCATAACCCGACCGAGTATTTCCAGCCGGGGTTCCTGCGCCAGTACATTCGCGACCCGCAAAGCCTGAGGCAGTGGCCCCAGGCGCGGATGCCGGGGTTTGCCGAAAGTGTGTTGAGTGAAAAGGAACTGGATGCCCTGCTGGCTTACCTGGGGCATATGGCCAAGCGCAGGCCTTGAAGGCCAATCGCCGGCAGGCCGGCGACTGGGTCGGGCTGCAAACGCAGCCCGGTGGGTTTCAGGCTATCGGCCGTTCTTGCTTGACGCCCCACCCCTCGACCTCGCCGCCGTAGGGTGACACGACCTGCTCGAAGGCCTCTTCGAAGTCGCCGATACCGCCATAGGTGGCATACATGATCTTGCTCAATTCCAGGTGCCACACACCATCATCCCGTTCTCGCACCTGAGCATTGAGCGACTCACCACGAAATTGCCCGGCCGCACGTCGCGCGCCGGCTTCATCTGGAAATACCGCGTAGAACTCGATGGGGTGGATACGGCTGAAGTCGAAACCGCCAGCTTTCATCTGACGCAGGACATTGCTGCTGATATCGTCGTTCTGGCTGCTCATGAATCGTCCTCCTGAATAAAGCAATGGATAGACTTTCCGTGCACTACGCACCTGCCGGCATTGCCGTGCAGTTCGAGCTGATGCAAGACGCGAATTGACAGGTGCAGCCCCGCAGAACAGGCCAACACCTCCCACTAGCGTAGTGCCTGGTGCGGCACCACGCCAACCGTGCGGGTCAGGAAGATTCCTGGATACGGGTGATGACCACGCCGTTCTGCTCCTTGAGCCAACGTGCGGTGGGGGATGGGGCACGGTCCTGGAAGTCGTTGAGGTCCAGCTCATCCATGACCGGGAAAAGATGCGAACGTATGGCACGGGCTGCCTCTTCCTCGCTGGGGCACTGTTCGCCGTGCATCAGCAATGTGGTTGGCTCGCCTTTCTGGTCGGCAAAGATGACTTCCCACTCTTTCATTGAATAGCCCTCTCAAGCAGAGAACATCGGGGGTGACGCCTGTTAATGCTTGACCATGGGCCCGGGGAATTGTTCAGTCATTTGCAGCTAGTGGTGGGCGCAGCCTGGCGGACCGGCAATGCAGATACAGCGGTGCATGGCACCGGCTTCGCCGATGATCGCCGGCAAGCCGGCACACACAGGGATCTGCGCCAGCTTTGGAAGTTGAGTAAGGCAGGTGCTTCACAGGTGAAGCGCAGGCCTGAAGGACTGCGCGGTCGCGCCAGCTTTTGGAAGGTGAGCTAGACAGTTGCTTTCACAGGTGAAGCGCAGACCTGAAGGACTGCGCGGTCGTGGTGGGAGCCGGCTTGCCGGCGATGGGCCGCAGAGCGGCCCCTTGGCAGGTTACTTCGGTGTGCCGTGCACCACACCAGCCGTGTTGTCGAGCAAGCTCTTGGTCGCGGTCTGGATAAACGCTTCGAGCTGCTTGAGCATCTGTGGCTGGTCCGGGCTTTCGATCAGCTCGGCCTTGAACTCGCTGCCCAGCTGGTAGCGGTACAGGCGCGGTGTCATGTCCTTGGACTCGATCAGGATGCGGTCACCCTGCACCAGGCCAACGATCTGCTCACTGCCCGACGGCTTGATCATGCCAATGCCCTGGTCGCCCTCAGGCAGGTTGAGCAGGTCGCGGCCCCAGCACTGGTGCCGTGCCTTGCCACCCAGGCGGCCCATGATGGTCGGCACGATGTCGACCTGGGTGCCCACGGTGTGGTTGACCGCACCGAACTTCTCCTGGATACCCGGCGCGATCAGCAGCAGCGGCACGTTGAAGCGGCCCAGGTCCAGCTCGGTGACCTGCTGGTGGTTGCCGAAACCATGGTCGCCAACGATGACGAACAGGGTGTCCTTGAAGTACGGCTCTTTGCGCGCCTTCTCGAAGAACTGGCCCAGCGCCCAGTCGGAGTAGCGCATGGCTGTCAGGTGCTCGTCCAGGCGGCCCTGGCCTGTGACCCTCTCCACCGGCAGGTCCTTGGGCAAGGCATACGGCGTGTGATTGGACAGCGTCTGCAGCAGCGCGTAGATCGGCTTGCTGCCATCACGCTTGGCCAGTTCTTCGTGGCCCCGGTCGAACATGTCCTGGTCGGAAACGCCCCAGGTCGGGTCGGAGAACACCGGGTCGACGAAGTCGTTGCGGCCGATGAAGGTGGTCATGCCCTGGTTGCCAAAGAAACCGGACTGGTTGTCCCAGGCGAAGTCACCGTTGTAGACGTACACATCGTCGTAGTCACGAGGGCTCAGCAGCGCCGGCAGGCCCGACAGCTTGTGCCCGCCTTCCGGAGTCTGCATCAGGTATTCGAAGCCCGGCAGGTTGGGGAAGCAGGCCATGGTCGCGAACATGCCCTGATGGGTATGGGTACCGTTGGAGAAGAAGCGGTCGAACAACAACCCCTCCTTGGCCAGCTTGTCGAAGTACGGGGTGATGTTGTTCGGGCTGCCCAGAGCGCCTACCGAATGGCCGGCGAAGCTCTCCATGAGGATCACCACCACGTTCTTGATCGGCAAGGTGCCTTCGGCCGGCGGCACGAAGTCCCGGCGCACGGGAGCCTCGTCGGTATCGACCAGCGTGTCGTAGGGGGTCAGCAGCTGTTCACGTACCGTCTGCGTAGCCAGGTCTTGCTCCAGCACCGGCTTCCAGATGTTGGCACGGTCTTCACCGAAACGGCTCTTGGCAGCGTCGATCAGGGTCAGGGTACCGTTGAGGCCCAACTGGTTGACGAAGTTGGAGTCGGTAGTGAAGGCATCGCCCCAGCGCATCGGCGGGCCCTGGCGCAGGGTGCCACGGGCGGCAGCCACTGCCACCAGCAGGATGACCATGAACACGGCCAGGCGGTGATACCACGGTGCAACACTGCGCTGCAGCGCAACACCATCACCACCGACACCACGGGTCAGGCGGTCGATACCCTTGAACACCAGGCTCAGCAGCCAGGTGCCCAACAGCCAGGCCAGCAGGTAGCGGACCACTGGGAAACCGTACCAGAGCATGCTCATGACGGTTTTCGGGTCTTCCTGGATGTACTGGAAGACCAGGCCGTTGAGGCGCTGGTGGAACTCGCGGTAGAAGTCCAGCTCCATCAGGCCGAGGAACATCACCACGCTCGCGGTGATGGTCAGCCAGAGGCGGAACAGGCCACGCCGGGCCATGGCCCATGGGCTCAGGATTGCCAGCAACAACGGGATGCTCAGGTACACCACCACGCGCAGGTCGAAGCGCAAACCGTTGAAGAAGCCTTCGGCAACGGTGGAGTAAGGGGTGTCGCCGATCATGTCACTGTTGTAGACCAGCAGCGCCAGGCGCACCAGGCTGAGCATCAGCATGATCACCAGGGCACACAACAGCGTATAGGCCAAGTGCGATTTCAAGGTCGGCGAAAAGGCTCGCGCGCCCTGTTGGTTCAAGGCATCCGTGTTAGCCATGAATGGGGAGATCCTAGGATTGCGTGTTTGCGGGATGGCGCCGGCGTTAGACCAACGCAGCATTGTGCGGGTGCGGATTCTCTTTAAACCAATGTGAAAATTTTGTCACGAGGCTGTTGCTGGTTTTGTCTGCGCCAGCAAAATGCCCCTATCCAAGGCGGACACTGCCCCTGGGGCCGGCAATGGCCCAGATCACCAGGCCGATCACCGGCAGCAAGGCGATGAGCAGGATCCACAGCAGTTTGACCCCCACCTTGGTGCCGCTCTTGATCACATTGAGGATTGCCCAGATATCCAGCGCCAGAATGATCAGGCCAACCAGCCCGTTGAACGTCGAACCCATGGCAAAAACTCCGTTGTAACGTCACTGTGGCCGAGCATAGTCAGCTATCAGGTCGATAGAAGGGAATCCTTGGCCTGCCCTGCCTGTCACTGGATAGACTGCAAGCATTCACAGATTCGAGGTTCGCATGCCCCCAGCACAGACCCAAACCCCCGCCTCGCACTCCTTGTTGAGTGCCTGGCGCCAGCAGGCAGCCAACACGCCGTGGCTCAGCGCGGGCCTGGGCGTGAGCTTGCTGGCGATCATCGTGCTGCTGGCGGCGAGTTTCTGGAACGCCGTCAACGGCGAACATGCCGACAACCTGCACCTGGCGCTGCTCGGCGGGCTGTCCGGCTTCGGTGCCACGGCGCTGGGCGCTGTACTGGCCGTGGTGCTGCGCGATGTCAGCGCACGCAGCCAGGACGTGATGCTCGGCTTTGCGGCGGGCATGATGCTGGCCGCCAGTTCGTTTTCACTGATTTTGCCGGGGTTAGAGGCTGCCCGCGAAATTACCGGCAACGGCCCGGCCGCTGCGTTTACCGTGGTGCTAGGCATGGGCCTGGGTGTGCTGCTGATGCTCGGGCTCGACCGCTTCACCCCACACGAACACGAAAGCACAGGCCCCTGCGGGCCCCAGGCTGAGCGCGTCAGCCGGGTGTGGTTATTCGTGCTGGCGATCACCCTGCACAACCTGCCCGAGGGCATGGCCATTGGCGTGAGCTTCACCAATGGCGACATGACGGTCGGCCTGCCACTGACCAGCGCCATCGCCATTCAGGACATCCCCGAGGGCCTGGCCGTGGCGCTTGCCTTGCGCGCGACCGGGTTGTCCAACTTCAAGGCCGCGCTGGTGGCGATTGGCTCGGGCCTGATGGAGCCCTTGGGCGCGGTGATCGGGCTGGGGATCTCCACCGGTTTCGCCCTCGCCTACCCCATCAGCATGGGGCTGGCGGCAGGGGCGATGCTGTTCGTGGTGTCTCACGAGGTGATACCCGAGACTCACCGCAATGGGCATCAGACGGCGGCCACGCTGGGGCTGATGGGCGGGTTTGCGGTGATGATGTTTCTGGATACTGCGCTGGGTTGAACCGCGCTGGATGGCACCGGCTTCGCCGGTGATCGCCGGCAAGCCGGCTCCCACATGGATTTGCGCTGGTTTTCAGGAATTGGGCAAGACGGTTGCATCCACAGGTGAAGCGCTGGCCGTAAGAACTGCGCGGTCGTGGTGGGAGCCGGCTTGCCGGCGATAGGGCCGGTGGCCACAGCCCTGAACGTCAGACGTGAACAGCGACCTTCAACGCCTCCAAGGCAGGCTCTACCTTGATCCCCAGCTCAGCCCCCAGTTCCAGCACCCGCGCCAGGTCATTCTGGCCAACCATCACCACCTGCAGCTCATCATCGAGCAACTGGCTGAAGTTGAGCAGCACATAACCACCAGCCTCTTTGTTCAACGCGGCCATCTGCACCTGGATGCGATTGAGCGCCGTCAACGGCTCGGTACGCGCAAGCTGCTTGGGCTTGAGGGTGAACGGTACGCTCTTGTCGAACGAACCACAGATGTGCTGGAACAGCTCCTGATAGCTGTCGGCCTGGAACACCACGGTGTCCGGCAGGCTGCCGAGCACTACCCACTCGCCCAGCGGGATCGGGAAGCTGTCGTCGTAATTGATGTCCGGGTTGGCGGCGAGGAAGGCAGCGGGGTCGGCGTAGGCCTGCGCGGCCTCGTCGGCGATGCGCTCGATGTCTTCATCGCGCATGCAGCCGGCGCCGATCAGGCTGATGAATTCGAGCAACTGGTTTTTCATGAAGGGGGCCTGCGACGGGTGAAAAGTCGCCAAGGATAGCCGCAAACGCCCCCAGGCCGTTAGCCGGCTAGCGCCTGCAAGCGCGCAGCGGTGTCGACTGCGCCCATGGTATTCGCCGCCATCAGCGCAGTGGCACCGCGCGCATCCTGGCGTGCCGGGTCGGCCCCCTGGGCCAGCAGGTGGTCAAGAATCTCTACACGGTTGAACATCGCCGCCAGCATCAGCGCGGTACGCCCATCCTGCGCAGCGGCGTCGACCGGCACGCCGTGCTCCAGCAAAAGCTGGATCATGGCCAGGTCACCCTTGAACGCAGCACCCGCGATCGGAAGCTGGCCGTTGTCGTTGGCAACCAGCGGGTCGGCGCCATGGCTCAGCAAAACACGAACCGCATCATGGTGGCCATGGTAGCTGGCCAACATCAGCAGCGTGTCGCCTTTATGGTTGCGCAGATTGGCCGGCAAGCCACTGGCCAGAAGACGCTCGAGCATCTCGGCATCCCCCTGGCGGGCACGCTCGAAGACCTGCTCGGCGAACGCTGCGGTCTCGTCATCGGTCATGGCGGCGGGTGCTTGTTGTTCAGACATCTGGAACCTCCTGGCAGAAAAGATTGCCCAAGTGTTTGTCAGGCAAGCCAAGCAGGTCAAAGGTTCAGAATCTATAGCGCCGATAGCCATCGACCACCTCGTGCAAAATGCACTGTGCAAAATGCACGACCATGCAGCCTGCACGGAACCGCCTCTCGGTAGATTACCCTAAGCCGCTGAAAATAAAGGATTTTTACGAAGCACGAGGTTTGGCACGGTCACTGCAATGATCAACTCACGTCTGCCCACACATCAGTCAGGAGTTGATATGGACCTCATTCAGGAAAAGTTCGTCTCGGTGTTCTCGGCCTACCAGGTCACCACCCAGCCTCGCCCCGATGGCGGCATCCTGCTGACGCTGCGCGCCACTGATGGCCGGGTTACCCGTCGCGTGCTGACCTACGCCCAACTGCACAGCGCCGAACAGCTGTCCTGGGCGATCAGCGCCATCCGCCGCGACCTGGCCGAGCAAGCCAGTGAATTGCCGGTGATCTCGATGCTGCAAAGCCAGCAGCGTTTCGCGCTGCCGACCTATCGTTGAGTTTTGTCTGCACCGGCCGCTCGCGGGTAAACCTGCGCCCTCAGAAACTGCATTGCCCATAGGGATGGCGGGGTTTCTGTAGGCACAGGCTTGCCCACGAGGGGCCGGAGCGGACACTAGAACTCGTCGATGCCTGCGTAGGCCCGCGCTGTTTCATCCCCGGTAAAGCGTGGCTGCAAGCCCTGCTCACTGGTGTACAAACGCAGTGCCAGGCAAAACGGATTGTCCCCCAGCTCCACCCAGCGCCGGCTCCCTGCCGGGATCACCAGCTGGTCGCCTTTCTCACACACCAGCGCATACACATAGTCACCCAGGCGCAGCCCGATTTGGGCGCGGCCTGTAATCAAGGCAAACACTTCGTCCACGTCATGCGCATGCTCATCGCGCAAGTCGACCTGCGCCGGGTCGGCACCGTCGCGGTTGAGCACACTGAAGGCTGTGCAGCCTTGGGCGGTCATCAGCCGGTCAAGGTGTTCGCGGCAGGTGCTCATCACCTCATCCTCGCTGCTGCCTGGCCGAATGCGCAGCGCCAGCGCAGCGTGGTCAAAACGCACGCCCTGCTCTGCCAACGTTGCAGCGATGTCGTCGTGGTGGGTCAATACCTTGTTCGGCAAGGCCGGGCTGGACGGGTGGAATACACAGAGGATGCTCATCAGCGTCAGGTCCTGGTCGATTTCGAACGAGTGGCAATGATAACGGCTGCCGCAAGCGCTGCGGCGCTGGCCATACCAAAGGTGAACGTGGGGCCCAGCAGCTTCCAGCTGTAGCCCGAATACAATGCCCCCAGCGCACCGCCGGTGCCCGACAGCGCCGCATACAATGCCTGGCCCTGGCCTTGCTGACGGGCGCCGAAGCTGGCCTGGACGAACGCGATGGAGGCGGCATGGAAGCAGCCGAACGTGGCCGCGTGCAGCACCTGGGCGAAAACCAACACACCCGGCTCGCCCGCCAGGTTACCCAGCAGCAGCCAGCGCAGGGCGGCCAACAGGAAGCTGGCCAGCAGCACTTGCTGCACACTGAAGCGCGTGAAGATGCGGCTCATGGCCATGAAGACAAGTACTTCAGCCACCACCCCCAGCGCCCAGAGCAGGCCGATGGCACTGCGGCTGTAGCCCAGGTGTTCCAGGTGCAACGTGAGGAAGGTGTAGTAAGGCCCATGGCTGAGCTGCATCAATGCCACGCACAGGTAGAAGGCAACCACACCAGGCGCCCGCAACTGGCGCAGAAAGCCGCCCGCGCCGCGCCGCTCGCCCTGCTCCACCGGCTGGGCATTGGGCACCCACAGGCTGGCCGCGACGATGCCCGCCATGATGGTCACCAGGGCGACCGGGTAGATATCGAGGCTCAGCCATTCGAACAATCGCCCAAGCCCGACCACGGTGAGGATGAAACCGATCGAACCCCACAGGCGCACCTGGCTGTAGCGCGCGGTCTGCCCGTGCAGATGGGCCAGGGTGATCACCTCGAACTGCGGCAGCACCGCATGCCAGAAGAACGCGTGCAGGGCCATGACCATCGCCAGCCAGGCGTAGCTTTTGCCGAAGAAGATCAGTGCAAAGGTGGCCAGGGTACACAGCGCGCCGAGGCGCACGATCAGCAGCCGCTGGCCGCTGCGATCACCCAACCAGCCCCACAGGTTGGGCGCGACGCAGCGCATCAGCATGGGGATGGCCACCAGCTCGCCGATACGTGCCGGGGGGAAGCCGAGGTGGTCGAAGTACAGGGCCAGGAATGGGGCCGTCGAACCCAGGAGAGCGAAGTAGAAGAGGTAGAAGCTGGACAGGCGCCAGTAGGGGATTGCAGTCATCAGGGCTCAGCCAGAAAGGGATATTGCCTGTACCGGCCCTATCGCCGGCAAGCCGGCTCCCACTGGGGCAGCACGTGAAATCAGAGCTGGCCCCGCTGGACATTGCGGGGCAGCTGTTTTGCTCAACACCTAAAAGCTGGCGCGATCCCGGTGGGAGCCGGCTTGCCGGCGATGAGGCCGGTACTGTCGAATCAGAGCTGGCGCAGAACCGGAGTAGCGACCTTCACTTCAGCATTCTGCGCCCGGTGACGCAGCAGGTGATCCATCAGCACGATGGCCATCATCGCCTCGGCGATCGGCGTTGCGCGAATGCCAACGCACGGGTCATGACGGCCTTTGGTGACGACATCGACCGGGTTGCCGTCCACGTCGATCGAGCGGCCCGGCACGGTGATGCTGGAGGTCGGCTTGAGCGCCAGGTGGGCGACGATCGGCTGGCCCGAGCTGATACCGCCCAGAATCCCCCCCGCATTATTGCTGAGGAAGCCTTCAGGGGTCAGCTCATCGCGGTGCTCGGTGCCGCGCTGGGCGATGCTGGCGAAGCCGGCACCGATTTCAACGCCCTTCACCGCGTTGATGCTCATCAGCGCATGGGCCAGCTCCGCGTCCAGGCGATCGAAAATCGGCTCACCCAGGCCCGGCATCACGCCTTCGGCCACCACGGTGATTTTCGCCCCGACCGAGTCCTGGTCGCGGCGCAGCTGGTCCATGTAAGCCTCCAGCTCTGGCACCTTGTCCGGGTCGGGGCTGAAGAATGCGTTGTCCTGCACCGAATCCCAGGTCTTGAAGGGGATTTCGATCGGCCCCAGCTGGCTCATGTAGCCGCGCACCTGAATGCCCTGGGTGGCCAGGTACTTCTTGGCGATGGCACCGGCCGCTACGCGCATGGCAGTTTCACGGGCCGAGCTGCGGCCACCGCCGCGGTAGTCGCGCAGGCCATACTTGTGGTGGTAGGTGTAGTCCGCGTGGGCCGGGCGGAACAGGTCCTTGATCGTCGAGTAGTCCTTGGACTTCTGATCGGTGTTGCGGATCAGCAGGCCGATCGAGCAACCGGTGGTACGGCCCTCGAACACGCCGGAGAGTATCTCCACTTCGTCCGGTTCCTGGCGCTGGGTGGTGTGCCGGCTGGTACCGGGCTTACGCCGGTCGAGGTCATGCTGCAGGTCGGCGAGGGAGAGTTCCAGGCCCGGAGGGCAGCCATCGACAATGGCGACCAACGCCGGGCCATGGCTTTCGCCAGCGGTGGTGACAGTGAACAGCTTGCCGTAGGTATTGCCGGACATGGACGCTCCGCGAGTCTGCCTGAAATTGACGAGAGCAGCAGTATACAGATGGAACGCCGCTCTGTGAGCGCCCTGTCACCAGCTGCCGGCGAGAAGCGATCATCGCCATGCCATCTGCCGAACCTTCCCACGAACATTGGGTCAAACGCCACATCTCCCCATGTAGTACCGCATGATGCCGCGCTTCGTCGCCCTGTTCCTCCTGCTGTGCACCGGCCTTGCCCAGGCAGCCTCACCCACCGTCCTGCAACGCCCTATCGACCTGGACACAGGCCAGGGCGTGCTGCATGGCAGCCTGCTGTTGCCGCAGCAGGCCACCCCACCCCCTGTGGTGTTGATCATCGCCGGCTCCGGCCCCACCGACCGCGACGGCAACAACCCGGCCTCGGGGCGTATCGACAACCTCAAGCGCCTGGCGCTGCTGCTGGCCAATGAGCACATTGCCAGCGTGCGTTACGACAAGCGCGGCGTCGCCGCCAGCCTGCCGGCCACCCCCGATGAGCGCAACCTCAGTGTCGAGCGTTACGTTGCCGACGTGGTGGCCTGGAGCCGCAAGCTCAAGGCTGACCCGCGCTTCGGCCCGCTGATACTGGTCGGCCACAGCGAAGGCGCACTGATCGCCAGCCTGGCCGCCGAGCAGGCCGGCGCCAGCGCGGTAATCACCCTGGCCGGCAGCGGCCGGCCCATTGCCGATGTGCTGCGCGAGCAACTGGCGCAGCGCATGCCACCCGCGCAACTGGCCCGCACCAGCGCCCTGCTCGACCGCCTGCAGGCCGGGCAGACCAGCCTGGATGTACCCGCGCCCCTGCGTCAGGTTTTCCGCCCCAGCGTGCAGCCCTACCTGATCTCACTGTTCCGGCAGGACCCGGCCAAGGCCTTCGCCCGCCTGCCGATGCCGGCGCTGATCATCCAGGGACGCAACGACGTGCAGGTCGATGTGGCCGATGCCGAACGCCTGAAGGCGGCCAAACCCGATGCCCAGCTGGTAC
This sequence comes from Pseudomonas sp. NPDC089758, assembly GCF_044748705.1. Taxonomy (NCBI): domain Bacteria; kingdom Pseudomonadati; phylum Pseudomonadota; class Gammaproteobacteria; order Pseudomonadales; family Pseudomonadaceae; genus Pseudomonas; species Pseudomonas sp. NPDC089758. The sequence goes on from NZ_JBIVGN010000002.1 coordinate 172,793, forward strand.
TGATCGACGGCATGAACCACATGCTGCGCATCAGCCCCAAAGCCATGAGCGAACAGCGCGACAGCTATCTGAACCCTGAACTGCCGCTGGCCCGTGAGCTGGGTCAGCGGGTGGTGACGTTCATTCATCAGTTGCCCTCAGCCTGAGGAGATCGCTGCACAATGGCCTCAGGTCCTGGGCGATACGGCCGATAAGCTCGGTATTGGCTTGCATGTGAGAACGCCCTGATGACCGACGCCCCCGCCGCCGTAGAGCCGGCCGAAGAGCCGCAAGCCCCGGACAGCCCCGTGCTGCCCTGGGCTGACCTGGCAGTAGAACACTTTCAGCTGCTGCGCCTGGCGCCGCTGCCCACCGACCGCAACAGCGGCGCACGGCCGTTGCGTTTCGTCGAGTTCGGCCACGCCGAGCGCCACGACAAGGCGCACAGCCTGCTGCGTATGGAAATCCGCCTGCCCGGGCAGAAGGTGCGCAAGGAGCAGAACCAACTGGATGTGCGGGTCGACCACCTTGAGCGGCGGGTGAGCCTCGGCAGCGACAGCGGCCTGCAGCTGGAGCCACTGAACCGCGGCCTGGGGCGCTTCATGCTGGCCCAGGCGGTGCAGTGGTTGCAGCGCAAGTGGCCGCATTACCACATTGAAGGCGTGGCGCTGCCGAACAAGGACGCGCTGAACGAGGACACACGCCTGCGCCGCGACCGCTTCCTGACCGCGACCGGCCTTGAGGTCGAGTACACCGACGGGCAGCACCTCAAAGGCCGCACGGTGGAGGCCACGGTGGGCCAACTCAAGGGCGGCTGGAACAGTGAGAAAGTGCAGCGGGTGACCATGCTCGAAGCGGCCGGGATGCTGCAGCAGGCCGAGCAGAACCTTTTGGAAAAGGAAGCGCAACTGCGCGAGCGTGATGAGCGGGTGGCCAAGTACCGCCGCGAGGATAGCGGGCTGCGCTTTACCATTACCTGCCTGGTGGCGTTCGCGGTGTTCCAGGCAGGGTTGCTGATCTGGATTGCCACCCGCTAGCGCGGGCGGGTGCATGCCACGGGTGCTGCAGCGGTTGAGACCGTGCAACCTGGGCATGCCCCTATCCCGTCAAGCCCCGATCAGAGGCGGGCCTTGAACAGTTCCTGATGCTGCCGGCACTGCTCTGCCGTCAGCATGAACACCCCATGCCCACCGCGCTCGAAGTCCAGCCAGGCGAAGTCGACCTCCGGGTACAGTTGCTCGACATGCACCTGGCTATTGCCCACCTCGACAATCAGCAGGCCCTTCTCAGTCAGGTGCTCGGCCGCCTCGGCCAGCATGCGCCGCACCAGGTCCAGGCCATCGTTGCCGCAGGCCAGGCCCATCTTCGGCTCGTGGTGATACTCGGCCGGCATGTCGCCGAAGTCCTCGGCATCGACATACGGCGGGTTGGACAGGATCAGGTCGAAGCGCTGCCCCGGCAGGCCCGCAAAGCCGTCGCCCTGCACCGTGTACACACGCTCGTCCAGGCCGTGGCGTTCGATGTTCTGGTTGGCCACTTCAAGCGCTTCGAAGGACAGGTCGGCCAACACCACCTCGGCCTCGGGGAACACTTCGGCCGCCACGATACCGATGCAACCCGAGCCGGTGCACAGGTCGAGAATGCGCGCAGGCTCGCTGGCCAGCCACGGCTCGAAGCGATTTTCGATCAGCTCGCCGATCGGCGAACGCGGTACCAGCACACGCTCGTCCACGATGAATGACATACCGCAGAACCACGCCTCACCCAACAGGTATGCCGTGGGTACACGGTCTTCGATACGGCGCTTGAGCAGGTGCTGCAGGCGTACACGCTCGTCGTCCTCAAGCTGGCAATCCAGGTAGCTGTCGGCGATTTCCCACGGCAGGTGCACGGCGCCCAGCACCAGCAGGCGGGCTTCATCCCAGGCGTTGTCGGCACCATGGCCGAAAAACAGCTCGTGCTCGTGGAAGCGGCTGACTGCCCAGCGGATATGGTCGCGCAAGGTGCGCAGACGAGATGTGATCACGGGGTACTCCTATTGATATCTGGATAAAAGTCTAACAGCCCGCACCGCACAAATGTTCCTGCGGATCGCCCAGTGGGTAGCCACAGGCCAGTAACTGCGCAGGTTTGGTTGTCAACCATTCCCATTGGCGCCAAGGCAAGGGAGAATAGCGATACAAAAGCCCTTCCAAGGAGCCCTTGATGTCCGTTCCAACCACGATGTTCCGCCTCACTGGTCGCGATTACCCGCCGGCCAAGCTGAGCCAAGCCAGCCTGATCGTCATCGATGCGCAAAAAGAGTACCTCAGTGGTCCGCTCGCGCTGTCGGGCATGGACGAGGCCGTGGCCAACATCGCCAGGTTGCTCGACGCCGCCCGCAAGGCTGGCCGTCCGATCATCCACGTCCGCCACCTCGGTACCGTCGGCGGTCGCTTCGACCCACAAGGCCCTGCCGGTGAATTCATCCCGGGGCTGGAGCCACGCGACGGTGAAATAATCATCGAAAAGCGCATGCCAAATGCCTTCAAGAACACCAAGCTGCACGAAACCCTGCAGGAGCTGGGGCACCTGGACCTGATCGTCTGCGGCTTCATGAGCCATTCCAGCGTCAGCACCACCGTACGCCGGGCCAAGGACTATGGTTATCGTTGCACCCTGGTGCAAGACGCTTCGGCGACCCGCGACCTGGCCTTGAAAGACCACGTGATTCCCGCTGCGCAGATTCACGAGTGCGAAATGGCCGTCATGGCCGACAACTTCGCCTGCGTCGCCCCCACCGCCAGCCTGATCTGAGCCCGGCGAGCTGACCACCGCCCGGCAGCCGGGCGGAACCAGGGGGCCGGTTGCGGGTCGAATTCCGGATATCCACAGAGGAAATCGGAATGAAACTCAAAGGCAGTTTCGACGCCAAACGCCTGCGCCAGCGCCAACCAAGCAACTGGGGCGCCCGCCTGGCCGCCGGCCTGTCGGCGCTGCTAGCCACCTTCGGTGTGCTGCTGGCCATGGCCGGCATCGCTGGGCTGCTGGGTAATTACCCAGCCTTTGCCGAGTTCAATGCCAACCGCCCGCTTTCGATTACCCTGAGCGTGGCCGGGCTGTTGCTGCTGTACCTGGGCGTGCGCTTCTGGCGGCGCAGCCGCATTCGCCTGCGCCGCGGGCGGGAGCTGAACATGTCGCCGCACCTGATGAAGAAGCACGACTGAACGCTTTGCCCAAGCGCCCCTGCCCGGCCGAGGGCAGGGGCATTGCTGACGCCACAGGGTTGATCGCGTAAACTACGCCGCCCACGTGGAGGCACCATGCAAGACGACGATTTTTCCCTGTTCAGCGCCGAGGTGCGCGGCGTCAAGCCGATCAAGCACGACCGTGCCGAGGTCGGCAAACCCAAGGCTGACCGCAAGCAGCTGGCTGGCCTGCGCCAGGCGGCGACCGTGCGCAGTGACCAGCCGTTGGTGATCGACGGGCTGTCCGACCAGTTTGTGATCGACGTGGGTGCCGAAGACGAGTTGATGTGGCGCCGCGACGGCGTGCAGGAAACCCAGCTGCGCAAGCTCAAACTCGGCCAGATCGCCTTCGAGGGTAGCCTCGACCTGCACGGCATGACGGTCGAGAAGGCCCGCGAAACCCTGTGGGCGTTCATTGCCGAGGCTACCAAGCTGGAAGTACGCTGCGTGCGCGTGACCCACGGCAAGGCCGCACGCCTGGATGGCAAGCGCCCAATGATCAAGAGCCACGTCAACACCTGGCTGCGCCAGCACCCGCAGGTGCTCGGTTTCACCTCCTGCCAGGCTCGCCATGGCGGCACCGGTGCCGTGTACGTAATGCTCAAACGAACCATGATGGAAGGCCGCGACGAGTAACGCCGCGCTTGCAGCGCAGGCTTTGCCGCCGTAACCTTCGTTTTTGCGATTTTTTCCCACAGGTAGATACATGTCCCTGGAACAGAACTACACCGAGATCCTCAGCCAGATCGGCGAGGACGTCTCCCGTGAGGGCCTGCTCGACACGCCCAAGCGGGCTGCAAAGGCCATGAAGTACCTTTGCCGCGGTTATGAGCAGACGCTGGAAGAAGTGACCAACGGCGCACTGTTCACCTCCGACAACAGCGAAATGGTGCTGGTCCGGGACATCGAGCTGTATTCGATGTGCGAACACCACATGCTGCCGTTCATTGGCAAGGCGCACGTGGCCTACCTGCCCAAGGGCAAGGTACTGGGCCTGTCCAAGGTCGCGCGGATCGTCGACATGTACGCCCGGCGCCTGCAGATCCAGGAAAACCTCAGCCGTCAGATCGCCGATGCCGTGCAGCAGGTGACCGGCGCTGCGGGTGTGGCGGTGGTTATCGAAGCCAAGCATATGTGCATGATGATGCGCGGTGTGGAGAAGCAGAACTCGACCATGCTCACTTCGGTGATGCTTGGCGAATTCCGCGACAACCCGGCCACGCGCATGGAGTTCCTCGGCCTGATCAAATGATCGGCGCGTGACCCGAGCCGGCCCTGTGGGTCGGCTTTTTCTTTTCAGGAGTTGCAGATGATCGTCAAAGCCTTGCGGGTCGGCCTCGGCCAGCTCATCGTGTTCGGCGACCTGATCAGCCGCCCGGCCAAGCGCAAGCGTGATGCCGCGGCCCAGGCGCAGGTCGAGCAACAGGCCAAGGGCCTTGCGCTGTACCAGTTCCATGCGTGCCCGTTCTGCGTGAAAACCCGCCGCACCCTGCACCGCCTGAATGTGCCAGTGGCGTTGCGCGATGCCAAGAACGACCCGGAGCACCGCCAGGCGCTGCTCGAAGGTGGCGGCCGGGTGAAAGTGCCGTGCTTGCGCATCGAAGAGCAAGGCAATGTGACCTGGATGTATGAGTCCAAGGCAATCATTGCCTACCTGGACAAGCGCTTCGCGTCGGCCTGATACACCGTATTGGCCCGATCGCCGGCAAGCCGGCTCCCACAAGGATGGTGTTGGCTTCCAGGATAAGGTAAGACGTTGCTCGCACCGCTGCCGCGCAGTGCTCAAGGCCTGCGCTTTACCTGTGCAAGCAACCGTCTTGTCCACTCTCTAAAAGCCGGCGCAAATCCATGTGGCCGGCTTGCCGGCGATAGGGCCGGTAATGCCTCAACCTACCATCGGCACATGCCGAGGATGCGCTGCCACCCGGTCCAACCAGGCCCGCACCCCCGGGTACTCTGCCAGGTCAAACCCACCCTGATGCGCCACATGGGTGTAGGCATACAACGCCACATCGGCAATCGAATACTGCTCGCCCACCAGATACGGCGTCATCTGCAACTGCCGCTCCATCACCTTCAATGCCTTGTAGCCGCCCTTGTGCAGCTTGCGGTATTCGTCCACGCGCTCATCAGGCAACCCCAGGTAGAACTGGATGAACCGCGCCACGGCTATGTACGGCTCATGGCTGTACTGCTCGAAAAACTGCCACTGCAGTACCTGGGTACGCAAGCGCGGCTCGCTGGGCAGGTACTCGCTGCCATCTGCCAGGAAATTGAGAATGGCGTTGGACTCCCACAGGCAGGTGCCGTCCTCCAGCTGCAGCACCGGCACCTTGCCATTGGGGTTCATCGCCAGAAATTCAGGCGTTTGGGTCTCGCCCTTGAGGATATCCACCGGATGCCATTCATAAGGGCTGTCCAGCAGGCTGAGCATCAGCTTGACCTTGTAACAGTTGCCCGACTGGTAGTCGCCATAGACCTTGTACATCGCCCCTTCCCTCCCATGCAGTTGCGCAATCGTGCCCAATAGTTGGCGACTGTACGGCTAAAAGCAATGCCCGCTGTATCGCAAGGATCAATCCAGCGCGCGTTAGTCTGCAAAAACTGCTTACACATGGACAAGGACTCACCCCATGACCGATGCCACCTCCGCACGCCTGCGGCCCCTGGCAGACAGCTCACCGTCGGCCGTCGTCGCCGGCTTCATCGCCATGCTCACCGGCTACACCAGCTCGCTGGTGCTGATGTTCCAGGCTGGCCAGGCCGCGGACCTTTCGACGGCGCAGATCTCGTCGTGGATCTGGGCCCTGTCCATCGGCATGGCGGTCTGCAGCATCGGCCTGTCACTGCGCTACCGCACCCCGATCACCGTAGCCTGGTCGACGCCCGGCGCTGCGCTGTTGATCACCAGTCTGGGCGGGGTCAGCTACGGTGAAGCCATCGGTGCCTACATCACCTGTGCCGTGCTGGTGCTCGTCTGCGGCCTGACCGGCAGCTTCGAACGCCTGGTCAAACGTATCCCGGCATCACTGGCCTCGGCCTTACTGGCCGGCATCCTGTTCAAGATCGGCAGTGAAATCTTCGTCGCCGCGCAGCACCGCACGCTGCTGGTGCTGGGCATGTTCTTCAGTTACCTGCTGGTCAAACGCCTGTCGCCCCGCTACTGCGTGCTGGCAGCGTTACTGGTGGGCACGGCGCTGTCCGGCGCACTGGGCTTGCTGGACTTCAGCGGCTTCCAGCTGGAAGTGGCCACCCCGGTGTGGACCACACCCAGCTTCTCGCTGGCCGCGACCATCAGCATCGGCATCCCACTGTTCGTGGTGGCCATGACCTCGCAAAACATGCCGGGCGTTGCCGTGTTGCGTGCCGATGGTTATCAGGTACCGGCCTCGCCATTGATCTCAGCCACGGGCTTGGCCTCACTGCTGCTGGCGCCGTTCGGCTCGCACGGGGTCAACCTGGCGGCCATCAGCGCGGCGATCTGCACTGGGCCGCATGCTCATGAAGACCCTGCCAAGCGCTATACAGCAGCAGTGTGGTGCGGGATTTTCTACGGCATTGCCGGGGTGTTCGGCGCCACCCTGGCGGCGTTGTTCGCTGCATTGCCGAAGGAGCTGGTGCTGTCCATTGCGGCATTGGCGCTGTTCGGCTCGATCATGAACGGCCTGACGGTGGCGATGGGTGAGGCGCGCGAGCGAGAGGCCGCGCTGATCACCTTCATGGTCACGGCTTCGGGGTTGACCCTGTTTTCGATTGGCTCGGCATTCTGGGGGATTGTGGCGGGGGTGCTGACCCTGCTGATTCTCAGCCCGCGCAGGGGGTGATCGAAGGGGGCTGTGCCAGCCCCATCGCCGGCTTGCTGGCGATAGGGCCGGTACAGACGATCACAAACGGAAATGCCCCACCATCCCCTTCAGGTCACTGCCCAACTGCGCCAACTCGATACTTGACCGGGCGTTGCCCTGCATGGCCAACGCCGCCTGATCGGCACTCCCACGGATCTGGGTAACGCTGCGACTGATCTCTTCAGCCACCGAGCTCTGCTGCTCTGCCGCCGCAGCAATCTGCTGGTTCATCTGCTGAATCAAAGACACCGCCGCCGCAATACTGCCCAAGGCGCTTTCGGTTTGCAGCGCATCGGCCACCGCCAGGCGTACCAGGTCGGTACTGCCACGGATCTGCGCCACCGACTGCTGGGCATTGCCGCGCAGGCTGGCAACCAACCGCTCGATCTCCTCGGTGGACTGCCGGGTACGCCGCGCCAGCGCCCGCACCTCATCGGCCACCACAGCAAAACCACGCCCCTGCTCGCCCGCCCGCGCCGCTTCGATGGCGGCATTGAGCGCCAGCAGGTTGGTCTGCTCGGCGACACTCTTGATCACTTCCAGCACATCGCCAATGGTGTGGATCTCGGCGCTCAGGCTGTCGATACCAGCGCTGGCCGCCTCCGCCGCCGCCGCCAGTTGCTCGATCCGCTGCATGCTCTGGCGCACCACCACCTGGCCCGAATCAACCTTCTCGTCAGCAGCCTGCGCCGCCAGTGCTGCCTCTTCAGCATTGCGCGCCACATCGTGCACGGTGGCGGTCATCTGCTGCATGGCGGTAGCCACTTGCTCGGTCTCTTCCTTCTGGCTGCCCACTTCGCGATTGGTCTGCTCCGTCACCGCAGACAGCGCCTGGGCACTGCCAGCCAGTTGCTCGATGCCTTGCTGCAAGCCGCTGACGATGCCCGACAGCCCGGCAGCCATCTGCTGCATCGCCTGCATCAACTGGCCCACTTCATCGTTGCGCGCAGCTTCCGCGTCCAGGCTCAACTCCCCGGCAGCGATGCGCTGGGCACGGCCAATCACCCGTTTGAGCGGGCCGACCACCGCCCGCGTGATCAACCACCCCGCCAGTACACCCACCAGCAGCGCCAGCCCGGTAGCCAAGGCAATGGCCACAGCATTGCGCGTCAGCTCACCCTGCATCGCTTGCTCGTCCGCCGCATAAGCCCGGTCGACCCGCTGCGTGGCCTGCTCGGCACTCGCCTGCAGTTGCGCCTTGATACCCTGCTCTTTAGCGAGCAGGTCGGTGTATTCATTGAGTTTGTCCGAGAAGCCGGCGATGTGCCCCTGCACCTCGCCCAGCACACTCTGGTAGCCCGCATCGCCAACTGCCGCCTTGAGCTGCTCGACCAGCCCTGCCGCTTCAACGGTCTGGGCGATGCGCCCTGCGCCTGCACCTTCCTCGCCCTTGCGGCTCTGGTCCAGGCGCACGCGCGCCTCGTCCATGGCCTGCAGCATCAAGCGAGATACCTGGGCCACCTGCGCGGCCTGCTCCAGAAACTCCCCGCCTTGCTGGCCTTGTGATTGTTTGAGCGTGTAGGTGCCGTCATCGGCCAGGCCGGCCTGCAATACATCAAGGTTGTTGGCCACGCTGGAGACCGACCAACTGGCCGTGTCCAGCGCCAGCTCCTTGGCCTGCACCGCTTCGACAAAGGCTTCGAAAGCCTGGCCATACGCCGCCAGGTCCGCTTCGGCCGCCGCCAGTGCCGGCAGGCTGCGGGCACGTTCGCTGAGGTTGTGCAGGCCGCTGCGCAAAGCCTCTGCCTCCTTGATATCGGAGCGCAGGGCAAAGGCCTGTTCATGCTGGCGCAACTTGAGCAGGTCGGTATTGAACTGGCCCAGCTGGCGCAGGCCGCCGAAATGCTGGCCGACGCTGTACAGCGCGGCAATGCCGATAGCCGCCACCGCCAACGTCAGCAGCAGTACCAAGGCAAAGCCCAGGCCCAGCTTGCGGGCCATACCCAGGTTGGCCAGAAAACCCCGCCTGCTCGTCTCCATATGCCGCCCCCTGCTCTGAGGATTAGCCAAAGGCCAAGCGTGGCAATGATTGCGCTGGACTCACAAGGGCTGAAGTGGCCAATAGTGTCAAATAGCTATGAGCGTGTCGCAATCAGCGTGCTGAGGGTCGCCACAGATGCGAAAACAAGGCACCAGCGCGGGAACCCTGCCCATGAGCGACATCGATGCGCAGACCAGTTGCGCCCTGACAAATATGTTTGTAGACAGAACGCACTGCCGCACGATCAGCCTGGGGTGAGCACGACATCGTAAAGTGACTTAAAAGGGCATCATTTGCAGATGACAATCATGCTACGGCTGGTATAACCCGCAGGGTTGATGCCGAACAGGAAATCACCTTCCTCTTCGTCGTCACTGGTCGAGCGAGCGACAACTTTGTAACCCCGCGCCCCACAGGACTGCGCCGCCTTGCTATAGCACTTGTCCCACGATGACGATAAGCCTGAGCAATTGATATGCAAGCCCTTACGACCTTTTCTAACCTCGGTCTTAGCAGTTGCCACGCACCCTGCAATCGCGAGAATGGCCAAGAACAAAACTACGTGTTTCATTGCTGTCCTTAGATGATGTGACGTCATCGTAAGACCGATCACCTACGATCCAGTTCTTGCCTCTACCCTATCACAGAGAATCAAACTCAGTACCATCGCCCTGTCGGCGCAGCTGCCTTTTCAAATAGCCGTAGCCCCGCCATCCACCGTCAGGCTGTGCCCGGTCGTGAACGCCGCCCCATCACTGCACAGGTACAACACGGCACTGGCGATTTCCTCGACCTTGCCGATGCGCCCCACCGGGTGCATTGCGGCCGCGAACTCGGCCTTGCGCGGGCCCGCCTCGTAGGCGCGGCGGAACATGTCGGTATCGATCACCGCCGGGCACACCGCATTCACCCGGATGCCCTTCTTGGCATATTCGATGGCGGCCGATTTGGTCAGGCCGATCACCGCATGCTTGGACGCGCTATAGATACTCATCTTAGGCGCCGCACCCAAGCCTGCCACCGAGGCGGTGTTGACGATCGCCCCGCCACCCTGGGCCAGCAACAGCGGCAGCTGGTACTTCATGCACAGCCACACCCCCTTGACGTTGACGCCCATGATTGCATCGAACTCTGCCTCGCTGCCCTCGGCCAGGCGCCCATGCTCGATCTCGATACCGGCATTGTTGTAGGCGTAGTCCAGCCGACCGTAGGCCTGAATGACCTGCTCATGCAGCCGGCGCACATCGGCGTCACGGGTCACGTCACAGGCCACGAACATGGCCTGCCCACCGGCCTCGTTGATCAACGCCACGGTGCCCTCACCACCGACCGGGTCGAGGTCGGCCACCACCACCTTGAGGCCCTCCCCTGCAAATGCCAGCGCCGTCGCCCGGCCGATACCCGCCGCACCGCCAGTGACCAGTGCTACCTGGCCGGAAAAGGTCATGCTCATCGAGTGCTCCAATAATGGGTGCGATTTTCAATGTGATGTGAGGTAGATGTGGGAGCCGCGCTTGCCGGCGATCGAGCGCGCAGCGCTCGCCAGCAAAGCCCCCACAAGGCCCTGCAACAGCCCCACACTTCTGCAGTCGAAGTCTAGTCAGCCTTCTCCCTCACTGGGCAGCATCATCAAGCCAGCGGTTGAGCTACCATGCTTACCAGTGATTTTGCAGACCTGTTGACATCACCACGTTAAATTGACCCCTCTGCTTCCTGCCCACAAGGACCCCCGCCATGACCCAGACCAACCGCCGTTTCCTGCTGGCCAAACGCCCCACTGGCGCCGTGCGCCGTGACGATTTCACCTTCGAGACGGCCCCTGCCGATGCACCCGGCGAAGGTCAAATCCAGGTACGCAACCTGTATCTGTCGCTGGACCCGGCCATGCGCGGCTGGATGAATGAAGGTAAATCGTACATCCCGCCCGTGGCACTCGGCCAGGTCATGCGCGCCCTGGGCGTAGGCGAAGTGGTGGCCTCCAACCACCCCGACTTCAAACCCGGCGACCATGTCAGCGGCGCCCTCGGCGTGCAGGACTACTTCACCGGCGAGCCCCAGGGCCTGCACAAGATCGACCCCAACCTTGCCCCCCTGCCCCGCTACCTCTCAGCCCTGGGCATGACCGGCATGACCGCCTACTTCGCCCTGCTCGACGTCGGCCAGCCCAAGACCGGTGACACCGTGGTCATCTCCGGTGCCGCCGGCGCCGTAGGCAGCATCGTCGGCCAGATAGCCAAGATCAAAGGCTGCCGCGTGGTGGGCATTGCCGGCGGCGCGCAGAAATGCCAGTACCTCAAGGATGAACTGGGGTTCGACGGCGTCATCGACTACAAGGCCGAAGACGTGCTGGCCGGCCTGAAGCGCGAATGCCCCAAGGGCGTTGACGTGTACTTCGACAACGTCGGCGGCGAGATCCTCGACGCTGTGCTTACCCGCATCAACTTCAAGGCGCGCATCGTGATCTGCGGCGCGATCAGCCAATACAACAACAAAGAAGCCGTCAAAGGCCCGGCCAACTACCTGGCGCTGCTGGTGAACCGTGCGCGCATGGAGGGGTTCGTGGTGATGGACCATGCCAAGGAGTACGGCAAGGCCGCCCAGGAAATCGCCGGCTGGCTGGCCACGGGCAAGCTCAAGAGCAAGGAGGATGTGGTCGAGGGGCTGGAGACCTTCCCAGAAACCCTGCTCAAGCTGTTCAGCGGCGAAAACTTCGGCAAGCTGGTGTTGAAGGTTTGAACTACAAGGGGCCGCTCACGCGGCCCCTTAGCACAGTTCCAGTTTAAGTATCGTTAAGAACCTGTACGAAAAATGTGAAAAAACTGTAGTATTGGATCCACTATCCATGGCTATTTGATACTACGAGGAATGAAGGTGTGGTTGGCGATTCACAGATCTGGCAACATGAATACCCTCACACTCTGCGCCATCGCGACACCACGTTGCACCTTCAGGCCCCTATTGCCCCGCATACCCGGCAAGCCTTCGAACGCCTGATCGACCAGAGCGCCAGTGCCAAGCGAGTCAGCGCCCCTCTTGACTGCTCCCGAAGCATGTTGTTCACCAAGCGTGAAAAGCTCGATTCGCTGAAAAAAAAGCTGCGTATGCAGCGTGGCCGGCCCAAGCGCAACGGCATGTATGACTGGTCCCTCGAAGAACTGATCAACACCCGCGAAGCGGCTCGGCGCGGTGCGCGGGTGCCAAAGCTGGTCGGGTATGGCTACAGCCGCTCCCGCTTCGGCGTGATGCAGGATTTTTTCCTCATCACAGAATTACTGAGCGGGCACCAAGATGGCCTGGCAAAAGTGCGCCAAAGGCCGGAAGCAGTCCAGCAGATGATCGAGGCAGCCTTCGAACTGCTGCATGCCCTGCACTGCCAGGGTGTCACGCACATGGACCTGTGGGCGGCCAATGTCATGCTTCCTCCGGATGAAGGCAAAGCGCTGGCTATCGACCTGGAGAACAGCTTTTCCGTGCCCACGGCCTACATGAGCGAAACCTTGGGCTTTCAGTTCGGCTTTTTCTACTACCGAGAAATTTACCGCTATATAACCGAAGCGGACTATGATGCTGCGGTAGAATGCGCACTGGCCGAGTACTTCCCTGATGTGCAACGCGCAGCCTTCAACCGGGTGTACGCGCTTGCCAAGCATGAGGAAATCGGGCGCCTGAAGCGCCGCGAAATCTTCACCAGTGGTGTACTCGAAAGTCGTTGGTAGAGCGCCATGGCTACCCCAGACTTCATAGAGTAGAAAATGATCAAGATCACCCAGAACATCGAATGTTCCAATACCGCCCCGTTCGTGCTGTTCGGCGGTATCAACGTCCTTGAGTCCGAGGACCTGGCCCTTACCGCCTGCGCCGAATACGTGCGGGTTACCGAAAAGCTGGGCATTCCTTACGTGTTCAAGGCCAGCTTCGACAAGGCCAACCGTTCCTCGATCCACTCCTACCGTGGCCCGGGCATGGAAGAAGGCCTGCGCATCTTCGAGAAGGTCAAGGCCGAGTTCGGCGTACCGATCATCACCGACGTGCATGAAATCTACCAGTGCGCGCCAGTGGCCGAAGTGGTCGACGTGCTGCAGCTGCCTGCCTTCCTGGCCCGCCAGACCGACCTGGTGGTGGCGCTGGCCAAGACCGGCAAGCCGGTGAACATCAAGAAGCCACAGTTCCTGAGCCCTTCGCAGATGCAGAACATCGTGCAGAAGTTCAAGGAAGCGGGTAACGACCAGTTGATCCTGTGCGACCGCGGTACCTGCATGGGCTACGACAACCTGGTTGTGGACATGCTGGGCTTTGGTGTGATGAAGCGCACCTGCGATGACCTGCCAATCATTTTCGACGTGACCCACGCCCTGCAGAACCGCGACCCTTCGGGTGCTGCTTCGGGTGGCCGCCGCGAACAGGTGGTTGACCTGGCCCGTGCCGGCATGGGCATTGGCCTGGCTGGCCTGTTCCTGGAAGCCCACCCGAACCCGGACCAAGCCAAGTGCGACGGCCCGAGCGCATTGCCGCTGGATAAGCTGGAGCCGTTCCTGGCGCAGATCAAGGCGCTGGATGACCTGGTGAAGTCGTTCCCGCCGCTGGTTATTGGTTGAGTCGCTTTGGCGTGATGTGAAAGGGCCGGTACGCGCGTACCGGCCTTTTTTATTAGACTTAGTGGTTTGCCTCGGGTATTGCGGCGTTGCGCAAGCCGAGCGCCGCCAGCGGGGCGCATCGCGAAGCGCTTTCCCCAACGTAGCCGCCAAGATATCTAACAATTACAGAGATTGACATCACCCCGCCATCATGGACAATTAATACCATGTTGCCGAGCAGTAATGGCGCGTAACCGGGACGCTGGCAGGTAGCCGTCCCATCAGTGAAAATAGCATACCGGACCGATGAGTTACTTGAAAAGAATAACTTTTGATGTAGATGAGGTGCTGTGCATTTCCATCGACACACGCGAAGACCGCCGCAAGCTATTTAGTGAAAGCATTGGCCGGATGTTGGGCAATACAATTTCATTTCATGTCGTTGAGAAAAACAGTGACCCTAAGCGCGGGTGTTATGAGTCTCATCAACAACTTGCCCAACGTGCGCTAGACCTTGGCTACGAGCGCATAATGATCTTCGAGGATGATGCGAAGTCGTATCAAATCAAGGCGTCCCATGTCCGCTGGGTCAACCGCTTCATGCGTAATCAACGCTTCGAAGCCTTGCACTTGGGTTACTCGATGGGCCGAACCTGGCTGACCTGGTTCCCCTTCATTGCCCGAGGGCGCGTCGTTGCTCTGCACGCTTATGTGCTCTCGCGCGAAGGCTGCAAAATTTTGGCGCAAACGCCCTACGACGGGACACCTGTCGATGTCATGTTCAAGCACAAAATTCGACAGCATTGCGTATTTCCCATGATGTTCCGTCAACACGCCGCCGCCGTGACAGGCAGCGATTTGGAGCACACCGTTCAGAATGAAGACGAGTGGTGGTCACGCAATTGGCGTAAGCACTGGAAGTCTCCACTGAAGAATTTTTGGCGCACGGCCCTGCGCCTGGACTTTTAAATCACAGGGATTGTTGATGAAAGAACATCACGCGTCTAATACACGCCATAAACTCAAGCGCATTGTGTGCCTAATACTAAAACATAAACCCCTAGAGTATGAGCGCACTTTTACCGGGGAAATTGTGGTATCCAAAAGACGGTGCAGCCGTTGCGGCGAACGACTTCGAGATTATGCTGAATATCAGTGACACCCCGCTCAGTGACTACTTGTGGGGTGGGCAATCCTAGCAAAGGTTAAAGGCTATAACTGCAGCCTTTAACCTTTGTGCCTATCCCGAAGAAGCGCCATATCCACCCGGTGCTCAGTGCATCAGTCCGGGCTTATCATCAGCGTTTCATACACCAACAGAACGCACGAAACGCTCGCCCAAGCCAACTTCATCCTTTCATCCCCAACTCGGCATCATCCATTAGGGCCTTGGCCATGGCGCTCAGGTAATGCGAAGCCCAGACCATCATCGGCTTTTCATCCATCAGCCCGATGATGGTCAACACCCGCACATACCCCATCAGCTCCGAAGCCTGCTCACGGGCATCCTGGCAAGGTATTCCCGGCTCGATCCGGAACAAGGATGAGTCTGGTGTTCACCCTGGAAGAACGTGGTCACACCTGCTGTGACATGGGTCAAGTCTTTAGTCATTGCTCTACCCCCCTCAATGCAGGCTGCTGGTACGTTCCAAGGCCAGCGACAGCGCATCCGACTGACCCCAGGCAATCTGCATGGCCCGCAGGCCGTTTACCATCAACTCCCGGGTGGCTTCGTCTTCTACCGCGTAAAGGACCATGTGGCAGTGGTTGTAGGCAAGCATCAAATAGTGGGTGACGTTCATGACTACGTGATCGATCGGCACGATGCGCTCGCTAATGGCGCTGGAGAGGGTTTTGTCGGAAGGAAGATCGAAATGATGGGGTGGATCGGGGACGATTTTTTTCATAGCAATTCCTTGAAGATTAAAGGAGTTGCCACCGACGTTTCCACACGAAGGGCGACAACTGTACACGGGGTGGAAAACCGAGTCTTCAAGGAACCCCGGCAGGCCTGACGGCCTCCCGTATACAGCTGTCATTACGACAGGCACTTGAAGATTGTCCGGGTTTCCACGCCCGCATCGCTGAAAATCGGCGACCCAAGAAGCCTAAAGTGCAGTGTTTCCAGGAACAATCAGACGCGTGTCGACAGAACGTGTAGGGTATTTCCTCAGGCTAAGCATCACCAGTCCTGATACGTAGGAAATTTCTCAATCAACGAGTGGATAGATGCCTCACCGCCTCCATCGCGCCCCGCTCAAGCATGGCTGACGTATCCCTAGCATTCCCCATGCTTTAGAATGACGAAGACCTACATAAGATGCTGAATTGGCACCATTTTGGAAAACGAGCAGCTAGTCTGCATAGAAGCGTCACACGACATGGATCAAAGCTAGGGGTTTGCAATGGTTTCTCAGAATCACGACGTTACTGACACACCGTTGGTGACAGTGATCATCGCGTCCTATAACCACGCGCGTTACATCGAAGCCAGCATCAACAGCGTCGTCAACCAGACGTACAAGAACATCGAGCTTCTAGTGGTGGACGATGGCTCCAAGGACGACAGCCCTGAGGTACTCAAGCGGCTGCAGGCGCAACACGGCTTCGACCTGCGCTTCCAGGCCAACCAAGGCCTGGCGCGAACCCTCAACGACGCCATTGCGCGCGCCAAGGGCGACCTGATCGTGCCTTTCGGCTCCGACGACATCATGCTGCCGCACCGTATCGCCACCCAGGTGGAGTACATGCATGGCAAGCCTGAAGTGGGCATCTGCTCGGCCAACATCGAAACCATCGACCATAACGGCCAGGTGATGGGCGCGCGCGAACAGCGCAAACGCAACCTGCCCTTCCGCCGCCTGGACTTTGACGACCTGTGGCTGGACCGCAAGCCAGGCCCCATGGCTGCCACGTTGATGCTGCGCCGCGAAGCCCTGGAGAAGGTCGGCGGCTTCAGTGCCGATATCCGCCTGGAAGACGTATACATCGAACTGTCGATCGCGCGGGCCGGTTATTACATCGACGTGCTGGGCGAGGTGCTGGCGCAGTACCGCGACCACCCGACCAACACCTTCAAGAACGGCCGCTTCATGGTCGATAACGTGCTCAAGACATACGCACACTTCAAAGACCACCCGCAGTACGAGCAGGTGTGCATGAAGTTCCGCAACTCCATGGTGCTCAAGTACGCCAACCGCGACAAGCAACTGACGCGGGAAATCCTGGCTGATATCCCGCTCAAGTACTGGAACAGAAAGACTTTGCGTGGCCTGTGGCGCCTGCTCTGGTCTTAAGCGAGCTTTTTACCGCCCCGGTGTATCAGCCACTGGGCGTAGACCACAGCCATTGGCATCCAGATCAGAAACCAATGCTCTTTCGGGCGTGACATGAACGCACTGCCTTCTGTCAGCCCTGAAGCAAAGCCGAATATCAGCCAGGTCGCCGCAAGCGTAACCCCGGGGTGCTTGCGGTAAGCCCAGCAAAAGCGCATGGCCAGGCCGTAGAGCACCAACCAGAGCACCAAGCCCACGACCCCACCGGCATACAGCACGCCCAGCTCGATGTTGTGCGGGTCGGCCAGCGTCTGTTCAAGGCCTGGAATGATCACGGTCATCGGGGCATCGTAACCATGGCCAAGCCAGGGGTGCTCACCGATTTGGCGCAGCGATTCCATCCAGATTTCGGGGCGGTAGGACACGCCACGTTGAGTGATCGCTTCAGGGTAGAACACCGCAACCCCAACCAAAGCCAGGGCCACGGCCGCCATTGCGATCAAGCCGTGGCGCCGGTCACCCACGATCAGCAACCAACCCAGTGCAGCCGCCAACCCGATCAACGGCGTACGCGAGCCCGTCGCAAGAATGGCCATGCCCAGTACCGCCAGGCAGGCCAGAGCCAGAATGTTGAGCGCGCCGCGCGTCTGGAACCAGGTTGCCAACCAGATAGCAGCGAAAGCGCCGAACACATGGGCAGTCAGCAAGGGGTTGTAGAGCGCGCCGTAGCCGTCGAGGCGCCCGCCCTCACCCGCCGCCAGACCCAAGAAGTAGATCAGCGAAACACCAGCGGCGACTGCGGCAAACAGGGCAGCCAGGCGCACACACTGATGCAGCTGTGCCGGTGACTGCAAGCTGATGAGGCCGGCCGACAGCAACACCATGGCAATGTACAAGGGCCGCTTGAGCAAACTGCCTACCGAGTTCTCGGTATCGGACCAGGCAATGCTCAGCAGGGTGTAGGCAGAGAACACCAGGAAGGCAATGAACAGCGGGTTGCCAAACAACGCCTTGGCCTGCCGTGGCTGCAGGATCAAGACGATCAACGTGGGCGCGGCAAGCAGCAGGTAAAAGAGCTTGTGGTACAGCGAGCGGTCCCACGCCCAGAACATCCCCGTCAGCAGGGCCAGCCAGCCCAGCGGCAACACGTAGCGCGTCACCATGCCTGCCCAGCGTTGAGCCGGCGACTGTATCGACACATCAATTGACATCTAGCATCCTCTGGCAAACGGGAATGTTCAGTGTGAGCCCTGCATTCCAATGTAAGGATCGAAGGGCTCGCTGAACGCCACCCATGTTGAAAAGGTTGCTGTGAAACGCCTGCAGGTGTCAGCTACGGATCTCGGCGACCACCGCTGCCAAGGCCTGGGCCGGGTCTGCCGCCTGGCTGATCGGGCGGCCGATCACCAGGTAATCCGAGCCGGCATCCAACGCCTGGCGCGGGGTCAGAATGCGGCGCTGATCATCTTGCGCGCTGCCAGCAGGGCGAATGCCCGGTGTTACCAACTGCAGGGACGGGTGCGCAGCCTTGAGCGCCGGCGCTTCAAGTGCCGAGCACACCAGCCCGTCCATGCCGGCTTTCTCGGCCAGTGCCGCCAGGCGCAGCACCTGCTCTTGCGGTTCGATGTCCAGACCGATGCCGGCCAGGTCTTCACGTTCCATGCTGGTCAGCACGGTCACGCCGATGAGCAGTGGCTGCGGGCCGCTGCGCTTGGCCAGCACTTCGCGGCAGGCCGACATCATGCGCAGGCCGCCGGAGCAGTGCACGTTTACCATCCACACGCCCATTTCGGCGGCAGCCTTCACGGCCATGGCGGTGGTGTTGGGGATGTCATGAAACTTGAGGTCCAGGAACACCTCGAAGCCCTTCGCGCACAGCGACTCGACAATGCCGGACGCGCTGCTGGTGAACAGCTCCTTGCCAACTTTCACCCGGCACAGGGCAGGGTCGAGCTGGTCGGCCAGTTTCAGGGCGGCGTCACGGGTGGGGAAATCCAGGGCGACGATCAGGGGCGTCTGGCAGGCGGACATGGTCGGGGTCTCTTGGCAAGTCGTAAACGGCGCGCATTGTAAACGAAGTGGCCCAGGCTTTGGGGGCCGCGGATCACCAGATTTGGCCAGGCCGTGCCCGGCTCCTATAATTGAACCAATGAATACGGCCATTGCTCAACATGCATACACGCCACGTTGTGTGCGATCACAGGAGATAACCCCATGCCTTGGTATGCCTGGCTGATACTGATCTTAGCCCTTGGCTCGATCGTGGGCGGGTTGATGATGTTGCGCGATACGGCGAAGAAACTGCCCTTGACCGACGAGCAGTTGAAGAAGGTACACGAGCGCAATGCCGAGGCGGATGCCAAGGATGCGCGGGATCGGTAGGCCTAGGGTACGGTGTTTTGAATGCCCTGCGTATTTGGGGTTGCGTAGCTCGAGTGCCGCGCGGGCGGCGCTCGAACTCAAGGGCGCTAGTACAAGCAAGACGGGCTAGCGGATGACAGTGCCCCCTACTCCACCGTCAACTTGTCACGATTGCGTTCGAGCAGCGCCTTGCCGATGCCCTTGATCTCCAGTAACTCGTCCACCGACGCAAATGGCCCGTGCGCCTCCCGGTATGCGACGATCGCTTCAGCCTTGGCCTTGCCGATGCCGTTGAGGCCCTGCTGTAACGTGATTGCATCTGCACTGTTCAAGTTCAGCCGGCCAGCCGAGGCAGCCGCTTGAGCCACCACAGGTGCCGGCTCGGCCATCATTGCGCTGGCTGCCGGCGCGGCGCTGGTCGCCATGGACAGGCCAGCGAACAGTGGCAGGAACAGGTAGGAAAGAACGATATTACGCATTGTGGACACTCCTTCGAGAAAGTTTACGAGGCAGCGTTTCCTTGGCTGCCCGGTAAAACTAACGGCTCGAAGGCCCCTGAGAAAGCCCGCGGATCAAGGGATTGGTTACCAAATTCAACAGCTGACAGCACACAATGGCGTCAGCTGTAGGAAGGTGCCCAGCGCATTGAAAGAGCAAGGGCAGTGCTAACGGTCCCGGCGCTGCTGCTGGTAAACCCAGTCGACGATGTCACCCTCTGGCGAGTAGCCGCTGACCAGTTCGCGCAGCAGTTGCCGCACGCGGGTAAAGTCATCTTCGGCCACTGCCTTGAACAGCACGGCCAAGCGCTCGCGCAATACTTCCCAGGCGATGAAGTCTTCGTTGGCCGCCATGATCATCGGGTGGGCCGTAGGGGAAACGTCATCGCCAATCAGCAGCTCTTCATAAAGCTTCTCGCCGGGCCGTAGCCCACTGAACTCGATGGCGATGTCACCGTGCGGGTTATCCGGGCTGCGCACACTGAAGCCCGACAGGTGGACCATCTTTTCTGCCAGTTCGACGATTTTCACCGGCTCGCCCATGTCCAGCACGAACACATCGCCCCCCTGCCCCATCGCGCCCGCCTGCACCACCAGCTGCGCAGCCTCGGGAATGGTCATGAAATAGCGGGTTATCTTCGGGTGGGTCACCGTCAGCGGCCCCCCGGCTTTGATCTGCTGGTGGAACAACGGAATCACAGAACCGGAAGAACCCAGCACATTGCCGAAGCGCACCATGGTGAAGCGGGTTTTGTTCACCCGGGAAATCTTGCTGCTGTCGCCGTACATCACCGGCGCCGCTTCGCGGCTCAGCGCCTGCAGGATCAGCTCGGCCAGCCGCTTGGAGCTGCCCATCACGTTGGTCGGGCGCACGGCCTTGTCGGTGGAGATCAGCACAAAGTTGGCCACGCCCGTCTGCAGCGCGGCCTGCGCCGTGCACAACGTGCCAAACACATTGTTGAGAATGCCTTCGGCCACGTTGTGCTCGACCATGGGTACGTGCTTGTAGGCCGCAGCGTGATACACGGTGTCCACCCGCCAGGTGCTCATCACATCGGCCAGGTGCTGCTGGTTACGCACCGAGCCCAGGATCGGCAGCAACTGCACCGCCAGAGACTCGCGCGTAATGCGCTGCTCAAGCTCGGTGAGGATGCTGTACAGGTTGAATTCGCTGTGGTCGAACAGCAGCAGGGTCTTGGGTTCCAGCCCGATGATCTGCCGGCACAGCTCGGAGCCGATCGAGCCGCCCGCGCCAGTCACCAGCACGGTACGCTTCTTGTTGCACCGCCAAAGCAGTTCATCCTGCGCCGGCACCGGGTCGCGCCCCAGCAGGTCGGCAATGTCGACGTCCTGGATGTCATCGACTTTTACCCGGCCACTGGCCAGGTCGGCAAACGCCGGCACACTGCGCACATGCAAGGGGTAAGGCTCGAGGAAGGCGAGAATCTCTTTACGCCGCGCGCGTGAAGCGGTTGGCAGCGCCAGGAGTATTTCCTGGGCGCCGGTTTCTTTGATCATCTGGTCAAGGTGCTTGGGCTTGTACACCTGCAGGCCGGAGATGACCCGGTTGGCCAGGTCGCCGTCATCGTCGATGAAGGCCACAGGACGCATCACACGCCCCATGCGCAATGCCGCCAGCAACTGGTTGCCGGCCGTGCCAGCGCCGTAAATGGCGACTTTGACCTGGCCATCGTCACGGTTGGTAAAAGGGATTTGATGAGCACCGCTGAACCAGTCGCCGAGGAAATACTGGCGCATGATCAGGCGCAAGCCGCCCATGATGACCAGGCTCAGCCACCAGTAATTGAAAATGATCGAACGCGGCACGATGACCTGATGGTTGCTGTACCAGTAGACCACCACAGCGAGTATCAAGGAGGACAAGGTGACCGCCTTGATGATGGCAACCAGCGCATCATTGCCAAAGTAGCGCATCACCGCGCGGTACATGCCAAAGCGGATGAACAGCGGAATAGCCACGATCGGCGCAGCCAGGAACAGCCAGGTGTGTTCGATGATGGGGTTGTACATTTCATCGATGCCCAGGCGCACGATGAACGACAGCCACAGGGCAAACCAGATAAGCACGACGTCGGTGCACACCTGTATCAGGCGCTTCTGACGCCGGGACAGGTTCACCAGGTACTGGCGCACCCTGTCTTTATTCGCGTCACTCATCCGGTTCTCCTAAGCCACATATGCCCCAGCCCACTCTGGCCATGTTATTCGCGTTCGCCTGCGCGATACTTGATCGCCAGCAGTGTAAGAGGCGCGTAGGCAATCAAGGTTCCCGCTGCGCCATCAAGCTTGAACAGCAGCACGGCTGCAGCCACGGGCAGCAACCAGCCGATATTGATGGCCGCCACCGCCAGGCTGACGGGTAGATGGCTGCCGTACTGCCGTGACGCATATTGGTAGGCATGGCTGCGATGGGCTTCATAGACTTTTTCGCCCCGCAACAGGCGCCGCCCCAATGTGAACGTGGCATCGACCACGAACACACCCATAAGTATTAACCACCCCCAGAATAATAGCGGGTTTATCCAGGCTGCCTGCAGTGCCAGAAGGCCCAGTACGATACCCAGGAAACCACTGCCGGCATCGCCCATGAATATCCGCGCCGGGGGGAAGTTCCAGGCCAGGAAACCCGCCACCGTCGCCGCCAGCAGCAAGGGCAACCCGATCGCCTGTGGGTGACCGGTAATCGCGTAGAGCAGGCAACCGCCGAGGCACACGCAAATGGCCTCGATACTGGCGATACCGTCGATGCCATCCATGAAGTTATAGAGGTTCAACAGCCAGACCAGGTACAACGCGGCGAGGATAGCGCTCAGCCAGGCAATGTCCAGCGGTAGGCCGAACAGCGTAATCGCAGGCATGCCCCCCAACCAGTACAACCCCCAGGCGGCCGCTACAAAGTGGCCGAGCAAGCGCCAGCGTGCGGCGATATGCCCGTGGTCATCCATGAAGCCGATCAGCGCCACCAGCCCCCCGGCCCCGAGCAGGCCGACCAGCAATCGGAACGGGACCACCCCGCTCCACCCCAGCACCAGCAGGGCGGCCAGGAATGTAATGACGAACGCCAGGCCGCCACCGCGTGGCGTGGGCAAGGTGTGCGAACTGCGCGCATTGGGGATGTCCAGCAAGCTGCGCGCCAGCGCGTAACGCCGAAGCCCTGCGGTCAGGGCAAGTGAAATGAGGCCAGCAGCGATAATCAGCCATATCATGGGCGGTGGCCTTCCAGAAAAGCGCGGGCGGTGGCGTCAAGCCCCTGCTGCAAGGTGAACGGGGGGCGCCAGCCCAGCAGCAGCTGATTCTTGGCAATATCCACCTGCAAAGACCCTAGCAAACGCTGGGCCAGGTCGTGCCGGCCAACCAGATTGGCAGCGCTCTGGAGCAGGGCCGGGGGCACCGGCAACAGCCGCGCCGGGCGGCCGAGCGCACGCCCCAAGGCCCGCAAGAGCTCGCTCAAGGACACATCCTCGCCATCGCTGGCCATGAAAGTCTGGTTACGGGCCTGCGGGTGATCGATGCAGGTAACCACAAGATCTACGAGGTTTTGCACCGAGACCAGGCTGCGACGGTTATCGACAGCCCCCAATGGCAACGGCACCCCGCGCTGCACCCAGCGCATCATGCTGTGGAAGTTGGCTTTGACCCCTGGGCCATAGACCAATACCGGCCGAATAATCACGATCTCCATACCGGTGGCCACGGCTACCTGGCATAACCCCTGCTCCGCTTCATGTTTGGAAATGCCGTAGGCATCCAGCGGCATGGCTGCATCATCGGCACGCAAGGGCTGGCCCGGAATACTGGTCTCGCCGTTGACCTTGACCGAGCTGATGAACACGAAGCGCCGTACCCCCGCCGCTGCTGCTTGCCGGGCGAGGTTGAGCGTGCCCTCGACATTGACCCGGCGGAACGCGGCCAGGCTGTCGGCGGCGGTTTCTTTCATGACGTGCACGCGCGCGGCGGCATGCACCACGGCGTCCACCCCGGCCAAGGCTTCAGCCCAATCCGTCGTGGCGGCCAGGTCGCCTACGTTGACCGCCGGTATGTCCGCCGGCCCCGTCCCAGCACGGCGCAAAGCCGCCCGAGGGGCGTACACGCCGATTGAAGCCAGCCTGTGGCAGAGCGCGCTGCCGACAAAACCGCTGGCGCCGGTGACGAGAATGGTTTGTCTATCCATGAGTGAACATCCAGCCCGCAGGCGTAACAATAGTGCAAGTGCAAACGGCCCCTGGGAATCAGGCGGGGCCTTGCCTGCCTTGTAACAGGCTACGGTAAAGCTCAGCGTATGAGGCGGCCATCAAAGGTGCGGTAAAGACCTCTTCATAGCGCTGCAACGCTTTGGCCCCCATGGCCTGGGCCATGGCTGGGGTGTCCCACAGGCGCTGCATGGCCTGTGCCAACGCCGTGGCATCCCGTGGCGGCACTACCAGCCCGGTCTGATCGGCCAGGTTGATGAACGTGGTACCCGAACCCATTTCACAAGAAATCAGCGGCTTGCCGTACATGGCCGCCTCCAGCAGCGAAATGCCGAACGACTCGGAGCGCAGGTGCGACGGGAACACGAAGCCGTAGCACAGCTCCAGCAGCGCGGCTTTGTCTTCATCGGGCAGGCCGCCGAGAAAGTGCACATTGTCCAACCCCAGTTCGGCGGCCTGCTGCTTGAGCTGCCCTTCGAGGAAGCCGCCGCCCATGATCGCCACTGGCAAGCCATTGAGTTGCGCGGCCTGCAGCAAGTAGTCCAGGCCCTTGTAGTAGCGCAACGCGCCGACGAACAGGAAAAACCGCTCACCCAACCGCGCGCGCCAGTACGCCAGCTTTTGCGCGGATGCCTTGGGGTAGGTCGACCGGTCCAGGCCATAGGGGATGATCGAGACCTTGTCTTTGAAGCGCGTCAGCACCGGGCTATGCGCGGCATAGTTGGGCGAGGATGCGACAACCCGGTCCACGCTCTGGAAAAAGCGGGCCATCAACGGCTGATAGAGTTTGAGCAACCACTTCTGCTTGACGATATCCGAGTGGTAGCTCACCACGGACGGCTTGTTCACCCGTGCCATGAAATGCACAAGGTCCATGTAGGGCCAGGGGAAATGGTAATGGACGATATCCGCCTCCCTGGCCAGCTCGGTGAAGTCCTTGAGGGCCGACAGCGAGAAGCCGGTAGAGGCCACGTGCAGGTCAAGCTTGGCGCGGTGGGCCAGGTGGTTGGCCACCGGCTGGTTGCGCGCCGCCCCACGGTTGCTGAGGTAGAGCACTTGCGAATCGATACCCTCGGCTCGGCAACCTTCGGCGATCTGGAAAATGACCTGCTCGATACCGCCCATGGAGTCGGGGTAGTAGGTCTTGAAAAAATGCAGAACCTTGATCATTGCCCTTCCCTGACTTTGCGGTAAACCTCGAGGGTGGCTTGTGTGCAGCGCTCCCAAGAAAACCCGCCGGCATGGCGCAGCCCCTGCTCTACCGCGGCCGCGCGCCAGGCTTGATCCTCAAGCCCGCGCTGCAACAACGCCGTGAGCCCGTCCACGTCGTCGGGCGCGCACATCAAGGCGGCCTGGCCTGCCACTTCAGGCAGTGAAGAGCTGTTGGAACACACCACCGGCACCCCGGAGCTCATGGCTTCGAGCACGGGCAAGCCGAACCCTTCGTAATGCGACGGGAAGGTGAACAGCCGGGCCCCGGCAAACAGCAAGGGCAGGTCTTGGGCGGCAGCGAACCCCAGGTAACGGGCCCAGCCCTGCTGTTGCGCCTGAGCGATACGGGCGTGGATCGCTTCGCTGCGCCAGCCGTGGTAGCCGGTAAGCATCAGCGGCCAGCGCTGGCGTAGCGCCAGCGGCAACCTGCCGTAAGCGTCCAGCAAGGTTTCGATATTCTTGCGCGGCTCGATGGTGCCCACGAACAGGCTGTAACCGCCCGGTTCCAGGCCGTGCCGGGCAAGGGTTTCGCGCAGCATGTCGGGGCTACGCGGGTAGAACTCTGGCGAACTGGCCAGCGGCACCGCGTGGATCCGCTCAATGGGCCAGGCAAAGTAATCGGCCAGCTCCTGACGGGTGTAGTGCGAATCGGTGATCAACGCATCGGCGCGTTCCAGGGTAAGCGTGAGCTCTTTTTGCAGGTAACGCGCTATCTGCGGCGCATGGCAGTGCGCCCAGGTGAATGGCGACAAGTCGTGGAAGGTCGCCACACTGCGGCCGGCGAAGGGCGGCAGGTAGTAGTTGGGGCTGTGGTAGATGAATTGCTCATAGCCCTGCAAGGCCCGCTTGCGCAAAAAGGGCATCAGCCGGCGATACGCTTCGACCGCCAAGGCGTTCTTCTGCACGAAACGCTTTAGGCCATGCACGGCATCGGACTGGTCCGACGGCTGGGGCAAGCCTGGCAGGAAGCGCCGACCGGCAAACAGCTGCAGGTCGGTGATCTCGCTACTGTTCTGCAGCCGCGACGCCAGTTCGTAGGTATAGCGTCCAATGCCGGTCAGCGGGAAGCGGATCGGCTCGACGGAAAGGATGAGCTTCATTTACCCGCAAGCATCCAACCCAGGGTTTCATCCAGTGTCGGGGTTTGCCAGCCGGGTACCAGGCTGCGCAGCAGGCTGTTGTCGCCGCACAAGGTCTTGACCTCGTTGGCGCGGACAAAAGCCGGGTTCACCTGTACGTCGATCTGATGCCCGGTAATGGCCGAGCACTTGGCGATGACTTCGCGCAGCGAATGGGTTTGCCCGGAGCTGACGTTCACCGTCTGCCCCAGCGGGCGCGCTTCGATCAGCCCGCGGTAAGCCTGCACAACCGCACGCACGTCGCTGAAATCGCGCCATACGTCGAGGTTGCCCAGTTCGATGGTGCTTGCCTTGCGGCTGAAGTGCGAAACGATCTTGGGCAGCAGGAAGTTTTCTGCCTGCCCAACACCGGTGTAATTGAAGGGGCGCGTGATGACGATTGGCAAACGGTCGAACCACAACCGCGCCATGTATTCCATGGCCAGCTTGCTGACCGCGTAATCATTGGCGGGCGCCGGCGGCGTCTGCTCGCCCAGCATCCCTTCGGAAACATTGCCGTATACGTTGGCACTGCTGGCAATCAGCACACAATCCGGTGCTTTGCCGCAGGCTGCGATGGCTTCGAGCAGGTTGCGCGTGCCGACCAGGTTGACCTGGTAGAACGCATCGGCTGCGCCGTGCCCGACAAACGCAATGGCAGCCAGATGCACGATGACATCCGGCTGCACTTCGGCCAGCAACGCGCGCAAGGCCGGGCCGTCGGTGAGATCGACCTGGTGGTAGTCCGGGGCATCCAGCACTTGGCTGCCCGTACCGACTACTTCATAGCCACTGGCTCGCAACTCGGCCGCCATGTAGCGGCCCGTGAACCCCTGAACCCCTGTGATAAGCGCGCGTTTACTGGCCATTTGCATCAGAACGAGAACCCTTTTTCGTTACGACGCAGGTCGGCTTCGACCATCATGCGGCACAGCTCTTCCAGGCTGGTTTTTGGCTCCCAACCCAGCACTTCCTTGGCCTTGGCCGGGTTGCCGATCAGCAGCTCCACTTCGGCAGGGCGGTAGAATTTCGGGTTGATCACGACCAGTACCTTGCCGGAGGCGGCGCAGGTGCCCTGCTCTGCCTCGTCCTTGCCGCTCCAGTTGATTTCGATACCGGCTGCCTTGAAGGCCATGGTCACGAAGTCACGAACGGTTTCGGTACGGTTGGTGGCCAGCACGAAGGTGTCTGGCTCGTCAGCCTGCAGCATGCGCCACATGCCTTCGACGTATTCCTTGGCAAAGCCCCAGTCGCGCTTGGCGTCGAGGTTGCCCAGCTCCAACTTGTCGAGCAGGCCGAGTTTGATCTTGGCTACCGAGTCGGTGATCTTGCGGGTCACGAACTCACGGCCGCGCAGAGGCGACTCATGGTTGAACAGGATGCCGCTGGTGGCGAAGATGTTGTACGACTCACGGTAGTTGATGGTCATCCAGTGAGCGTACAGCTTGGCCACGCCGTAGGGGCTGCGCGGGTAGAACGGGGTGGTTTCTACCTGCGGGATTTCCTGCACCTTGCCGAACATTTCGGAGGTGGAGGCCTGGTAGAAGCGCACTTTCGGGTTGACGATACGGATGGCTTCGAGCAGGTTGACCGCGCCCAGGCCGGTGATTTCGGCGGTGGTCAGCGGCTGTTCGAACGACACGCCAACGAAGCTCTGCGCGGCGAGGTTGTACACCTCGGTGGCTTCGGTGGTTTGCAGCAGGCGGATGCTGGCCGACAGGTCGGTGAGGTCGTACTCGACCAGGTGCAGGTTGGGGTTGGTGTGGATCCCCAGTTCCTCAATGCGCCAGAAGTTGACCGAGCTGGTGCGACGGTAGGTGCCGTAGACCGTGTAGCCCTTTTCCAGCAGCAGTTCCGCCAGGTAGGCGCCGTCTTGACCAGTGATCCCAGTGACGATTGCTTTCATGCGACTTAACCAACTCCGATAGTGCCGTGCGGGCATGTGTGATTATTAGACCGGCGCGGGCTGTTCCTGCCGCGCGCACGTTAAGGTTCGGTGACGGAGTATACATCTGTTGGGCGATGTGCTCGACTCAGAAAAAGCTTGTGTTGGGCAGCCGGTAGTTTTTCCCCGGCGATAGGTGTGGTGGGTGGGGCAGGTACCTGGCGAGGGATTTTGCAGGGCCTACGAGATCGAGCGCCGCGCGGGCGGCGCTCACCCACTCCTGCGCTCAATTCAGCGCAGTTGCACCCTGCACCGCCTTACCAGCCACGGGCCGCGCAGCAGCCGCGCCATCAACACGGGCCACATCGCCACCAGGCAAGCTGGTCTCGGGCACCGGGCTCAACCACACGTTCACGTTGTCCACGCTTTCCTGATTCAACTCCCCTGCCCAGCGATTGAGCAGGAACAGGTTGGTAATGAAATCATATTGCGATCTCAACAGATCACGCCGCGCCTTGAACTCGTTCTGTACGGCCGTCAGCACATCCACGGCGTTGACCACGCCGTAGGTGAACGCCTTTTGCGCGGCAACGCTGGACTTCTGCGCTGAGGACAACGCATTACGGTTGGCGCGGATCTTCTCGACACTGGACTGGGCAGTGAGATACGCCGTGGTGGTTTCTTTGACCACTTGGCGGCGAACGCCTTCCATCTGCTCTTCGGCCGCCAGTTGCTCGTCATACAGCCCCCGCACCCGGGCAGAAGTGGAACCGCCGCTATAGATTGGGATTTTCACCCCGAGCGTGGCCACATAACTGTCGCTGCGCGGCGCCTGGGTGTTGTCGTACCCTTGGTCACTTTGCTGTGCACTCAAACTCAAAGACAGCTGAGGATAATGCTCGCCCTTGCCCTCACGCACCGCGGCATTGGCCGCCTCGGCGCCGCTTTGCGAGGCCTTGAGCATCGGGTTGGTTTCAACCGCCTGGGTAATCCAGCTTTGCAGCGGGCGCGTCGGCGCCTGCAGTGCCACATCATTTCGCACCCGGCTCAGCGGTTCATTGATTGGCCGCCCGACAATCTCGGCCAATGCCTCACGGCTGACCTGCACCTGGTTGCGTGCGTCGACCTCTTGCGCCGCCAGCGAATCGACACGCGCCTGCATGTCGAGCTTGTCGGTGATCTTGGCCATCTGCCGGTCGAACATCATGCTGACGCGGTCAAGGTTCTTTTGCGTGGCGCGGCGCTCGGCCTGCACCAGCGCCAGCTCATCGTCTGCCGCCAGGGCAACGAAGTAGCGCTTGGCCAGGTCGACGGTCGCTTCGGCCAAGGTATCCTCGGCCTGCTGGCCTTTCTGGGCCTTGACGCTCTTGGACTTCTGGTAACGCTCCCAGGCCGGCTTGTTGTACAGGTACTGGGTCAGGCTGAGGGAGTAGGTTTCGTTGTTATAAATGTCGCGCGACAGTTCGTTCTTGCGCAACACACGGCTGGAGTTGGCGTTGGCCGACACCTGCGGCAGCAAGCCACCCAAGGCTTCACGCTGCTGCTCGGCCGCCGAACGCGCCCGGGCGTAGGCAGCCAGCACGCGAGGGTCTTCCAGACGGGCTTCGCGGTAGAGCCCTGCGAGGTCCAGGGCGTAGGTCGATGCGGCAACACCTCTTGGCATTCCGCCCTGGGACTCCACCGCCATCGCCTGCCAGGCAGTCATGCAAATCAAAACACCAGGTAGCAAACGCAGCACAATCATTCCTCGATCAGCGATTCAGCGAACATGTTGCGCGCCGGTTTCAGCAGGTACTGCAGCATCGTGCGGTCGCCTGCGTTGATCAGGACATCAGCTGGCATGCCTGGTTGCAGCTTGCGGTTGCCGAGTTTTTTCATGCCGTCTTCAGTAACCTTCACCCGGACCAGGTAGTACGGGTCCCCGGTACGTTCCTCAGTCAGGCTATCCGCGGAGATACGGATCAGCGTGCCTTCGATAACCGGGGTTGTCGCTTGGTTGAAGGCACTGAAGCGGATATCCGCCGTCTTGCCCAGTTCGAGGCGGTCGATGTCTTTCGTCGCAACCTTGGCTTCGACCACCAGTTCCGAAGAAGCAGGGACAATATCGAGCAGTGGCGTAGCCGCACTGACCACACCGCCGATGGTGTGCACCTTCATGTCCAGCACCATGCCGCTTTCCGGCGCGCGGATCACCACCCGCGATAGGCGGTCCCGCAGCGCAGCTTCTTGCTCCTGTAAGTCGAACACCTGCGCCTGCACTTCGGAAAGCTCGTTGGCCACATCCGAATCGAATTTCTTTTTCAATTGCACGATCTGCAGCTCGGTTTCGCCGATCTGCAGCTTGGTCTTGGTGATGGTCGACTCATGGTCGGCCACTTCGGTCTTGAGCATGTCGAGTTTGCGCTCCTGCTCGAGCAGGCGCTGGTTATCGACGAAGCCTTCGGCCAGCAGTTCTTTGAGCTGCTTGATTTCACCGGTGTAGGACTTTTCCAGGTTGCGCTTGGTGCGAATCATGTCATTGAGGCCAGCGATCTGCTGCTTCATCTGCTCGATGCGCTCGCGGTTGACCGATATCTCGCCTTGCAACGCATCGTGCCGCGCCTTGAACACCTGCTGCTCACCTGCCAGGGCTTCCATGGCACGGTCCGAATCGGTGCCCTCCATGGTTACAGCCGCAATAGCCTGTAACCCATCGCGCTCGGCGCGCAGACGCGCTTCTTTATAGCGAGCCACGATCAGCTGGTTACGGGTGGACTCATACTCGGAACTTAGTTGAGCTTCATCCAGCACGATCAGCGGGTCGCCCTGTTTGACCAGGTCACCGTCACGGGCCAGCAGTTCCTTGACGATACCGCCTTCCAAGTGCTGAACGGTCTTGCGGTAGTTCTGCACGGTGACAACGCCAGAGCCGTGGACGGCATTGCTCAAAGGGGCGACCGCTGCCCAGGTGCCAAAAATGCCGAAGGTAACAAAAACGATGGTGAGGCCGATGCGGCGAATACCGCGATCGGAGGTGGGCATGTCATCGAAATTGTGGTCGAACGTGGTGATTGCTTTGCTGCTCATCAAAAAATCCTTTTATGCGCCAGTGCTGGTCGAGGTGACGGGCGCAGCGGCAGGAGCCGCAGGGGGAGCGGGGCGAGGCGCGGTGGGTGCGACTGCGGGAGGTTGCGGCGCAGCCGGTTGAGCAACGCGCTGCTGGCCCTTGGCCTGCTGCGCGGCCAGCTCGGCGATGACACGATCACGCTCGCCATACATCGAGATGGTGCCGCCGGCCATGACCAGGATGCGGTCCAGGCGCGTGAGGATGTTGGGGCGGTGCGACACGATGAACACCGTGGCGCCGGTTTCCTTGAGCTTTTGCAGGGCTACGCCCAGTGCGCGCTCGCCCACATCGTCCAGGTTGGAGTTGGGCTCGTCGAGCACGATCAGGCGCGGGCTGCCATAAACGGCACGGGCAAGGCCGATGCGCTGGCGCTGGCCACCAGAAAGGTTGATGCCGTCCTTGCCAATCACAGTGTCGTAGCCGTCCGGAAGCATCAGGATCATTTCGTGCACACCGGCCATCTGCGCCGCCTGCACCACCTTCTCCGGGTCGACTTTGTCGAAGCGGGCGATGTTTTCGCTGATACTGCCTTCGAACAACTCAATGTCCTGCGGCAGGTAGCCGACGTACGGGCCAAGGGCCTGCTTGTCCCAGGTCGAGATGTCGGCGCCATCCAGGCGCACTACGCCGTGCTGGGGCGGCCAGATGCCCATCAGCGCACGCACCAAGGTGGACTTGCCCGCAGCGCTCGGGCCAACGATGCCGACGACCGAGCCGGCTGGCGCCACGAAGCTGATGCTGCGAAGTACCGGAGCCTTGGCCCCTGGGGGTGCGACAATCAGGTTTTCCACCTGAATGTGGCCTTCCGGGGCAGGCAGTGGCATGCGCTCTGGCTCACTGCCTAGATCATCCATAATCTTGTTTAGGCGATCGTACTGGACCTTAGCTCCGACGAAACCTTTCCAGCTTCCGATCATCTGATCGATCGGGGCTAGCGCTCGACCCAGTAAGATTGATCCAGCCATCAGCAGGCCTGGATTGATTTCATGAGTTACAACCAGATAGGCACCGATGCCAAGCATGATTGATTGAGACCAGGTGCGAAAAGTCTTAGAACTGGAGCTAACAATTCCGCCTTTATCGCTCGCATCCGACTGGAGAAGCATGATGTGCCGTTGGCGCTTGGCCCAACGGTTCATCAGAGTCTCCAGCATACCCATCGACTCAATGACCTCCGCATTTCGTAAGCTCATGGTGGTTACCACGTTGGATGCTACGTTCTCCTTGTTGGCAGCTGCCAACGCCTTCCCCGTGAGTCGATGGTTGACCACTGCCAACACGGTCAAGACTGCTCCGCACGCTAGCGTCGTCCAGCCGAACCAAGGATGGAACAGAAACATGACAACGGTGTAAATCGGGAACCAAGGAGCGTCAAAAAAGGCGAAGAGCCCTGGTCCTGTCAGAAACTGTCGCAGGGACGTTAGATCATTGAGCGACTGAGCTGTTGCATCCGCCCCACCACTGTTCAAAGCACGCTTGAAGCTGGCCCTGTACACATCTCGACTCAGCATCACGTCTAAACGGTTGCTGATCCGCACCATGATGCGGGACCGCACCCACTCTAACGCGCCCATCGTGATCAGCAGCATCGTCATGATTAAGACCAGCATGAATAAGGTAGAAGTGCTACTGGATGGCACTACCCGGCCCGACACCTGGATCATGAAGAAAGTGGGCACCAGCATCAGCGCATTGACGAAGAAGCTGAAGAAACCGACCGAAATGAAGCTGCTTTTACAGGCTTTGAGTGCGGTTTGCAGGTTATTTTCGGATTGTGAACTCATGGTATCCATACTGAGAATGACAAAAGCGGCGGGCAGTGTAACACCCACCGAGAAGAACGCAGCCTGCCCTATCAAGAGGCCAGGTGCAGACAAAGCCGACGAAACGCCTTGTTTATGAAAAAACCCTGATGCAAGTCAACAAAAAGGCATAAAAAAGCTGCGTCACTGCTTACTTACGCGGCAGAAGGCCATGCCTTTCTTTAAAAACGACCAACGGCAACACAGGCTGCGGCAGCCTGCCGCACCAAAGTCAGAGTAAATTAAAAATTGACTCCAGAAACAACAGATCCATCAAGTCATTGATTTTAACGAAAAAAAACCGCATTGATCACAGACCCATCAGTCACTTCAGCCTGCGCCCTGCGTGGCCTGCGAGCGCTAACCCGAGGATTTAGTTCAGTTTTTCAGTGAAATTTTTTTTACCTTTGCGAGTTGACAACATTATCCCATCCCTTCATCTTCGCTCCTCGCAGGGAGCCTTTACCGGCCGTTTTGGTGTACGCACGGGTTTGAGCAAGTTAGCTACCGGTGTTTCGTTTAAAAGGAGCTTAACAACGCCATGTCTATGCCTTCCCAGCCTCTCGATGGCTTGAAGATCAGCTCCCGCGTAACGTTGCTGGAGCCGGGCATGTACATCTTCCGTTATGCCTCGCAGCCACCGGCCGATAAACCCGTGTGCATTGCGCTGCAACAGGCACCGCTTGGCAAAGGCTCGATCGATTTCTTCCCCGCCGAGGGCGTCAGCAAGAACATGCTGACCAAACTGGGCGACACCATCGTGGCCCGGGTCAAAGGTGGCGTGACCACCGTACTGATCACCGAATACCACATGTTCGACGACGTGATCGACCCGGTCGATCTGCGCATCGACCGCATCGACACCTCGCCCGCCATCATGCGCACTTTTGCCGTGGTGGCCAGCAGCGAGCCTGCCCCCAGCCTTACCGCAACCGCTAGCCCCACCGCCTTCGAGCTCACCGCGCACCTGCAAAAATCAGGCGAAGTGGTTTCGAGCGAAGGCCGCATCGGCACGCCCGGCAGCGACGAATTCATCGAGAGCTTCGCTATCAACTGGCCGAACAAGCCGGATGGCGTCGACCTGCTCTACACCTGCATGGTGGCCGGCTCCGGCCCCAGCCGTAATGTGTCCACCGGCACCTTCGTTGGCGCGCGAGGCGAAGGCCTGCCGCTGATCTGCGTGGGCTTCAGCCTGGTTGGGCCGCTGCGCAAACACTACGAATTGACAGGCCTTATCGTGTTCGGCAATGCCGAGCCACAACGCCTGCTCGCCAATCAGATGATGCATGGCCCCACCGGCAACGAGCCGTTGGTGGCGCTGCATATCGCCGTTACTCCCGTTACGAAGATGAACGCTGCCCGCTCTAAGTCTCCGTGGGAAAACTCTGCGCAACCGCAGAACCTCAGTGCAACAAGCCAATTGGCTTGAAGTAACAGGAATACACCATGCAATACGATAGCCCCGTCTCGTCCACCGAGTTCCAGACCTTCCTGGCCGCTACCACCCTGTCCGACAGCACTGTTGACGCGATCAGCTCCCTGCTGGGCCTGGAAGCCGAAGGCGCAAGCGTTAACGTTGCAAGCTTCGACGGCGTGAACCTGGAGCTGCCAGCTGGCGGCGCCGTTGACGTTGTTACCGGCGAAATCGCCGGTGTTGCCACCGACCTGGTCACTCTGGACCTGTCCGCAGCTGAAGCTGCCGGCGCTCGCGCTTACATCCTGGAAAGCGATGCCAGCCTGAACGTCACCCTGCAAGGCCAGTCGGGCAACGTTGCCCCAGCCGCCTTCGCTGCCCTGGCAGCCGACGTAGCTGTAGCCGCTGACGCCAACGCCGAAATCGGCCTGGTTGTCACCACTGGCAACGGCAACGACGTAATCACCGTCAATGGCGACCAGAACACCTTCATCGACGGCGGTGACGGTAACGACACCATCGTGACCGGCAACGGCAACAACACCGTTATCGCTGGCGCTGGCAACAACAACGTCAAAACTGGCTCGGGCAACGACACTGTCGTGCTGAGCGGTGAAGACCACACCGACATCGTCGACACCGGCGCTGGCTACGACGTGGTTCAGCTGGACGGCTCGCGTGAAGACTACGCGTTCGCCACCAACGCCAACTTCAACGTTACCCTGACCGGCAACCAGACTGCCTCGATCTCGAACGCCGAGTTCCTGACCTTCGTCAACGGCGAAGAAGTCGAGACCGTTGCTCTGGCCTACAGCGATGCTGAAGCCGCTGCACTGCGCCTGTTCCAAGGCGTACTGGACCGTGACGCAGACCTGGAAGGCGCCAAGTCCTTCGTTGGCCAAGTCAACAACGGCACTTCGCTGACCGACATCGCCAACGAGTTCCTGAACTCGAACGAATACGCCGGCGCTAACAACGCTACCGACGTGAACGAGCTGTATCAGGCGCTGCTGGGCCGTGCTGCTGACGATTCGGGTGCAAGCACCTGGACCGACATGCTGGCCAACGGTGGTTCGCTGGCTGACGTGGCTGCTGCTATCGCTGTTTCCAGCGAAGCTCAGACCCTGGACGCTTCGAACGGCGACTTCATCCGTGACCTGTACACCAACGTACTGGGCCGCGAAGCTGAGCAACAGGACCTGGACTTCTGGGTATCCTCGCTGTTCAACGGCGCAAGCCGTGCCGATGTTGCCAAAGACATCGTCACCTCGGACGAAGCTGGCGTTAAAGCCAACAACGACTTCATCGAGTCGCTGTACCAGTCCGCTCTGGACCGTGCTTCGGAAGAAGGCGAGAAGGACTACTGGTCTGCCCAGATCGCCCAAGGCGCTTCGCACGCCGACGTGGCCATCGGCATCGTTGGTTCCAACGAAGCTGTTGCAAACATCGACAACGTCGTTGTACTGCACGGCCAGGTGTAACTAGCCCTGCTGTAGCCAGGCATTCACTCCGCCGCAAGGCGGGGTGCATGCAAAAGGGGGCGACTTTCGGGTCGCCCCTCTTTTTATTTTTTGTAGCCAAGCCAAGCTTATGTCCAGACACCTCGACCATGGGCGAGAAACGCTCATGGACATGTTCCACCGCCATCGCCAAGCCAACGAGCAGGGCCTAGCGGCTGCTGCACTCGAGCGTGCCATGCAAACCGCCGAGTACCGGCCGGAAGCATTGGTGTGGAAAGGCATCGCGGCATTGCCGCAAACGCCTGAGCTGGCCTTTTTATTCTTTGCCAATGCCGCCAAGGCACTACCCGACCGGGCGGACATCCACGCCCTGATCGGCCGCAGCCTGCTGGCGCAAAAGCACTTCCAACTCGCCACCCGCTACCTGACCACGGCCTGGAAAACCCAGCCCAACGACCTCGCCCTGCGCATGACGCTGTGGCAAGCACGCAGCCAATCGGAAACTCCCGCCGAACTGCGCCGCATGGTGCTTGCCCACCTGCCTGACATTCACACCGGCCAGGAACTGGCACAGGTGCTTAAGCTGCTGGCCGCGCAACCTGACGCGCCCGGCACGGTCGGCGTGGTGCGCTACCTGCCCGAACAGCGGGAGATACAAGGTTGGGCCATAGACCTGGCCAACCTGCAGGCACCGGCAGCACTGAAAATCGAAGCCAACGGCAAGCAGTTCGACACCCAGGCCACTGCCCAGCACCCATTGCTGAGCGCCGCCGGGCTGCCTGCCACCCATGGCGGCTTGCGGGTGAGCGTGCCGAACGTGACTGCGGCAGTACACCTGCGCTTCGCCAACGGCACTGCACTGCTCGGCAGCCCCGTCTTCGCGATGCCGGCATTCGTGCCGCCCGCCAGCGTGAACGGCGGCGGCGAACAGCAGCCAGTCGACGTGCTGATCCCCGTGTATGACGGCCTCAACGAAACCCTGGAATGCATCAACAGCGCACTGGAGGCGCGCAAGCTCAACCGCACCGCGCACCGGCTGGTGGTGATCGAAGACCAGACCCCCGTGCCCGGCCTGGCCAAGGCACTCAAAGTGCTGGCCGCCAAAGGTAAGATCACCCTGGTGCACAATGCCGTGAACCTTGGGTTCATCCGCAGCATGAACCGCGCCATGGCCCTGAGCCCGAACAAGGACGTGGTGTGGCTGAACGCCGATACCCGCGTGCATGGCGCCTGGCTCGACCGCCTGCGCCAGGTGGCCTACAGCGATGCCAGCATCGCCTCGGTCACCCCGTTCACCAACAATGGCGAGTTGATGAGCTTCCCGCAGAGCCGGGTGAGCCACGCCATGCCCTGCCCCAAAGCGCAAGCCGAACTGGATGACCTGGCCCGCCAAACCGACAGCCCGCCAATGGAAATAGAAACCGGCTGTGGCTTTTGCCTGTACATCAAGCGCGAGGCATTGGACCAGGTGGGCTACCTGGACGAAGTCCACCTTGCGCGTGGCTATGGCGAAGAAACCGACTGGTGCCTGCGCGCCCGCGAGCACGGCTGGCGGCACATGGGCGCGCCCAATGTGTTCGTGGCGCACCAGGGCGGCATCTCGTTCGGCGCCGAAAAGGCCCTGCGCGTGGCCCACAACAACGCTATTCTGCGCAAACGCTACCCAGACGCCTCCGCCCGCTACAACACCTTCTGCCTGCGCGACCCGATCAAACCGGCCCGCCAAGCATTACAAAAAGCGCGCCTAGCCAAGCTGACCAGCCTGCCCCCCGATACCCGCCAAGCCCACTGGCCAACCCAAACCGGCGAGCCCACTGTAGGCGCCGGCTTGCCGGCGATGAGGCCCTCAGCCGCCCCATCCCCCCTCAAGCAATGCGCAACATCCAGCCCCGGCGAAACGCTGCACATCCACAACGGCTCACACAGCGACGCGGCATTCAACCTCGCCTGGCGCCATGAGCACCATCGCACCTGGGCGACCCTGCAAGCCCCACTGCAGCCACTGCCCTTGACCCTCGACTTCGAACTGCCGGGCGAATACCCCCAGTTGGTCGAGGCACTGCGCCTGCTGCCGCTGAACGGTATCGCTTACCAGCAACTGGCGCGCTGCCCCGTCACCCTGTGCGAGCTGCCTGCCCTTCTGGGCATGCCCTACAGCATCATTTGCCGCGATAGCCGGCTGCTGAGCCAGGATGAAGCGTTCGACTGGCAGCACTTCGCTCACAATGCCACAAGCGTACAGCTGCCATGGCAAGCCTTGCACCGCGACTACGCCAGGGCCCTACCCAAGGCGAACCTCGTATTGCCAGGCCCTACCGAAGACCCACCAGTCTCGGCAGATACGCCACGCGTGCTGCTGATTGGTGACAGCCTGAGCAACCCGGCAATTGCCCAACGCTGGCTGGCCCTGGCACGGCAGATCATCAGCGACCAGTTGCCGCTCGTACTACTGGCCAAAGACGACAGCCCTTGGCTTAAGGCACTCCAGGCTACGGGCGCCGTCTACCGGCTGCCGGCCCTGCACGGTTTCAGCCTGGCCGAACGCGCCGTAGCTGCAGGCTGTGGCGGCGTGCTAAGCCTGGATGACGCCCCCGGCGCCGACTGGCAGGCAGCGCTGCTGGCCGACGAACTGGCCGCCCCGCTGTTTGCGAGCCCAAGCCCGCTGGCCGCCGAAGCCGGCGCGAGCCCAACCACTTCCCTACCCTTTTCACTGAGCCAAGCCTGATGACTCAAGACCTCTTGGAAAAGCCCCAGGCGGGCCAGCAACCCGTCCAACTTAACGGTTACACCGGGGCCATCATTGGCCTGCAGGGGGATGTGCTGCAAGGCTGGGCAATCGATACCGCCCAGCCGGAACTGCGCCCGGTGGTGGAAGTATTCATCGACGGCGCGACCGTCGCCTTGGCGCGTGCAGACCAATACGAACCACTCGCCCCAGTGGGTGATCAGTTCCATGGGTTCACCGTTCAGCTGCGCAGAAGCTGGCTGGACGAAGCGCGAGTGATTACGGCACGCATCGCCAACCAGGCATTCGAGCTGGAAGGCCAGGTACATTTGCCTGCTGCTCCCAGCCAGCAAGCTTGGGCCATTACCTCGCAGGTGTGGCACACCGGTGGTCTACGCGTAGGTGGCTGGTCATGGGACCCGCAATCACCACGCCGTCATGTTGAAGTGACTGTGCGCGAAGGGAATCAGGTCATCTGCACTGCGACTTGCAATGTGCATAACCAGGCACTGGCGTATCGCGATACCAGCGATCACGGCTTTGCCATTGACCTGCCGTGGGAGTTGGCCGATGGCAAGGTGCATGTGCTGGATGTAGTCGATGATCGCGGGCAACCGCTTGCCGGCAGCCCGATTCGCCTGTGCTGCTGGCCGGAAGGCGTAGAGGGTTTGATTCGGCAGCTGGATGCGAAGCAGGATCCGGCAACCATCGCCCTGCTCACTGAAGTGGCCAAAGAGCAGTCAATGCGCTTGCCCAAAAGCGCAGGGTGGCATCTCTACCCGCAATGGTTCGAGGCGTTTCAGCGCATGGAGGGCCTGGAAAAGCCTGCCATGCAAGGCAAGGTCGGCTTGCTGATCATCAGCGCAGGGGATTGCGAGCAGGAAAAGGCCAGCCTTGAAAGCCTGGGTACTGACCGTGCAAACGTACATCAAGTCGACATCGCCTCCCCTACCGATTTGGCACCCGCCGTGCAGCAACTGTTGGCAGAGGGTTGTGATCGAATTCTACCTTTGGCGGCAGGTGATCGCTTGGCCCCGTTGGCCCTCGCGCACCTTAGTGCGTTGCTGGACGATGGCAGTGCCTGGGCATTTGCAGACTGCGATCGTGACGGCCCACAAGGTGAGCGCAGCCTCCCTTGGCTGAAGCCAGTGTGGGACATTGACCTGTTCATCGGTGCGGATATCTTCACTCCAGGAGCAATATTCGGCGCAGACATCATCAAGCAGGCATTGAATCTGTTGACAGCGCGTGCCGAACAATCTGCGGTAGGCTGGCATGACTTGGTTGCCGCGATTGCATTGGCCACCCAAGAGAGCAACGCGAGTGTGGTGCACTTGCCCCGAGTGCTTTACCACCGTACCAACAATGCGCCAGCCAGCCCCGAGCAGGCAGAGCCATCGTCCGAACGACTGCGTGCCATCGAGTGGCTCTGCCAAGAATTGGCCCCTGGTACGACAGTGAGCCGTGTGGAGGACTACCCCGCACTGCTCAGGGCGCATTGGCCTCTGCCAGAGCAACTGCCGCGGGTGAGCTTGATCGTACCTACCCGGGACCAATTCAAGCTGTTGCACGCGTGTGTTGAAGGGTTGTTAAACGACACAGATTATCCAAACCTCGAAATCATTGTTGTCGACAATGAGTCGAGCGACCCCGACACCTTGTCTTATTTCGAGGATATGAAGGCACGCGGCGTGACCGTACTGGCACACCCCTACCCGTTTAACTACTCGACCATTAATAATCGTGCGGCGAGCATTGCTACGGGTGAAGTTATCGGCCTCGTGAACAATGACATCGAGGTTATTGACAGCAAGTGGCTTAAGGAAATGATCGCTCAACTGTTCCGACCAGGGGTTGGCGCGGTGGGAGCGAAACTATTGTGGCCTAACCGCATGGTGCAACACGGCGGCGTGGTAGTAGGCGTAAATGGCCTTGCGGCGCATACTGGCAATAATCTGGAGCAGCGGGACGCTGGCTATCTGGGGATGAACCAGATCGTACGTCGACAGAGCGCAGTTACCGCGGCATGTCTTTTGCTCAAGAAATCGGTGTTTGACTCGGTATGCGGGCTGGACGAGCTCGCTTTTCCTGTTGCTTTCAACGATGTAGATCTTTGTTTACGCATTCAGCAGCAGGGCTTGCATCTGCTGTGGAGCGCATTTGCGCAGCTCATTCATGCCGAATCAGCTAGCCGAGGGAAAGATCAAACGCCGGAAAAACGCGCGCGAGCACAACGGGAACAGAATCGATTCATTGAAAGGTGGTATTGGCTCTGGCCATGCGATACCTATTATCACCCAGCACTTAGCATGGATTATCTCAGCGGCCCTTACGGTGGATTGGCATTGCCCCCCGCGGGAGGCAGGCGCACCATACAGTCTAAAGGTGAGTGACGT
This sequence comes from Pseudomonas sp. NPDC089758, assembly GCF_044748705.1. Lineage (NCBI taxonomy): Bacteria > Pseudomonadati > Pseudomonadota > Gammaproteobacteria > Pseudomonadales > Pseudomonadaceae > Pseudomonas > Pseudomonas sp. NPDC089758. The sequence continues at coordinate 213,861 of NZ_JBIVGN010000002.1, forward strand.
AAACGCTGGCCGCGAAACCTAATAACACTCTTGACGAACAGATAATGTGAAGACACGTCATGACCACTACGGAGTAAGGGCTCTTCCAAGGACTTAAATTATGAAAAAAACAATTTTGGTGACCGGAGGAGCAGGTTACATAGGTTCCCATACTGTGCTAGCGCTTCTGGAAAGCGGGCACGCGGTCGTTGTACTTGATAACCTTGATAACAGCATGCCTGCCGCCTTAGATCATGTAGAAATGATTTGTGGGGAGAGCCCAGACTTTGTGAAAGGCGACATCCAGGATAGTTTTATCCTCGCTCAAATCTTCAAAGAGTACAACATTGATTCGGTATTTCACTTTGCAGGCTTAAAAGCGGTCGGAGAGAGTGTAAAGGAACCATTGAAGTACTACGAAAACAATGTGAACGGGACCGTAAACCTGCTCAAATGCATGGCGAAGCATAATGTTTTCAATTTCGTATTCAGCTCTTCGGCCACTGTTTATGGTGAGCCGTCGACTATGCCTATCAACGAAAAAACAAAGTTAGCGCGCCCAACAAATCCCTATGGGCGCACAAAGCTGATTATCGAGGATATGCTCAAGGACCTGAGCGAGTCAGATGAGCGCTGGAATATTGCACTGCTGCGTTACTTTAACCCCATCGGTGCACATGAGAGCGGTCAGCTGGGAGAGCACCCACAAGGCGTTCCGAATAACTTACTGCCCTACATTAGCCAGGTAGCCATCGGCATCCTGAAGGAACTCAAAGTTTTCGGCAACGATCATGCCACACCAGACGGCACAGGAGTCAGGGACTATATCCATGTTGTCGACCTCGCAGATGGTCATCTGAAAGCGTTGAACTACATATGCCTCAACAAAGGCCTTCACGTATGGAACCTCGGAACAGGCGTGGGTTACAGCGTAATCGATATTATAAAAACCTTTGAGAAAGTAACGGGTAAAGCCATCCCTCATTGTTTTGTAGGTCGACGCGCAGGTGACGTAGCGGAATCTTGGTCCGACCCGAGTAAGGCAAAGAGAGAGTTAAACTGGGTGGCCACGCGAAATCTAGAAGACATGATCCGCGATACATGGCGCTGGCAAGCTAATTATCCAGCCGGCTACGCCCAAAAACCAGCCGCCAGAATCCTATAAATATTGACCTTAGGGAAAAACCAGTGAACAGTGAAACCGTGGCCCCTGAGCCTAAGCAGTCAAAAGCATTACCCAGCGCACCTGTTGTGCTCCCAGATATTCGGACGCAACCAGTCACCCTGACCAGTAAAAGTAGTTCGAAGAGCCTAATCATCAAACTTGATGAGGTCGTGCAATCGGGTTCCGATATTCGCTTGACCCTGTGGGCATCAAAGCCTGGACTGCAGTTCTGCCTGGCAACTGCCGATACAGCTATCCCATGTAAAGTCAGTGAAGTCTCTCGCCCGGACGTAACAGCATCATTTGGGAGCAAGTCAGACATTGTAGCTTCGGGATATACTGTGAGAGCAGCGTTAACGAAGCAAAATACAAAAGATGTCTACCTGACGTTTAGCCTCGATGGCACCCTCTACGTTTACAAGCTCCAACTGAGAAAAAGTTTTGCGGAGTCGTGGAATATCGCCGATCTTGGACAAGAAGCGCCAAAAAAGTCTAAGGCGCACATTGACCTAAGCGGTGCGATTCCAGGCAAAGTTGGTGCACTGGCTGGTTGGAGCATAGCTAAACCTGGCATTAAACTCTGGCTAGTAGATACAAAGGGCAATAAAAAAGAACTTTCAACCTGCCTGCGGTATCACCGTAATGATGTCGCGAAACTATTCCGAAATGAATTCTCCGCTCCGGTCTATGCGGGGTTCGTTACTGACTGGCCTTATCCTCAGGAACCCGGCGACCAAATCGCAGTTGTAGAAGAAGACGATGACCAGTTCACGATGGCGACTATCAGCCCTTGGACTGTAGTTGCAGATGATCCTGTAAGCTACGCTGAATTTTCTTTCCAACTGGCTACACCGGCACAAGACTTCGACGCCCGCCTGAACAACTGGGAGGGCGATGTTGTCAATTCCCTCATTTTTGAAAAAAACCTTGAGAACCAGCGTAACGATCAGCCAGCAAGCATCTGGCGGTTTGGCGGTTTGGTGCGCGAAAACGTCAAGACAAGCCTCATTATCCCGCTTTACGGCCGCTGGGATTTTGTGGAGCATCAATTGAGTGCATTCGCTAAAGACCCAGTTTTCAAAAAAGAAGCTGAGATTGTCTATGTCATTGACGACCCTGCGCTGATCAACGCTTTCGTTAACGAGGCCGAGTCGCTCTTCAAGCTCTACCAAGTCCCATTCAGTATTGTTTGGGGCCACCGTAACAGAGGCTTCTCTGGCGCTAACAACCTAGGCGTGAAGCACTCGCTAGGCAATACCCTGATCCTTTTAAACAGTGATGTATTCCCACGACACACAGGGTGGGTCGAAAGCCTTACGCAAACTCTTGATAGTAATCCCGATTACGGAATGATAGGTCCCAAACTCCTGTTCCCGGACGGCAGCATTCAGCACTGTGGGATGCAGTTTATTTTTTCAGAAAGTTGGAACGTTTGGCTAAACAAACATCCATTGGCAGGCCTTGATCCAATACTTGATCAAGCTGTGGGACTTACTGAAAAACCGGCAATTACTGGCGCATGTGTAGCTATTAAGCGAAGCACCTACGAGCAGATTGACGGGCTTGACGAGGGCTATTTGATTGGCGATTTTGAAGACTCAGACCTGTGCCTGAAGGTCCATGCGGAGGGCTTAAAAGTTGGCTATGTGCCTTCAGTAACACTCACCCATCTCGAGCGTCAATCTTTTACCTTGCTTGGAGATGTATCCTACAGAACTCTTGTAGTCAGATTCAATGCTTGGCGCCACACGAAAAAATGGGGCAACCAAATTGAACAGATCATGAATAAGTTTAAGTCGGAGTAACACAATGAGCAAAGAACGCGTTTTAGTGCTAGCACATGGTCACCCCGACTTTAATTTAGGCGGAGGAGAAATTGCCGCCTATAACTTATTCAAAGCATTTAAGAAAGATAGTAACGTTGAGAAGGCCTGGTTCATAGGGCGGGTGGATCGTGGCAACGGCCCCACCGGAAGCTTCAGCCTACGACGGGAGGATGAATATCTGTGGGAGCAATCTCTGGGTAACTCCTTCCTTATAAAAGCTGCAAATGCACATGCGGTTTGGAACAATTTTCGTGCAATGATTGTGGCACTCAAGCCCACAAAAATTTTCGCTCATCACTACTTCCACTTGGGTCTCGAGTACTTCAGGGTCATCAAGCAAGAACTGCCTGCCGCGCGATTGATTGTCACGCTCCATGAATACATGGCAATATGCCACCAACAGGGCCAGATGGTAAAATCCGGTAGCAAAAAACTTTGCTACGAATCTTCCCTAGATGATTGCCACCGGTGCATCCCTGCGTTCAGTAGAGAGCAGTTCTGGCTACGCGAAATGTTCATCAAGGAACACTTTGAGTTCGTTGACCACTTTGTTTCCCCCTCGGAGTTCCTACGCCAGCGCTATATAGCTTGGGGCATTGCCCCTGAGAAGATTACCGTTATTGAAAACGGGCAAGAAGAAGCAGAGCCGCTGCCAGCCAGAGCAACGACATCGCTTCGAAACCGCTTTGGCTTCTTCGGGCAGATCAATGAGTTCAAAGGGGCTGATTTGTTGCTTGAGGCTATTACCAGGCTGACGCCTAAACAGAGAAAGAAAATTGTGGTTGAGTTCCACGGAGCCAACCTTGAGCACCAGTCCCAAGAGTTCCAGAAGAAGATTAATCACTTGATGCAACCTCTCATCGCGGAAGGTTGTGTGCGTTGGGCCGGCCCGTACCAGGCCTCACAACTGAAGAGCAGACTTTCTAAAGTCGATTGGGTGCTTGTTCCCTCAATCTGGTGGGAGAACTCTCCGATGGTCATTCAAGAAGCCTTTATCTACGGGCGACCGGTGATCTGTGCGAACATCGGCGGCATGGCCGAGAAGGTTACCCACGGCGTTAATGGACTGCATTTTGAGGCACGCAACTCAATAGACCTCGCTGATACATTGCTGGAAGCGGCGACTACGGAAGGGTTGTGGGGAAATTTGCAAGAAGGCATTGTGAGTCCCATCAGCTACACCCAATGTGCCAAAGAACATCTTGCTATCGTAGGCGACACCAACCATAGCACAGCCCTTGAGCAGCAGGCGATCTCTGCATAAGAATTACAGCCTGAAAGCGAAACGTCTTTTGTCGTTTCGCTAAATTCACGCGTCGCTTGGGGATTATTAACTTTAAATCCTTAGGCGCACCAGAATGGAGATTAGCATGCCAAGCATCTTTACTTTCGGCCTAAATGAGTCTGTGGCGGCATCTCACAGCATCGCCACCAAAGAACTTTACAACTTAGTAGGTCACAATACCGGTAACTTGGCCTTCCATTACGCCATCAACCGATTGATTGGGACAGTACCTCGCACAGCTTCTTGGAGTTCAAGTCCCGAACTCATAAATTCGCTGGGTGACATTGGTATCATGCCTTGTGCCAACCAGTTGGGGCCACACATGAACATGGGCGGCCTGGCCAATGTATTTAAGCAGTTGAAGCCCAACTTTATAGCGATTGGTTTGGGCGCACAAGGTGGTGTAGGCCACAATGATATCCCCGAACTTCCTGAAGGTACTCTCGCATGGCTGGACGCGCTGGTTGCGCGCGCCTCATCGAGTCACCCGAATATAACTGTAAGGGGAGATTACACTCTTCGAGTACTTGATCACTATGGCTTTGGAGACAAGGCAGTTTCACTGGGTTGCCCTTCGCTGTTGATCAACAAATCCAAAGACCACGGAGTAAAATTACAAGAGCGCTACAAGCTGAAGGTAAATAAAGTCGCGATCGCTGCCGGCCACCCAAACTGGAAGGGCCTGAGTGCCTTGGAAGCGTCACTAGTACGCATGATGGAAGACACAAACGGCACATATATCGTTCAAGCAACCGACGAAGCAGTCGCTCTATCCCGCAATGACTTTGAACTAGTTAGCCCGGACTACCTCAGCAAACTGAAGGCCTACCTGAAACTTAATCTGGACGACGCCCAATTCACTCAATGGATCCGTAATTATTTTATCTCCTTCTACAACATTCCAGCTTGGATGGAGTATTTGAGACGCTTCGACTTCGTTGTAGGCGCTCGGATTCATGGGGTAATGCTTGCCATTCAAGCGGGGATACCAGGCCTTTGTATTGCTCATGACTCTCGCATTCGTGAACTGTGTGAGAAATGTAAAATTCCTTTTGTAATGGCCGATGATGTCAAGAACGGCATTACAATCGCTGACCTTCCACACTTGGTTGAGTTCGACGGCAAGGCTTTTGACCAAAATAGAGAATTGATAGCCGAGCAGTACAGAATCTTCTTCCAAAATAACGGACTTGCAATACGCTAGCTTTGGAGGCAGATGACAAGGTGGCCTCAACCTTCGCGAAGAAAAACGAGCGCCACCTTAACGTTTGAATAAGTTAAAACTATGCTTCGAGGCAGAAAGCACCAGACCGCGGCTGGACTGCATTACCAGCAGGAAGATCGGATATGCTCAACACTGTAAAAGCCATGTTATGGATAGCCCTATTCATATCTACGCAAACCCAAAGCGCTTCTATCCCACTCCGCATTGATGCAAATGCAGCAGTGGTGCAAACAGTTTTTAGCTGGCGTAATGATCGGTGTTTCGATGAAAACATTCCAGACTCACCAGCGCGGGCATTTCGCTCCAATGGAGGAGTAGTATACCTCTATGCAACTCACTACAAAAACGTACCCTTAAAGGGTGCCTCGTTCGACAATCTTAAACCTGCATGCGCCACGCAATTCCAGGGCGCAAATAGTACCGACCCCAGTCATTACAATACTCGCATCTGGCTACAGACGTTCTTCAGCACAAATTCTGGTAAGGATATTTATAGTTTAGGCAGCTCCGACTATCACGGGAAATGGTTCAAGAATTGTAAACTGACGAAAAATCTGAGTAGCGACTGCTGGCTTAGCGCAATTGTACTGGCTCATTCCATTGACGGCGGCAAAACCTTTACGACGGCTGCGCCTCCGGATCATGTAGTCGCCAACTCCTCACAGCAGTACTCACCAACCCAAGAGGGAAGTATTGGCTTCCTGACGACGTCCAATATCGTTAAAATCGACGACTATTTTTACGCTTTGTTTTATGCCTCTGCCGACAAGCGCCAAGAGAACGGAAACTGTTTAGCTAGGACAAACAACCTAGCCGATGCTAGATCTTGGCGAGCTTGGGACGGGCGGGATTTCAACGTTTCTTTATATCAAACTCAGAAACTGAAGGATAGCAGCGTCACCTGCAAAACGCTGCCAAGCCTCCCCTACAAAATTCGCAGCCTACTGTGGCATGAGGCAAGCCAAGGTTACATTGCTACATTCGAAAAGACTAAATCAATCAAAACACCACAGAGAAGAACCGACGTCACCTTTAGCTACTCGTGGTCCAATGACCTGAAAGACTGGAGTCGTCCGAGAGAAATCGTGACCTTGGAGGGGCCCCTGCACTGCAACAGAGCTCAGGTAGCTGGAGCTTACCCTTCTTTGATTGATAGCTCATCCTTAGACGAGAATTTCGGCAGCGTAGGCGATAGCGCTTATCTCTACTACACGAAGTTTAACCTACAGTCTAAATGCCGCTTAACGCTCGACAGAGACTTGGTTAGAATACCGATTAAGATATACTCTGAATGAAACACCTAATTCAGGCTAAACCTAAAATTTCAAACGAGAGATCTCATGATCCTAGTGACAGGCGGAGCCGGCTTCATCGGCTCGAATTTCGTTCTGCAATGGTGTGCTCACAACCAAGAATCCGTTCTTAACCTCGATGCGCTTACCTATGCGGGCAACTTGGCCAACCTGCAAGCGCTGGAAGGCAATGAACAACACCACTTTGTCCATGGCGACATTTGTGATGCACAGCTGCTAGCCCAGTTGTTCGCCCAGCACCGTCCCAGAGCGGTAGTGCATTTTGCTGCCGAATCGCATGTAGACCGTTCCATCAGCGGCCCCGAAGCCTTCGTCGAGACCAACGTGGTTGGTACCTTCCGTCTACTAGAGGCGGCCCGATCACACTGGAACAGCCTCGAAGGCGCTGAGAAGGAAGCGTTCCGCTTCCTGCACGTCTCAACCGACGAGGTCTACGGCACCCTTGCGCCAAACGACCCTGCATTCACCGAAACTACCCCGTACGCACCTAACAGCCCCTACTCAGCGAGTAAAGCCGCCAGCGACCACCTGGTGCGCTCGTACTTCCACACCTACGGCATGCCGGTCCTCACCACCAACTGCTCCAACAACTACGGTCCTTTCCATTTCCCGGAAAAGCTGATCCCGCTGATGATCGTCAACGCCTTGGCCGGTAAAGCGTTACCGGTCTACGGCGATGGCCAACAGATCCGCGATTGGCTGTATGTCGAGGATCATTGCTCTGGCATCCGCCGCGTACTGGAGGCCGGAAGCTTCGGCGAGACGTATAACATCGGTGGCTGGAACGAAAAAGCCAACATTGATATCGTCAAAACGCTTTGTGCCCTGCTGGACGAAATGGCGCCCGCCGCTGCTCGCAAAGTCATCAATCAGCAAACCGGGAAACCGGTCGGAAACTATGCGGAACTGATTACCTACGTCACCGACCGTCCGGGCCACGATCGCCGTTACGCGATTGACGCCCGCAAAATCGAGCGCGAGCTTGGCTGGAAGCCAGCCGAGACATTCGACACCGGCATCCGTAAAACAGTCGCTTGGTACTTGGCAAATCAGGAGTGGGTCAAAGGTGTCATGGACGGCAGCTATCGCGACTGGGTAGCGCAACAATACGGGGCGAACAAAGCGTGAAAATCCTGCTGCTGGGCAAAAATGGCCAGGTAGGCTGGGAGCTGCAACGCGCCCTTGCCCCGCTCGGTGAAGTGGTTGCTCTGGATCGCCAGGGCGCCGATGGCCTATGCGGCGACCTTGCCGATCTTGACGGCCTTGCGGCGACCGTCCGCCAGTTGGCCCCTGAGTTAATCGTCAACGCAGCGGCCTACACTGCGGTGGACAAGGCAGAAAGCGAAGAGTCAGTGGCAGCCCGCATCAACGCCGAAGCACCGGGGGTGCTAGCACGTGAGGCGGCAGCGCTCGGCGCTTGGCTGATTCACTACTCTACCGATTATGTGTTCGATGGCAGCGGCCAATCGAAGTGGCAGGAAGATGCCCCTACTGGCCCCTTATCTGTATACGGTCGCAGCAAGCTTGACGGTGAACGAGCAATTGCGGCGAGCGGCGCGCGTGCCGTTGTACTGCGTACAAGCTGGGTATATGCCGCGCGAGGACATAACTTCGCTAAGACCATGCTGTGCCTGGCCGCGGAGCGCGATGTACTCAACGTTGTAGCCGATCAGTTTGGCGCCCCTACTGGAGCTGAACTGATTGCTGATGTAACCGCTCATATCATTCGGCAGGTCACAAACCAGCAGGATAGCCACTCGTTAGCCGGCACTTACCACCTCACGGCATCGGGTGAAACCAGCTGGCATGGCTTTGCCCAGTTTGTACTGGCCTATGCGAGCCAAAAAGGTATCGCGCTCAGGGTGGCCCCCGAACGGATTGGCGCGATCAGTACTGAGGCTTACCCAGTACCTGCACCGCGGCCGCACAATTCGCGACTGGATGTGAGTAAACTGGAAGGCACTTTCAAACTCAAGATGCCGCTTTGGCAGCAAGGCGTGCAACGTATGTTGGACGAAATTCTGTAATAGGGACTCTCATGGCTCGTAAGGGAATTATTCTGGCTGGGGGATCGGGCACACGCCTGCACCCCGCCACACTGTCGGTTTCGAAACAGCTGTTGCCGGTGTATGACAAACCGATGATCTACTACCCACTCAGCACGCTGCTGCTGGCTGGCATCCGCGACATTCTGATCATCTCCACACCCCAGGACACACCACGCTTCCAGCAGTTGCTCGGTGATGGTAGTCAGTGGGGCCTCAACCTTTCGTATTCTGTGCAACCAAGCCCGGACGGGCTTGCGCAAGCATTTACCATCGGTGCCAGCTTCATCGGTAACGACACATCCGCACTGGTACTGGGCGACAACATTTTCTACGGCCACGACTTCCAATCGCTGCTGCTAAGTGCCGGCGAGCGTGAAACGGGTGCATCGGTTTTCGCGTATCACGTTCAGGACCCAGAGCGTTATGGGGTTGCCGAGTTCGATGACAGCGGACGTGTGCTTTCGCTTGAAGAAAAACCGAAGGTGCCGAAGTCGAGCTACGCGGTCACCGGCTTGTACTTCTATGACAACCAGGTCGTCGACCTGGCACGCGGACTTAAACCGTCGGCCCGTGGAGAACTAGAGATCACCGATCTCAACAATCTCTATCTGCTACAAGGTCAACTGCAGGTCGAGATCATGGGACGCGGCTATGCATGGCTCGATACCGGCACCCACGACAGCCTGCTCGATGCCAGCCAGTACATTGCAACCATGGAGCGCCGCCAAGGGCTGAAGGTCGCCTGCCCTGAGGAGATTTGCTACCGGGCCGGCTGGATCAACGCCGAACAACTCGAACGGCTCGCTCAGCCATTGCTCAAAAACGGTTATGGTCAATACCTTAAAAACTTGCTTAAAGAAAAGGTCTTCTGATGCACGCTATTCCTTTGGCCATCCCGGATGTCTTTCTGTTCACCCCCAAGGTCTTCGGTGACGAGCGTGGCTTTTTCTTCGAAAGCTTCAACGCCAATGTTTTCAATGAAGTCACCGGCCTGCAACCAGACTTCGTTCAGGACAACCACTCCCGCTCTGTGAAGGGCGTGCTACGCGGCCTTCACTACCAGCTGCCGCCACATGCCCAGGGCAAATTGGTGCGTTTAGTACAAGGTGAAGTGTTCGACGTGGCGGTGGATATCCGCCGCTCCTCCCCTACTTTTGGCCAGTGGGTTGGTGCGGTGCTTTCCGCCGAGAACAAGAACCAGCTGTGGATTCCGCCGGGGTTTGCCCACGGTTTTGTTACCCTGAGCGAGACTGCCGAGTTTATTTATAAAACAACTGATTTTTATTGTTCTCAAAGCGAACGCTGCATTACGTGGGATGATGAGCAGATCGGAATTGAATGGCCGGTGAAGGTTGCCCCTCTGTTATCTCTGAAAGATCAGCAAGGTCTGAGACTTAGTAAAGCTGAGGTCTTTGATTAGTTTAATCTATAGGGGCGGGCGTCCGCCCCGTTGCCGACCTACAAGTTCACCTCTCGGCTTTCATAATACTGATCTAGGGTATAAATCATGAAATATAGTGGAAAAGAAGCTTTCGAAATAGCAAAAAGAAACCAACATCGCCTAATGCAGCAATGGACAGTCGATCGTAAAGACTACCCAACTATCCCCCACAAACCGAAATTCACACTACCGCGCGCGGGAAAATACTTTACTATCGGCTCATGCTTTGCTAGAAACGTCGAAAACTCCTTACGGGCTGCAGGCATCAATGTACTTAGCACTATTGAAAAACTGCCTGGAGATTATTTTGAGATAGGTGGCGAAGCGAGATCCGGCTATCAAAACGTATACACCCCAGGATCAATTCTAGAAACCATAAAACTCGCCACTACAGATAACCCCTATAACTCTATCGTAGGCAGTAGCGACAAGTCCATTGATTTACTTACCTCTGGACTCAAGCCTATGGATATCGAGACTGTCCAGCGAATCAGAGACAGCCTAATCTGCATGTATAAAAAGCTTCCAGAATCGGACGCACTTATCATTACACTTGGTTACAATGAATCTTGGTATCATACACCATCAGAGAGCTATATCAACCGCACCCCCTCACACGTATCGCTCCGAAGAAGCATAGAAGACTTTGAATTTGAAGTTCTCGATTACACTAAATCTCTTGAACTCATTAACCAAGCGATTAGCTGCATTAACAATCTCGCCCCAGATTGCAAGATCATATTAACAGTATCACCAGTCCCCCTTAGCGCAACATTTTCAGATACGGACATCGTTACAGCTAATCAACTTTCAAAATCCATTCTGCGCGCTATTGCCTCTACCATTTCCAACGACTACAGCTTTGTCGATTATTTCCCCAGCTACGAAATCATCATGAACTCTGAACGCTCTAAGACCTTCTTGGAAGACGGTATACATGTACGATCAGAAGCTGTTGACAATGTCATACGGCAATTCAAATCTATTTACCTTGCCTAAACCACAAGTACGACCACTAGTATGACTTAAGTACCATACGCCCTGCCATAGCTACATTAAAAATTAAGCCGCCACTTCAGTGGCGGCCATGCACCAATTCTCCAGCATTCCCGCATCCAACCCGCGCACCGGAGTGCGACACATGAATCCCACCTATCCAGGCCTTGAGTAGCCGGATACTGTGACATCTCTGGCGAACGGTCCACGGCACCAACTCTTGGTAGTCTTTTACTGAAGATGCATGTGAAAGCGACTCATGGGCGCTTGGTCGTTGATGTTGGCAGTCTCGACCAAGCTGTAGATTTGTGCACTGGCCATGGTGTTCTAGGGCGTATCACTGCATTGACAGGCCCCCGCGAGCAGTGCCAGCATTTCCTTTTTGCCCGCCAGTGACCTCTCGCATGTCTGCCGCCCCTCCTTCAGCCGAACGGCTGTACACCCTGGATACCCTCAGAGGTATCGCAGCGCTTTGTGTCGTGTTCTGGCATTGGCAACATTTCTTCTACGTCGGCGACAGCCCGGCGGGCTTCGAGGGCACACGCCAGCCTTTTTTCGCGGCACTGACACCGCTTTATCAATATGGCGGCCTGGCCGTGCAGCTTTTTTTCTCGATCTCGGGGTTTGTGTTCTTCTGGCTGTTCGCCCAAGGCATCGCCACGGGTAAAGTATCGCTGCGCAGTTTCGCTGTGGATCGCTTCAGCCGGCTCTACCCGCTACATTTGCTTACGTTTGCCGGGGTGGCGGCGCTTCAGTGGGCCTATTGGGCCAGTCACGCCAGCTATTTTGTCTACCCCTTCAACGACAGCTATCACGCCCTGCTCAACTTGCTGCTTGCGCCGGCATGGGGCTTGGAGAAGGGCTGGTCGTTCAATGCGCCGATCTGGTCGGTCTCGGTAGAAGTACTGCTATATGCGTCATTCTTCGCCATCTGCCTGGCGGGCCGTTGGCGCTGGTTGCTGGCCGCTGCGGCCTGTACTTTGGGCCTGCTGCTCTACCCCGGCAGCTACAAGATTGGTAGTGGTTTATTGTGCTTCTATATCGGTGGCATCGCCTACGCTATGCTTTGGCAATTGCGGCGTTGGGCCGGTAGCGGCGTCGCACTGTTGGTGTGTACCAGCGTGGCACTGGGAGCTTGGGCGTTGCTACTGCTCGCCAAATCGGTGAACACTTACCTAGTCATGTGCCTCTGCTTGCCTGCCACCTTGGCCATGCTGGCCGCCGCTGGCCTGCACTGGCCAGGATTGTTGCGCAGCACTGGGTGGGTGGGTGATATCAGCTATGCGTCCTATCTACTGCATTTCCCGCTGCAAATAGCCTTTGCCCTTACGTTCGACAGTCTGGGTTACTCCCGCGAAATTTTCTATCAGCCGTGGATGATGCTGCTGTTCTTCGCTTTGCTGATACCCATGAGCCTGGCCTGCCACCGGTGGTTCGAGCGGCCCGCTCAACGCTATTTGCGCGCCAGCCGGTTGTCAGGCACTGGACAATCGGGCATGCGCGCACCCGCCTGAGGCCGCGCCTGGCACCTATAACGCTTTCTCTCATTCGAGCCTGGAACCTAGTATGTCGACAACCTTGACGCCTGAAGCACCGATCCTGATCACGGGCGGTGCCGGTTTTATCGGCTCTCACCTGACCGATGAACTGCTTGCCAAAGGGTATGCAGTACGAGTGCTGGACAACCTGTCCACGGGCAAGCGCAGCAACCTGCCGCTGTCACACCCTAACCTGCAACTGATCGAAGGCGACGTGGCCGACGCCGCGCTGGTGGCCCACGCCGTAAAAGGCTGTGCGGGTGTCGTACACCTGGCGGCGGTCGCTTCAGTGCAGGCTTCTGTCGACGACCCGGTCCGTACTCATCAGAGCAACTTCATTGGCACCTTGAATGTGTGTGAAGCAATGCGCCTTTGCGGTGTGAAACGGGTGGTGTTCGCCTCCAGTGCCGCAGTGTATGGCAACAATGGTGAAGGGGCCTCCATCGATGAAGACACGCCCAAAGCGCCGTTGACGCCTTATGCCTCCGACAAGCTGGCCAGCGAGTACTACATGGACTTTTACCGCCGCGAGCACGGGCTGCTCCCTGTGGTATTCCGCTTCTTCAATATCTATGGCCCACGCCAGGACCCGTCCTCGCCTTACTCGGGCGTCATCAGCATTTTCGCCGAGCGCGCACAAAAAGGCCTGCCGATTACGGTATTCGGGGACGGCGAGCAGACCCGTGACTTCTTCTTCGTCAGCGATCTTGTGAAGCTGCTGGTACAAGGGCTGGAGTCGGGGCCGGTGGCCGACGGGGCCATCAATGTCGGCTTGAACCAGGCGACTTCTTTGAATCATATCCTGGCAGCATTGGCGCAGGTCCTGGGCAAGCTGCCAGAGGTCAGCTATCAGCCAGCACGCGCAGGCGACATTCGCCATTCAAGGGCCAATAATCAGCGTTTGCTCAGTGGGTTCGAAATGCCTCGGGCTACCGCCATCGAGGTGGGGCTGGCGCAACTGCTCAAAGGCTAGGCGGGGCCAGCGGAACGTGCCTGTTGGCACGTTCCGCATGGGGTCAGGCTTGGGTTGGGGCAGTTTGTGCCTCAGGATCCCTCGCGTACTCCAAGAGGTATTCCAAGCTTAACGCTACCTGCGCGCCGCCGCGCGCCAGCAAGGCTGACTCCGTGTTGCGCGCAACCAGCAGATGGCGCTCATCCACCACAACCTGTTTGCCCAAGGCGCGGTAAGCTTCGATGAGCTTCATCGCGGCGTCCGGGTCTTGGGCTGTTGGCCCCGCCACCCACAGTACATCTGCTTGCTCTGGCGCAATCCAGTTCGAGGGAATGCAGCAGGGCTGGCTGGCAGGCTGCGGCCGGTTGGCAGGAACCGGGCACAGCGCCTTGAGAACGCTCTGGAAGGTTTCAGCCGATGGAGCGCCATGGCATGCGATCAGTTGTGGGGCCTCGCTACGTTCGGCGCCAGGGCCGGCCAGCAAGGCTTCGATACGGTCGATCTGCAGCTCGAAGGCATAGGCCTGGATGCGCTCACGACCCGCCTTGCCATGGGCTTCCAACACCGCCGGCTCTTCGATGTAACGGAGCAAGCAGCGCGCCAGCGCTTGAGCGTCGCCGTGGTCGAACAACTGACCGGTGACGCCTTCATCCACCAGCTCGGGTATGCCGCCTATCCGTGAACCCACCACCGCCAGGCCACAGGACATCGCCTCGGTAATGGTCACAGGTTGGTTTTCCGGGCACACCGATGGCAGCACGAACACATGCGCCTGGGCGAAGCGCTCGGCGATACGCGCATTGGGCAGTCTGCCCCAGAACTTGGCAGAAACCTTCGGCGCATTGTTGCGCAGTTCGGCTTTGTAGGTTTCAAGCATATGGCCGTCACCGACCATGTCGACATGCACCCGCTCTGGCGGCAGCAATGCCAGCGCCTTGAGCAAGGTAGGTACGCCTTTATGGCCACCCATGTAGCCGGTGAACAGCACATTCAGGCGCGGCCCGGGCGGTGGCGGTGAGGTGTGGCTGAACCGCTCGAGTTCGATACCGTTGGCGATAACATTCATACGCGCGGCAGGCAGGCCGTTGGCGATGTAGGTGTCGGCCAGGTAACGGCTGGGTGAAATGAAATGATCAACAGCATCCAATTGCCAGCGCAGGTAATCCTGACGCATCCGTTGCGGCTGCAGCAGGTCACCGTTGTAGATGTGCGAATGACATTTGTGGCATTGGGTGCTGTCTTGGCACAAGGTGTCCTGGGTGGTGATGCGCGTGCTGTTCATGCAGAACCCCCAGTGGTCGTGCAAGGTCAGCGCAATGCGGATCCCATGCTCACGCGCCAACTGCAGGATGCCCAAGGACAACCCGGCCATGTGGTGCGCGTGGATCACATCGGGGCGCCATTGAGCGATCAGGCGCAGAAAGATACGTTCGACGCCGGGGTGCGCGACGTTGTTGCCGGTTGGGGCAAAGTCCAGATAGGTCAACGACACCCGGGTAACCGGCATGCCGTCGAAAACCTCCTGCTCCACTGGGTAGCCAGGCAGCCCACGGCTGTTGTCCCCTGCCAGCACGCGCACCTCATGGCCACGCGCAGCCAGCGCGCGGGCCTGGTGGTGAGCGATGATTTCTGCACCGCCGATCACATGGGGCGGGAAGAAATTGGATATGACAAGAACCTTCATTGAACAAACCCTGGCGCCGCAGGCGGGTAAGTATGGACATCGTAACCTGGTAGTTCAGTAGCAGGCTCTTCGGTCAGGCCCAGCGCTGTTAGCGTTGCGGCTGGGGCGCCCTGTTCAACCAACAGCAGGCCTTCGACACGGCCATTGATCAGTGAACGCAACGCATCGATTGACGCTGGGTCAGCTGCCTGTGCTGCCGACAGCACGATGAGGTCGACGGCGATTTCGTTATCACGCAGCTCTGCCTGGAGGACAGGCACTGCAACACCTACCGGCGCATCGATGCGGCTGAGGTTGGCGTGGCGGCTCACCTCACCAGTCAGCTCACCCTCCGCGATTTGCCAGGCACGCGTGGCTTCGTGGCCTATCAGGTCACGCAACCAAGGCGCGTGCTCCCCCAACAAAAGTGCGCACTGAGCCGGGCGTTCCGCCAGCAGACAAGCCAACGCAAGTTGGCCAGGCTCATCTACCAGCGCCACTTCGGGGTCGATAAGCAGGTGCTGCCACTGCCGCGGCAAGGGTTTGCCAGCATGGCAAGTGGTGTGGCTGGCCAACTGCCGCAACAAGGCACGGGCATAGCTGCGCCACGTCAGGATAGGACGAGCAACCGCTTCAGCAGCCAGTTGCAGATAGCCTTGTGGGTCACTCGCCAGTGCGTGGATTTGCGCAGCCAGTGCATCGGGGTTGGTCATGTCCACTGTGCGGCAGCCACCTTCGGCTGCCAGCTCCGCCATCACGCCGCCGGCATGGCACACGCAAGGACGGGCATGCCAGAGCGACTCGACAATAGGCATGCCATAGCCTTCTACCAACGAGGCGTAAACGCTGACGTGGGCCTTGGCGTAGTAGTCATTGAGGGTGGCGTCGTCTACCACACCATGCCAGGCAATGCGCGGGTCGGCCGCACTGGCCGCGCGCACGGCCTCAACGATGTAGTCAGCACCGGCGTAGCGATTGCCGATGAGGTCCAGCTGCCAGTCGAGGTCCGGATAATCACGGGCCAATCGGGCAACGGCTTCAAGTAGCACTTTATGGTTCTTGCGCGGTTCCAGGGTAGATACACAGAGGATACGCAGCGGCTCGCCCGCACGCGGCACCGAGGCCGGGGTGGTGGCGCGCGGGGAAGCAGTCAGCTCACCCGGGATCCAGCAGGTTTTCACCTGCGCGTGAGGCGTGATGCCTTCACGCGCCCAGAATGCCTGCAACTGGGTGCCCGCATCGGGGGAAATCGGCAGCACGCGGTCGGTTTCGGCCAAGCCTCGCATGTAGGCTGCGTGGTTGTCCCGGATGATGGTATCGGCAACCCACTCAGGATGGGTGACCGGGATGGCATCATAGAATATCGCCGCAACGTTCAGCCCCGCCTGGCGGGCAGCGGCGCGGCGCGCCGGGCCTTGGCGTTCGAAGACGATTTCAATTTGCAGCAGCCAGCCACCGCGCAAGGTGCGAGCGCCAAGACTGGCCAAGGTCTGCCGGCGGTGAGCAGGCGAGCGCGGCAGCTCGTAGTGTTCTGGATAGGGCTTGGGCCCGCCATACAACGCCAGATTGTTGTATTCACCTTCGGTGGGCAGCACGTACTCGCGCAGCGTCTCGTCCCAGGTCACGAACAGAGGTTCGCCAAAATCCTGCAGCTTGCGCGTCAAGCTGCGCACTACCCTAGCTACGCCGGTATTGGCGGTATCGCGCAGGCAGGCACTGGTGTCGATCACCAACCGGGGGGCAGGCAGGTCCCGGATCGGGCTCAACGTGCCGAGCAGGTCCTCGTAGGCCTTGATCGTACGTTGCCAAGTGAACGTCTGCTGGAAGGTGTCCAGGTGGCTTTCCCATTCGGGCCCTGCCAACGCTTCACCGGCCAGCACCTGCAGGGCCTTTTCGGCCATTTCCTGCTCGTCGACGCACAGTTGACGGGGGTCGGCGACCACTTCAGGGTGCGCACCGATGTTCAGCACCAGCACTGGCTTGCGAAGCTGTTGCATCTCGGCCAGGGGCAAGTTGAACCCTTCCCAGCGCGACACGCTAAGCCCCAACTGAGCGCTGGCCATCAACGCGGACAACTCGGCATCGCTGGGGTGGCCCAACGGCAGGATATGCTCAACCAGGTCTGCCGGCAGTTTCAGTTCGTCTGCGGTGGCCAAGACGCAGAAGCGCGCCTTGGGATGCTCAGCGATGATCTTCCGGGCGATGGGGTAAAGCCCTTCGCTGTTTTTATAATTGCCCGTTTCCCAGCGACCAAGGTTGATGATCACAGGGCCTTCAACCGCTTCGTCTGCGGTTTCAACACGCGCAACCTGGTGCCCCTGCTGCCAGAGGCTCTGGTTGACACCACCGGTCAGGTGATCTGCGCCCAGGTGAATCATGGCAATTTCCACATCCGGGCCGGCGTCGGGCAGGCTTTGGGTGCGGGACACGAAATGGCTGATCGGCGTGACCACCCGTGCTTCGGGCAGGTATTCGCGACGTTGGGCACGCAGCCGCTCTTGTACCAAGCGGGCCGGGCCAGTCATATCTTCATAAGGAACACCACCGCAATCGAGCGCCACCGTTGGCACGCCCCATTGGCGCAATACCGCGATGGATGCATAGAACGGCCAGCCGCCAATCAGGGCTACGGTCCCCGTCACGTCTCGCCCTGCGGGTGCGAACAGTTGGCGATTGTCGCGCATCCACTGGGCAGTTACTTGGTCGAGCTCTGTATACGGGCCCAGATGCTCAGGCGGCGTGTGGATGTCGTCGGTGATGCGGCGCAGCACGTCATGGTTGGCGCGCTGGGCCACGAAGGTAATGTGCCAGCCTGCGGCCTTGAGCCCTTGAGCCAGCAACAGCAATACACGGTCGACGCCGAACCGGAACAGCAGGCGCTCGTTACAAATAATCAGATGCATGGGAGCACTCCAGCCCTATCAAGGCGCATAACCAATGGCTGCGTAATCCTGCGGCCCGAACAGCAAGCCGTTGAGCGGGCCTGTGATGGCTTCGTCACTACCCTTGAGCAGGAGCGAGGGGTCAGCTGGGTGTCGACGGTCGATTTCAACACGCTCAAAACCACGGGCCTTCAGCAGAAACGCCACCAGCGCCGGCGGCAGCGGGTTGCGGTGCGTTGGGTCGACATAGAAGTTGCAGGCCCCGGTGATCAGGTTTTCTGGGTTCGGGGTTTCGAACAGTACCGCGCCACCGGGGCGCACAACCCGAAGCGCTTCGTCGATCAGGCGGATGAAAACGTCAAGAGGCAGGTGCTCGATGATGTGGAAAGCTGTCAGCCCCGACAAACTGTGGGCAGGCATGGCAGCCAGATACTCCAAGGCATCACCCATGTAAACTTCAAGGCCGGCCTGCTTGCAACTGTCGATCATGGCGCTGTTGGAATCGACGCCGATCGCAGGGATGCCCTGCTCTTTGAGCAGTTGCAGCCACTCACCGCGCCCGCAACCGAGGTCCAGCACAGGGTGCGTGAGCCATTGCGGGTCGACCGGGAAGTAAGTGAGGTTGTGTTTGAGCCGTTCGCGGATCATTTCCGGCGAGCCGCGGAAATTGGCTTCGAACTCCAGATAGAGCTCAGCCGGCATGCCCGGCGCTTCAGCCACCGCAGGCAACGCTGCACCGCTGGCACTGGCCTGTGGCCTCGCCTGCAGTTCAGCGATGGTCATGGTCTGCTGGCGCACCAGTTGTTCCAGGCGCCGCATGCGTTCGATCAGGTACTGCTCGTTCTGCTGAATGGCCAGGCCGTAGGTGTAAAGGCTCTGGTTGGTCTGGTCCTGTACCTGTACGCCGACATTGCGCAGGCGGGTATTACCGTCGGCAATGTGCCACTCCAGAGCATTCAGTCGCTCGGGCAGATGACGGGTGACGGCCAGCACATGCATGACGCGAAGCGCCCCGGGGATACGCACGACCACTGCGCGCGCCAGGGTGATGAAGAGGTTTTTCAAGGTAGCCCCACCCGGGCGCTGACGCGCACGGGTAAGGAAATTCATGACCCGCGGATGGCCGAAGTATCTGCCCACCACCGGTAAGGCGCGCAATTTGCGGTACAGGCTAGGAGGTGGCGTCTGGGCTTGCGGGGCCTCGTCATTGGCGGGAGCGGTGGCCGCGACTTCCGGCTCCACGGGCGCCTGGGGGCGAGCCGGCAGCACGCCTTCGAGGTCGATCAGTTCGAAGCTGCGCACGATGTCGGTGGGCACGTCACTGGGCAGATTGGCACTGCCGGCACTGGCCGTGACACGCTCGTACTCCCGACGGTTGACTTCAGCTTGGATCGTTTTCTGCAGTTTTTTAAGATCGATAGTCATTATGCATACGTGTTCAAACGGGTGGAGTGGCCAGCACCAGCGGTTCACCGCCCGGCACTGGCTGCGTACGTTACGGGAACACCAGAGGCGGGCATTCTACGCAGGTCATCTTGCCACCGTCGACGGCGGCCAGTTCCTGACAGCGACGCGGCTGCCCTCTACTCGGTCAGTCAAGCTTGAACTCTGCCTGCATGGCACACACGCCGGCGAAGTGCTTGTAACTGCTGTTGGCGATCACATTGAATACCACCGCCTTGTCCCACCAGTCGAAGTTATCCTCGATATGGTCGGCGCCACCGTGCAGGGCCAACGTCAGGCTGTAGCTGCCAGGCCCTACGTTGAACGCCGGAATGGTAACGGTCAGGTGCTGCTCCTTACCGGCCTCGACGCCCAGGTCACGCAGCTCGCCACGCAGCCAAGTGTTGGTCCCGAAGATGTCGTAACCCGTGCGGTCTTTGAACATGAAGCCCAGCGACAAGTCGTAAATCGGCTCGTTAGCGCGGATTTTCAGGCTCAACGTCAACGGCGCACCCACTTCAAGCATGGTGGCTGCCCGGCCATTGCTGCTGAGGGTAAGCTCTTCGATACGCGCCTTTCCGTTGCCTGATCGCCCTGCGTAAGGCGCATTGACAGCTTGGGCCTGTAAGGAACCCTCTTCTTTTTTGGCAATCAGCGCGTTGTAGTAGTCCAGCACTTCGTCCGGGCGGCCATCCATCAACATTTTGTGATCACCCAGCAGGATGGCACGGTCACACAGGCTCTTGATGGCGCCGGGGTCGTGGGAAACGAACAACAAGGTCGTACCCTGCTCGCGGAAGTCCCGGATACGGGCAAAAGACTTGTGTTGGAAGTAGGCATCGCCCACTGCCAAGGCCTCGTCCACGATCAACACTTCCGGGCGCACTGCAGTCGCCACACTGAACGCCAGGCGCACAAACATACCGGAGGAATACGTGCGCACGGGCATGTCGAAGTAATGTCCGATCTCCGCGAAGGCTTCGATCTCGGGCATCAACGCGACAATTTCGGCCCGCTCCAGCCCCTGCATGCGCCCGGCCAGCGCGACGTTCTGGCGGCCAGTGAATTCGGGGTGAAAGCCCATACCCAACTCCAGCAACGCGGCTATGCGCCCTGTGGTGGTAATGGTGCCTTCCGTCGGCATGGCGGTACCGGTAATCATCTTCAGCAGCGTACTCTTGCCTGCGCCGTTAACCCCGATGATACCGACCGACTCACCCTGCCCTACCTGGAAACTGACGTTGCGGATGATCCAGTTCTGATCGCGCTTGCACAGCCCAAGCCAAGTACCCAGTGCGTGCCAGCGACCTTTGAGTTTTGGATAGGCCTTGCCTACCTGTTCTACGAGAATAGTCATATCAGATCTGATCAAGCAGGTCGTTGTAGCTGCGCTGATAAAGCACCACAGCCAGAAGGAAAACGATGACGGCAAAGCCAAATGGATAGGCCAGTTGCGACAAGCCTACCGGCTCGCCCAGCAACGCCTTCTGCGCCGTCAGCACCAGAGGGAAGATCGGGTTCCACGAAAGCATTGCCTGTACGTGTTCGGACAGAATACTGAGTGGATAGACGATGGGCGTTGCCCAGAACAGCGCCTGGAAGATCACGTCACTCAGCTGACCGATATCACGGAAAAACACGTTCAGGGTGGCTAGAAAAGCACCCAGCGCGATTCCCAGCAGCACAGTGGTAAGCAATACCGGTATCAAAACCAAGGCAGTGGTCATCAGCGGGAAACCTGATATGACCATGAACAGCACTACCAATATCAGCAGGATCAGGCTGTTGAGCGCTGCCGTGGCGATGACTGGAATGAACAGGATGAACTTGGGGAAGCTTGATTTCTTGATCAGGTTGGCATGTTCTAGGAAAACCCCCTTGCCACGCTGCACCAGCTCCAACAGCAGGTTCCAGGTGATCAAGCCTGCGCACAGATAAATGCTGTAGGCGTACTGGTGTTCGATACCGGGCATACGAGCCTGCATCAGGCGCGAGAAGATTACGGTATAGATGAACACCATGAAAATAGGGGGCACCACCAGCCACAAGGCGCCGAAGGTCGACCCGGCATAGCGGCTTTTGATCTCCCTCAGGGTGATCGCGAATATCAGACCGCGGTAACGCAGTACATCTTTCATTAGCGACAGCGGCGTATTCATTGTTCTGGACTCACCATGTACATAAGGCTTCCTGGTTGAAACACCCTCGCGGTGCGTAAGCAATGCAGGGCATGGGACATAAGGGCTTGAGAAGGCATGTCTAACGCTCCTCTCACGGGCTGACGGCCCGATAGACTGCTAGTGTTTCCTGCGCGCAGCGCTTCCATGAAAACGCTGTGGCGCGAAGCTGGCCGGCATTGGCCACCTTGCTGCGTAATGGCTCATCATTCAGAAGCGCAGCCAGTTGCCCAGCCAACTGGTCAGCATTCCCACGTTCCACCAACAACGCACTACCTTGGCAAAACTCTGCCATGGACGTATCCGCGGTACATATCACCGGTACCCCGCACTGCATCGCCTCAAGCACCGGCAGGCCAAACCCTTCGTACAGCGATGGGTAGGAGAAAACCGCGGCACCAGCGTACAGCGTCGGCAGGTCATCGCCAGGGACAAAGGATAACTGACGCAGGCCATGAGTGACTGTCAATGTCTTGATACGTTCATTCAGCTCATGGTTATGCCACCCAGGCGCACCCGCCAAGACCAACGGATACTCTTCGCGTAACCCCTGCGGCAGCTGGCACCAGGCATCGATCAGGGTATCCACACCTTTGCGTGGCTCCAGGGTGCCGACAAACAACACATAACGACCGTGCTGCAAACCATGACGCTGCAGCGTTGCACTGGTCTGCTCGGGTGTCTGCGGGTAATAGCGCGCCGATGCACCGAGATAAACGGTTCGTACCTTGTCTGCACTGACGCCGAAATCACCAATCAGCTCATCGCGAATCAAATCCGAATCAGTGATCAGGAAATCAGCGCGTTTGAGGGTGTGCGGTAACTGCGCCGTCAGCCATTCGACACGTTTGCGTGGATGAAACTGCGGGTAGTGAAGGAACGATAAGTCATGAATCGTCGCGATGCTGGGGCCTGAGTGCGGTTTGAGGATGAAGTTGGGCTCGTGGTAAAGGTAATGTCGGCGCTCACCGGCATGATAGCGGCGCCTGGCATCGACCAAGGCTTCACGGGCTCGATAAGTGAACGTCCAGCGCTTCAACACCTCTCGCAATTGCAACGTCATCTGCTGGCCAGCACCTGGTTTAACGTCACCGTCATCTTTCTGCGAGTAGCGGGCACTGGCCTCGATGCAGTTGGCCAGCGCCTGCTCGGCGCTGTAAAAACGTGCACCCAGGAAGCAATCGATAACCTCGATATCCTCAAGCAGCAGCTGCTCAAGCAAATTGAACGTGTAATTACCAATTCCGGTAAGTGGCGGTAAAAGCGATTGGGTGTTGAACAGGAGCTTCATCGAGTCGGAGTTACCTGGCTGCGCGGGTCGGCGCGCACGTTTTCGAGAGTGCCGTCAGAGCGCTGAAGTGCTCTGACGGGGGTGACCGCCGACAAAATGCCGGCTACAGGCTGATCAGTACGAAATCAGCCTGTGATCAACCCGGCAATTTCCGCCACGCGCTTATCCACCAGCGCGGTATCGCCACGAGATTCCACATTCAGGCGCAGCAGCGGCTCAGTGTTAGAGCCCCGCAAGCTGAAACGCCAATCGGCGAATTCGACACTGATGCCGTCGGTACGGTCCACGTTCGGCTTGTGCGGCAGGTAGAACGCCAGGATCTTTTCGATGGAGCCCTTGACATCGGCCACTTCGTAGTTGATCTCGCCACTGCACGGGAATGCAGCAATACGCTCGTCCACCAGTTGGGCCAGGCTCTTGCCAGTGACGCTCATCAGCTCGGCAACCAGCAGCCATGGGATATTGCCGCTGTCGCAGTAGGCGAAATCGCGGAAATAGTGGTGCGCGCTCATCTCGCCGCCATACACGGCGTCTTCGGCACGCATGCGCTCCTTGATGAAGGCATGGCCGGTCTTGCTCTGGATGGCGATGCCGCCCGCCGCTTCGACTTGCTCGATGGTGTTCCAGGTCAGGCGCGGGTCGTGGATGATCTTGCTGCCGGGGTGCTTGGCCAGCAGCATTTCAGCCAGCAGGCCGACAACATAGTAGCCCTCGATGAAACGGCCCTGGTTGTCGAAGAAGAAGCAGCGGTCGAAGTCGCCGTCGAAAGCGATACCCATATCGGCGCCGGTGTCGAGCACGGCCTGACGGGTCAGCTCGCGGTTTTCTGGCAGCAGTGGGTTGGGAATGCCATTGGGGAAGTTGCCATCCGGCTCACCGTTGATGATGGTGATGTCCAGCGGCAGGCGGGCTTTGAGCAGCTCCAGTACCGGGCCAACGGCGCCATTGCCCGGGTCGGCCAGCACCTTGAGCGGCTTGAGGGCCGACAGGTTGACGTAGGTCAGCAGGTGGTCGATGTAAGCGGTCTTGTCGAACGCTTCGCGCACGCTGCCAGGTGTGGCGGCCAGGGAGCCGAGGTCGCCGGCTTCCACACGCTGGCGGATGTCGTTCAGGCCGGTGTCGCCGCTGATCGGGCGCGACTGCTCGCGCACCAGTTTCATGCCGTTGTAACCCTTGGGGTTGTGGCTGGCGGTGACCATGATGCCGCCATCAGCCTGGTAATGGCTGGTGGCGAAGTAGACTTCTTCGGTCCCGCACAGGCCGATGTCGATCACGTCGGCGCCGCCTTCGGTCAGGCCCTTCATCAGGGCACGGGACAGGCCGGGGCTTTCCAGGCGCATGTCGCGGCCGACCACGTAGCTGCGCCCGCCCAGCTGTGCCACCAGGGCGCGGCCAATGCGGTAGGCAATGTCGTCGTTGAGGTCGGTCGGCACTTGGCCGCGGATGTCATAGGCTTTGAAACAGCGGGTCTGGATAGGTGCGTACATACATCTCTCTCGATGCGGCGCCGCCTGGGCAGCCACCGTCTGGAAGGGGATGGTCGGCGATTGAATTGCCGCATGAAAATCGGCCCGTGGCCTCGGCGAGGCGCTCACGGGCCGACGGGAAGGCCTGATATCAGGCGTTGCAACGACCGTATTTGTCCTCGAAGCGGACGATGTCGTCTTCGCCGAGGTAGTCACCGCTTTGCACTTCGATCAGGACCAGGTCTATGACACCTGGGTTTTCCAAACGGTGCTTGTGGCCGGCACGAATGAAGGTGGACTCATTGGTGTTGAGCATCAGCTCCTGGTCATCGTTGACCACTACCGCCATGCCGCTGACCACGATCCAGTGTTCGCTGCGGTGATGGTGCATCTGCAGCGAAAGCGACGCCTTAGGCTTGACCACGATGCGCTTGATCTTGAAGCGCTCGCCGTCTTCGAGCGTGGTGTAGGTGCCCCACGGGCGATGCACGGTCTGGTGCAGCAAGTGGGCAGCGTGGCCGTCGCTTTTCAGGCGCTTGACGATGTGTTTGACGTCCTGGGCGTGGTCCTTGTGCGCAATCAGCAGCGCATCGGGGGTATCGACCACCAGCAGGTCCTGAACGCCGACCAGGGCAGCCAGGCGGTCTTCGGTGCTGACGTAGTTGTTGCTTGCGCCATAGGCCATCACTTCGCCTTCGAAGCGATTGCCGTGCTCGTCCGGGGGGGTCAGTTCGCTGACCGCGTTCCACGAGCCGATGTCGCTCCAGCCGATGTCGCACGGAATGGTTGCGACCTTCTGCGAGCGCTCCATCAGGGCATAGTCGATGGAGATGTCGGGCACATTGGCAAAGCTGTCGGCATCCAGAGCCAGGCAGCTGTAGCCCTTGGAGGTCGAGCGGCGGGAGGCTTCGAGGGTTTGCGCAACAGCGTCGAGCACGTCCGGGGCGTGAGCCTTGAACTCCTCGATGACAGCACCGACCTGGAAGCAGAACATGCCCGCATTCCAGAAATAGTTGCCGGCCTTTACATAGGACTCTGCGGTTTTCAGGTCAGGCTTCTCAACGAAGCGCTCGACCTTCAGGCCACCTTCCAGCGAGCCACCAGCGGCCGCCTCGATGTAGCCGAAGCCGGTCTCCGGATACTGAGGTTTGATACCGAACGTCACCAGCCAGCCTTGCGAAGAAAGGTTGATCGCCTTGGCTACCGCTTCGGCGAAGGCTTCTTCGTTCTGGATCAGGTGGTCGGCAGCCAGGACCAGCATGTGGGCCTGCGGCCCATGACTCTGGTGCAACTGCAACGCTGCGGCAGCTACCGCAGCAGCAGTATTGCGGCCGAAAGGCTCAAGGATATAGCCTTGTGCAAGGGCTTGGGTATTGATGGTCCGGTATTCGTCTTCAGTTTTGAACAGCAGTTCACGATTGGTAACGGTGAGCACTTCAACCACGCCGTCTAGACGGGCGGCACGCAGAAAAGTCTTCTGAATAAGATTTTGCCCGTCGGGCAGCGTCATGAACGGCTTGGGGTGAGCCTCACGGGATACTGGCCACAGACGGCTGCCAACGCCACCGGATAAAATTACCGGGATCAATTCCATATTCGAGTCCTTAACGGCCACTTGAAGTTGTCAACCTCAGGCAACCTGCATGTGTCTTATTTCTGACCGCCGTCACGAATGAGCGCAACGGCGCTAAAATGTACGCCTAGCGTGTTAATTTCCTGGCCATCCATAGGCTCAAGACGCAAGCATTGGCCTGTAGAATACCAGAGATTTTTCTTTGTAGCTCCCCTTGGATCTTACGGGCCATCGGCTCTCGGAGCACATTGCCAGCACCTGCAAAGGCAAAGAAACACGCTGCGCTGCGGCATGAGACAACACATCCCGTCAATGTTTCGTGAAGGCCCGTTCATTCGGGGATAACCATATCGGGACAATGTATAAGGTTACTGAAATGGCGCTTTAATGCATAAGCCAGTGCATTTTTTGCGCGACTTTCTCCATGTACTAATACAATTCTTTGTGGGGCATCAGGTATGCCGGCAGCATATTGAATCAAACCTGCCTGATCCGCATGCCCTGAATACCCCCCAAGACTGAATACTTTTGCTCTGATATCGTACATGCTCCCATCCAGATCAACCTGAACAAACCCTTCAGCCCCTTCAGTGGCTTGCAATACCGCCCCAGGCGTACCCTTGGCCTGATACCCCACAAACACCACCTCATGCCGCGGATCACCGAGCATCGCCTTTAGGTAGTTGACGATCCGCCCGCCAGAACACATACCATTCCCTGCAATGACAATGGCTGGCCGCCCTGTGCTCTTGAGGTAGTTGACCACCTGCTGATGCTTGGCATGGGTATCGACACACAGCAGCTGACCGAAGCCGAGGGGGTCCCTGCCCTCCCCGAGCCGCTGCCTGGCTTCGGCATTCCAGTATGCATGCAACTCCGAATAGGCTTTGGTTATGCGCTGCGCCAGTGGCGAATCGAGAATGATCGGTAAGCGGGACCAGTTCACCCCCAGCTCTGGCACACCCGCCTCGCTCATCTTGCTTTCATTGAGCAGGGACTTGCGATGGAGGATGTCTTCGATCTCGTAAAGCAGCTCTTGGGTGCGCCCCAGGCTGAATGCGGGGATGAGGATGGTGCCGTTGTCCGCCAGCGCGCGGTCGATAACCGCCTCCAGCCGCTGCTGCCTGTCGTCGCGGGGCGCATGCAACCTGTCGCCATAGGTGCTCTCCAGCACAAGCACGTCAGCGCGCTCTGGCGGTTGAACGGCGCGCAACAACGGATTGCAAGGGGCACCAAGGTCACCCGAGAACACCACCCGCGTGCTGGGCTCTACCCCGGGATAACGCACATCACATTCAACATACGCTGAACCGAGCAGGTGCCCAGCACGCTGAAGGCGCACGTAACAGGCTACGCCCTGGCCTTCGACCACGGGGTGCCACTGCTCGAAAGGCAAAGCAACCACAAGCCGCTGCAACAGGGCAAGGTAGCGGTCCACTTGAACCGGGTCCGAGCTGATACCGAGCTTGTAGGCATCCTCGAGCACCAGGGGCAGCAGCTTGGCCGAGGGTTCACTGCACAGAATTGGGCCGCGAAAGCCTGCGGCCAGTAAGGCGGGGATCCGACCGACATGGTCGAGATGGACATGGGTGATGATCAGTGCCTGGATACCGCCGATATCGAAACCGATTGGTGCCAGTTCGGAGCCTGGTGCCGCATTTGCGCCTTGCTCTAAACCACAATCGACCAGGAGGCTTTGCGTTTGATCAAGGTGAAGCTGGTGACAAGAACCTGTTACACCGCGGGTGCCACCATGATGGGAAAGGGAAGGATATTCCATGCTGCACGCTCGCCTGGTCCGAGAAAATGAAGCAGCTATTACTTCATTTCCAAAGGCCCGCGCACAGGTGATGAAATCCTAGATAAGAGTAGGAATTTTCCTCACTTCCCTTCCAGCGCTGCCTGTCGGGCCGAGGCGCGAATCTTGCGCTTGCTGCGCTGTACGCCGTAGGCACCCAACAGGGGGCCAACTGCAAGGCCCACTACCAGGGCGGCCAGCACCGGTACCGCAACCGGCAACTCGGGCGCCGACCAGCCGAACAGCACGAGTGCCACGGTTTGCTGGTTTTCCAGCACGAAGAACAACACCACCGCCGCCAATAGCAGTACGAACAACGCCGCCAAGGCGCGCTTGAGGTTACGCATCAAACTGGCTCCTTCATCAGTCAAGGGTGCTCGTGCTCTTCTTCATTGACGCGGTCACGCAGCTCTTTGCCGGGTTTGAAGTGCGGAACGAACTTGCCTTCCAGTTCGACCGACTGGCCGGTCTTGGGGTTGCGCCCTACGCGTGGCGCGCGATAGTGCAGGGAGAAACTGCCAAAACCGCGGATCTCGATACGATCTCCGGTGGCCAGGCATTGGGACATCTGTTCAAGCATGGTCTTGATGGCCAGCTCCACATCCTTGGACGAGAGTAGCCCTTGATGGGTGACAATACGTTCGATCAGCTCCGACTTCGTCATATTTTTCCCTTCGTTATCAAGCAGCTAGATCATTGCTTAATCAGGTTGTAGCACGCTCGGAGGGATTTGAACAGGGTGGTTCTTGACTTAATAAAAAAATTCAAGATTGGAGTGTTCGGAAATAAGGCTGGGGGGAGCTTTGTGGGGGAGCGTGGGCGGGCCGGGATCTACAGGGGATGGAGTTAGGCTGGGGGGATTTCAGGATTGGAATGGGCGGGCTGGAGGGTAGGCTTTTTACGCTGGGCATACAGAGCTTGGCTGTGCACTGGGCGATGCTTTGCGCGGAGGTGTCGACGCGGTTGGGCCTGCTTTGCAGGGCACTGCCGGCAAGCTGGGTCCTACCGGGGGAGTGGCGTTGGGGTGGGGAATTTTGGGTATAAAAAAAGGTGGCCCGAAGGCCACCTTTTTTACACCGATCAAACAGAACTTAGTTCTGCTTGGCCATTGCTTCGCGCAGCAGCGCAGCCATGGTGGTATCGGCAGCCGCTTCCGGAGCGTTTTTCAGGCTCTGGATGGCTTCACGCTCTTCAGCGTCGTCTTTCGACTTGATCGACAGGCTGATGACGCGCGATTTGCGGTCAACGCTGATGATCTTGGCTTCGATCTCTTCGCCTTCCTTCAGAACGTTACGCGCGTCTTCAACGCGGTCACGGCTGATTTCGGAAGCTTTCAGAGTGGCTTCGATGTCGTCGGCCAGGGTGACGATGGCGCCTTTGGCGTCAACTTCTTTCACGATGCCCTTGACGATAGCGCCCTTGTCGTTGACAGCAACGAAGTTGGAGAACGGATCGTCTTCCAGCTGCTTGATGCCCAGGGAGATGCGCTCGCGCTCTGGGTCAACCGACAGGATGACGGTTTCCAGCTCGTCGCCCTTCTTGAAACGACGTACGGCTTCTTCGCCGGTTTCGTTCCAGGAGATGTCGGACAGGTGAACCAGGCCGTCGATGCCGCCGTCCAGGCCGATGAAGATACCGAAGTCGGTGATCGACTTGATGGTACCGGTGATCTTGTCACCCTTGTTGAACTGGCCGGAGAAGTCTTCCCATGGGTTGGACTTGCACTGCTTGATGCCCAGGGAGATACGACGACGCTCTTCGTCGATGTCCAGAACCATGACTTCCACTTCGTCGCCAACCTGAACGACTTTCGACGGGTGGATGTTCTTGTTGGTCCAGTCCATTTCGGAAACGTGTACCAGACCTTCAACGCCTTCTTCCAGCTCAGCGAAGCAGCCGTAGTCGGTCAGGTTGGTAACGCGAGCCTGTACGCGGGTACCTTCTGGGTAACGCGCAGTGATAGCAACCCACGGATCTTCGCCCATCTGCTTCAGACCCAGCGAAACGCGGTTACGCTCACGGTCGAACTTCAGAACGCGTACGTCGACTTCGTCGCCAACGTTAACGATTTCCGATGGGTGCTTGATGCGCTTCCAAGCCATGTCGGTGATGTGCAGCAGGCCGTCGATGCCGCCCAGGTCCACGAATGCGCCGTAGTCGGTGAGGTTCTTGACGATACCTTTGACTTGCTGGCCTTCCTGCAGGGTTTCCAGCAGGGCTTCGCGCTCGGCGGAGTTCTCGGCTTCCAGCACGCTGCGACGGGAAACGACAACGTTGTTGCGCTTCTGGTCCAGCTTGATGACCTTGAATTCCAGCTCTTTGCCTTCCAGGTGGGTGGTGTCGCGCACAGGGCGGACATCAACCAGGGAGCCCGGCAGGAACGCACGGATGCCGTTAACGTCGACAGTGAAGCCGCCCTTAACCTTACCGTTGATAACGCCCTTGACCACTTCTTCGGCGGCGAAAGCTGCTTCCAGAACAATCCAGCACTCGGCGCGCTTGGCTTTTTCACGGGACAGTTTGGTTTCGCCAAAGCCGTCTTCGACCGCGTCCAGCGCAACGTGAACTTCGTCACCGACCTTGATGGTCAGCTCGCCAGCTTCGTTGTAGAACTGCTCGAGCGGGATGACGCCCTCGGACTTCAGGCCAGCGTGTACGGTAACCCAGTCGCCGTCGATGTCGACAACGATACCGGAGATGATCGCACCCGGCTGAAGATTGAGGGTTTTCAGGCTTTCTTCAAAGAGTTCTGCAAAGCTTTCGCTCATTTTAATTCCTGTAGATTCGGGCGAAACAGACGCCCATCGCCACACTCCAGACAATGTGGGTTTCGTTAAGTAAAGGAAAACGGGCAGGACGTTGACTGGTGCCCCTGCCTGCTTTCCTGACGATCAGACCAAGTCGCGCTGGGCGAGCTCGCTCCTGATACGGTGCAGCACCTGCTCGATGGACAGCTCCGTGGAATCCAGCTGTATGGCATCGGCCGCCGGCTTGAGCGGGGCCACTGCGCGCTGGGTGTCGCGCTCATCACGCGCACGAATCTCATCTAGCAGACTCGACAGACTAACATCTTCGCCTTTGCCCTTCAACTGCAGGTAGCGGCGGCGGGCACGCTCCTCGGCACTGGCGGTCAAAAACACCTTCAGTGGCGCGTCGGGGAACACCACGGTACCCATGTCGCGGCCATCGGCGATCAGGCCCGGCGCTTCGCGGAAAGCGCGCTGGCGCTGCAGCAGCGCTTCACGCACTGCCGGCAGGGAGGCGACCATCGACGCCCCGGCACCCACCGTCTCGGTGCGGATGACATTGCTGACGTCCTCACCTTCGAGAATGATTTTTTGCAGCTTACCCGGCTCGGCGGCGATGAATTGCACATCCAGATGGGCGGCCAGTTTTTTGAGCAGCTCTTCGTTGGTCAGGTCGACACCGTGGTTGCTGGCGTTGAACGCCAGCAGACGGTAAAGCGCGCCGGAATCCAGCAGCCGCCAGCCCAGTTCGCGCGCCAACAGGCCTGCGACCGTACCCTTGCCCGAGCCGCTCGGGCCATCGATGGTGATGACCGGCGCTTGGGAATTCACGACTTGCCCTCTTCTGCCACGCGAATACCCACTTCGGCGCACAGCGCGAGGAAGTTGGGGAACGAGGTGGCGACGTTGGCGCAATCATGGATGCGGATGGGTGCGCTGGCGCGCAGCGAGGCAACGCTGAAGGCCATGGCGATGCGGTGGTCGCCGTGGCCATGCACTTCGCCACCGCCAATCTGGCCACCGTCGATGATGATGCCGTCGGGGGTCGGCTCGCACTTCACGCCCAGGGCGATCAGGCCGTCGGCCATCACCTGAATGCGGTCAGACTCCTTCACCCGCAGCTCTTCGGCGCCACGCAGCACGGTGCGCCCTTCGGCGCAGGCGGCGGCCACGAACAGCACCGGGAATTCGTCGATGGCCAGCGGCACCAGGTGCTCAGGGATATCGATACCCTTGAGCTTGGCACCGCGCACCCGCAGGTCGGCCACCGGCTCACCGCCGACTTCGCGCTGGTTTTCCAGGGTGATGTCGCCGCCCATCAGGCGCAGGATGTCGATGACACCGGTGCGGGTCGGGTTGATGCCGACATGTTCGAGCACCAGCTCCGAGCCTTCGGCGATGGAGGCTGCCACCAGGAAGAACGCGGCCGACGAGATGTCTGCTGGCACTTCGATGCGGGTGGCAGTGAGTTTGCCGCCGGACTGCAGCGAAGCTACCGGGCCGTTGGACTCTACCGCATAGCCGAAGCCGCGCAGCATGCGCTCGGTGTGGTCACGGGTGGGTGCAGGCTCGGTAACGGTGGTTTTGCCCTCGGCGTACAGGCCAGCCAGCAGCAAGCAGGATTTGACCTGGGCACTGGCCATCGGCAGCGTGTAGGTCAGCGCTTTGAGCGCGTGGCCACCGCGGATGGTCAGCGGTGGGCGGCCGTCCGGGCCGGTCTCGACCACAGCACCCATCTCGCGCAGCGGGTTGGCCACGCGGTTCATCGGGCGCTTGGACAGCGACGCGTCGCCGGTCATGGTCACGTCGAACGACTGGCCGGCCAGCAGGCCCGAGAGCAGGCGCATGGAGGTGCCGGAATTGCCCACGTAGATCGGGCCGGGCGGTGGCTTGAGGCCGTGCAGGCCCACACCGTGAATGGTCACGCGGCCGTGGTTCGGGCCTTCGATGACCACCCCCATGTCACGGAAAGCCTGAAGGGTCGCCAGGGCGTCCTCACCTTCGAGGAAACCTTCGACTTCGGTCGTGCCTTCGGCCAGGGAGCCGAGCATGATCGAACGGTGGGAAATCGACTTGTCGCCCGGTACGCGGATTCGCCCGGTCAGGCGGCCACCCGGTTGGGCCAGGAAAATCAGATCGTTGGCGTTCATAGCGTCCACATAGGCCCGGCGGGCCAAGATTTTACTGAAATGCTCGCGGGCAACCCGAGCGCGGGTGAATACACCCAGCAACTGGTGCCCGTCCCCTGCATCGACCGCGTCGCGCAAGGCGTCGAGGTCGCTGCGAAAAGTGTCCAGGGTGCGTAAGACAGCCTCGCGGTTGGCGAGGAATATGTCATGCCACATGGTCGGATCGCTGCCGGCGATTCTGGTGAAATCGCGGAAACCACCGGCAGCGTACCGGAAGATCTCAAGGTTTTCATTGCGCTTGGCCAACGAATCGACCAGGCCGAACGCCAGCAGGTGTGGCAAGTGGCTGGTGGCGGCCAGCACTTCGTCGTGGCGCTCGACCGGCATGTGCTCCACGTCGGCATCCAGCGCACGCCACAGGCGGTCGACCAGGGCCAGGGCGGCGGGGTCGGTTTCGGGCAGGGGCGTGAGGATGACCTTGTGGCGGCGGAACAGGGTGGCGTTGGAGGCCTCCACCCCGCTTTGTTCGGAGCCGGCGATGGGGTGGCCGGGCACGAAGTGGCGCAGGCGCTCGCCGAACACTTCACGCGCAGCACGCACCACGTTGCCTTTGGCGCTGCCGACGTCGGTGATGACGGCGTTGCCCAGGTCCAGTTGTGCCAGGCGGGCGAGGAGCTTTTCCATGGCCAGGATCGGCACCGCCAGCTGGATGACGTCGGCGCCGACACAGGCGGCGGCGAGGTCTTCTTCGCAGCGGTCGACCACACCCAGGGCCACAGCCTGCTTGCGTGAAGGGGCGTCCAGGTCGACGCCGACCACTTCGCGGCACAGGCCGCTTTCACGCAGGCCTTTGGCGAAGGAGCCGCCGATCAGACCCAGGCCTACGACGACGAGGCGGCCGATGAGTGGTGCGGGTTTGTTGTTTGCTGCAATTACCACTGGTGCGAACCCTGTTCAGAAATCAGGACAGTCTGTGAGACCGCAGGGGGCTGCTGTGCAGCCCATCGCCGGCAAGCCGGCTCCCACAGGTACGGCGCAAGTTTTACGGTTTGGGCTGTGCCTGTGGGCTGCTTTGCTGGCCATCGCCGGCAAGCTGGGCCCTACAGGTACGGCGCGAATTTTGGGCCTGCGCTGTACCGGTGGGAGCCGGCTTGCTAGCGATGGGCCGCATAGCGGCCCCGGCGAGCTTGAATCAAAGCACCGCCTTTGGATACGAACCCAACACCTTCAGCGCCACAGCCTCTTGGCTGATCTTCTCCAACACCGCCTTGATCAGCGGGTCGCGGTGGTGGCCAACGAAGTCGATGAAGAACACATAGGTCCACTTGCCACTGCGCGACGGGCGGGTCTCGATGCGGGTCAGGTCGATGCCATTGTCATGGAACGGCACCAGCAATTCGTGCAAGGCACCTGGCTTGTTGCTCATCGAAACGATGATCGACGTCTTGTCGTCGCCAGTCGGCGGCACTTCCTGGTTGCCGATCATCAAGAAGCGCGTGGAGTTGTCCGGGCGGTCTTCGATCTTCTCGGCCAGGCGGGTCAACCCGTACAGGTTGGCCGCCATATCGCCGGCGATCGCCGCCGAATTCCACTCGCCCTTGACCCGCTTCGCCGCCTCGGCATTGCTCGACACCGCCACGCGCTCCACATTCGGGTAGTGCGCGTCCAGCCATTTGCGGCACTGGGCCAACGACTGGGCATGGGAGTAGATGCGGGTGATGCTGTCGGTCTTGGTGTTTTCGCCCACCAACAGGTGATGGTGGATGCGCAGCTCCACTTCGCCGCAGATCACCATGTCGTGCTCAAGGAAGCTGTCCAGGGTGTGGCTGACCGCACCCTCCGTGGAGTTTTCCACCGGCACCACGCCGAAATTGACGGCGCCAGCAGCCACTTCACGGAACACTTCGTCGATGGCAGCCATCGGCCGGCTGATCACAGCGTGGCCGAAGTGCTTCATCGCCGCAGCCTGGGTGAAGGTGCCTTCAGGCCCCAGGTAGGCGATTTTCAGCGGTTCTTCCAGGGCCAGGCAGGACGACATGATCTCGCGGAACAACCGCGCCATCTCTTCGTTGCCCAGCGGCCCCTTGTTGCGCTCCATCACACGCTTGAGCACGGCAGCTTCACGCTCAGGGCGGTAGAACACCGGCTGCTCGCCCTCGGCCAGCGAGGCGGTCTTGACCTTGGCCACTTCCTGGGCGCAACGGGCGCGGTCGCTGATCAGCTCGAGGATTTTCTCGTCAAGGCTGTCGATGCGCACGCGCAGCGCCTTGAGCTCATGTTCGGACATCAGCCGTGCTCCTTCTCGAATTCGGCCATGTAGGCCACTAGCGCCTCGACAGCGTCCAGGCCCAGGGCGTTGTAGATGGAAGCGCGCATGCCGCCCACCGAGCGGTGGCCCTTGAGGTTGAGCAGGCCACGGGCGTCGGCGCCTGCCAGGAAGGCCTTGTCCAGGCGCTCATCGGCCAGGCGGAACGGCACGTTCATCCACGAACGGGCGTTGTGGCTGATCGGGTTGGTGTAGAACTCGCTGGCGTCGATGAACCCGTACAGGCGGTCTTTCTTGGCGCGGTTGCGTTGCTCCATGGCGTCGACGCCACCCTGCTCCTTGAGCCACTCGAAAACCAAGCCCGAGAGGTACCAGGAATAGGTGGCCGGGGTGTTGTACATCGAACCGTTGTCGGCCGAGACCTTGTAGTCGAGCATGGTCGGGCAGCTGCTGCGGGCGTGGCCCAGCAGGTCTTCACGGACGATCACCACCACCAGGCCGCTCGGGCCGATGTTCTTTTGCGCGCCGGCGTAGATCAGGCCGTACTGCGACACGTCGATCGGGCGCGAGAGGATGTCGGAGGACATGTCCACCACCAGCGGGACGTCACCGGTTTGCGGTACCCAGTCGAACTGCAGGCCGCCGATGGTCTCGTTGGATGCGTAGTGAACGTATGCTGCGTTCTTGGTCAACTGCCACTCGTTCTGCCCAGGGATGGCCAGGTAGTCGTAAGGCTTGGCGCTGGCGGCGACGTTGACGTTGCCGAAACGGCGCGCTTCTTCGATGGCCTTTTTCGACCAGATACCGGTTTCGACGTAGTCGGCAGTCCCGTTCTCCGGCAGCAGGTTCAGCGGGATCTCGGCGAACTGCTGGCTGGCGCCGCCCTGAAGGAACAGGACCTTGTAGTTGGAGGGGACGGACAGCAGGTCACGCAGGTCCTGCTCGGCCTTTTCGGCGATGGCCACGTAATCGTCGCTGCGATGGCTCATTTCCATCACCGACAAGCCCTTGCCACCCCAGTCCAGCATTTCGGCCTGGGCGCGCTGCAGGACAGCTTCAGGAAGCGCGGCAGGGCCTGCGCAGAAGTTAAAGGCTCGTTTGCTCACATCCACTCTCGCTCTGCCAAATAGAACAAAATCGTAACTTGCAGCCCTGGCCCTGCAGGGAGGCCCGGTGGTATCGCGGCGCTTCGCCGCCTATCGCCGGCAAGCCGCCCCCACAGGCCCGTAATCAGTCAAACGGGGCGACCTTGGTCGCCCCGTCAGGGTTGTTGCACTTGCTTACTCTTGCGGTGCCTCTTCGGCGCCAGCATTGTCATCGTCCGCCGCTTCCGGCGCCTCGACCTCAACGCCCTCCTCGTCCGTCCCGAGCAGTTCGTCGAGCTCTTCCTCGGAAGGCTCCTGGATTCGCTCCAGGCCTACCAGCGTTTCGTCTGCAGCCAGCTTGATCAGGGTTACGCCCTGGGTGTTCCGGCTGAGGCTGGATACCTCGCCAACCCGTGTGCGCACCAAGGTGCCCTGGTCGGAGATCAGCATGATCTCTTCACCTTCCTGCACCTGGATAGCGCCGATCAGCAGGCCGTTGCGCCCCTTGGTACCCATGGCGATCACGCCCTGGCCACCACGGCCGCGGCGCGGGAACTTGGACAGCGGGGTACGCTTGCCGAAGCCACGCTCGGATGCAGTGAGGATCTGCGCGCCAGACTCCGGGATCAGCATCGAGATGATCTGCTGGCCCTTGCCCAGCTTCATGCCGCGCACACCACGGGCGGTACGGCCCATTTCGCGCACCACGCTCTCGGCGAAGCGGATCACCTTGCCGGCGTCGGAGAACATCATGACTTCCTTGGCGCCATCGGTGATGGCCGCGGCAATCAGGGTGTCACCTTCTTTGAGCTTCAAGGCGATCAGGCCATTGGAGCGCGGACGGGCGAACTGCACCAGCGGGGTTTTCTTGACGGTACCGGAAGCAGTGGCCATGAAGATGTACGCGCCGGTCGGCTCAGCCACCCACTCAGGCGTGTCGCCGTCTTCTTCGTCGACTTCTTCAACCTCGACCACTTCACCTTCGATCACGCCCTCGTCGCCGTCCTCCAGCTCTTCGTCCGGGTCGGCGCTCTGCTGCAGGGCCTCGAGGTCGATCTGCAGCATGGCGGTGATGCGCTCACCCTCCTCCAGCGGCAGCAGGTTGACCAGCGGGCGGCCACGCGCGGCGCGGGATGCCTCAGGGATCTCGTAGGTCTTCTTCCAGTACACCTTGCCCTTGCTGGAGAACAGCAGCAGGGTGGCGTGGCTGTTGGCGACCAACAGGTGTTCGATGTAGTCCTCGTCCTTCACGCCGGTCGCCGACTTGCCTTTACCGCCACGGCGCTGGGCCTGGTAAGCGGACAACGGCTGGGTCTTGGCATAGCCACCGTGGGAGATGGTCACCACGCGCTCTTCTTCCGGGATCATGTCGCCGTAGTTGAGGTCGTGGCTGGCGTTGAGGATTTCGGTGCGGCGCGCATCGCCGTATTCGGCGCGGATCGCTTCGAGTTCTTCGCGGATCACTTCCATCAGGCGCTCGGCGCTGCTGAGGATGCGGATCAGTTCGCCGATCTGCTCGAGGATTTCCTGGTACTCGGCCAGCAGCTTCTCGTGCTCCAGGCCGGTCAGGCGGTGCAGGCGCAGGTCGAGGATCGCCTGGGCCTGTTCCGGCGACAGGTAATACTTGCCTTCGCGCAGGCCGTATTGTTCCGGCAGGTCTTCCGGGCGGCAGGAATCGGCGCCGGCGCGCTCGACCATGACCTGCACGGCGCTGGATTCCCAGGCAGTGGAAATCAGTGCTTCCTTGGCCTCGGACGGCGTCGGCGAGGCCTTGATCAGGGCGATGACCGGGTCGATGTTGGACAGCGCGACCGCTTGGCCTTCAAGGATGTGGCCACGTTCACGGGCCTTGCGCAGCTCGAACACGGTACGGCGCGTGACCACCTCACGGCGGTGGCGGACGAACGCTTCGAGCAGGTCCTTGAGGTTGAGCACGCGTGGGCGGCCGTCGATCAGTGCCACCACGTTGATGCCGAACACGCTCTGCAGCTGGGTTTGCTGATAGAGGTTGTTGAGCACCACCTCCGGCACCTCGCCGCGGCGCAGCTCGATGACGATGCGCATACCGTCCTTGTCGGACTCGTCGCGCAGCTCGGTGATGCCTTCGATCTTCTTCTCTTTGACCAGCTCGGCGATCTTTTCGATCAGACGCGCCTTGTTCAGCTGGTACGGCAGCTCGGTGACGACGATCTGCTGGCGACCACCGACCTTGTCGATGTCTTCGATCTCGGAGCGCGCGCGCATGTAGATGCGGCCACGGCCGGTACGGTACGCCTCGATGATGCCCTGGCGGCCGTTGATGATGCCGGCAGTCGGGAAGTCGGGGCCGGGGATGAACTGCATCAGCTCGTCGACGGTGACTTCCGGGTTGTCGATCAGCGCCAGGCAGCCGTCGATGACTTCACCGAGGTTGTGCGGCGGAATGTTGGTCGCCATGCCCACGGCAATACCGCTGGAACCGTTGACCAGCAGGTTGGGGATGCGGGTAGGCATGACCGCCGGGATCTGCTCGGTGCCGTCGTAGTTGGGCACCCAGTCGACGGTTTCTTTGTGCAGGTCGGCCAGCAGCTCGTGGGCCAGCTTGGCCATGCGCACTTCGGTGTATCGCATCGCCGCGGCGTTGTCGCCGTCGACCGAACCGAAGTTGCCCTGGCCGTCGACCAGCAGGTAGCGCAGCGAGAAGGGCTGGGCCATACGCACGATGGTGTCGTAGACCGCAGTGTCGCCGTGCGGGTGGTACTTACCGATCACGTCACCGACCACGCGGGCGGATTTCTTGTACGGCTTGTTCCAGTCGTTGCCCAGTTCGCTCATCGCATAGAGAACGCGACGATGCACGGGCTTCAAGCCGTCACGTGCATCGGGCAGCGCTCGCCCGACAATCACGCTCATCGCGTAGTCGAGGTAAGACTGTCTCAGTTCGTCTTCGATATTGACCGGGAGGATTTCTTTGGCCAGTTCGCCCATGAGAAGCCTGATTCCTTTTTCTGGTGAAACTTCGCAGCTCCATCAAGGGCCGAACGAAGCTCGCCGCCGCAGCGCATAAGGGTGCGACGACTTACGACAAATCAATGAGTTGTGCCATGGATCTGCGCAATGAAGGCCGCCGTCATGGGCGGTCTTGGAAACTGCCGGATGTTATCACAAAGGCAGTAGCGGTGGGGAGATATGGCGCAGGGGGTACAGGGGGTTTTGTGGGGGATTGTTGGCGCGATCGCCGCCGATACCGCATTGCCGGCGCCCGGCCATGCGCCCCCCCTCTCCTGCCCCCACCCCAAACGCTCAATGCAGGCGCTTGCGACACATCAATTGCGCCAGTTTGGCGGTATCCGGGCGCTCGACGACGCCTTTCTCGGTCACGATCACATCGATCAGGTCAGCCGGGGTCACATCGAACACCGGATTGAACACCTCCACCTGCGGTGCTACGCGGTTACCGGCGTAATCCAGCAATTCGTCGGCATCACGCTCTTCCAGCGGGATGTCTTCACCCGTGGCCAGGTTGAGGTCGATGTTGGTGCTGGGCGCCACCACCATGAACCGCACACCGTGGTGCATGGCGTTGACCGCCAGCTGGTAGGTGCCGATCTTGCTCGCCACGTCACCGTTGGCGGCAATGCAGTCGGCGCCGACCACCACCCAGGTGATGCCCTTGCTCTTCATCAGGTGGGCCAGCGCCGAATCGGCGCACAGGGTCACCGGGATGCCTTCGTTGGCAAGCTCCCAGGCGGTCAGGCGCGAACCCTGCAGCCAGGGCCGGGTTTCGCCGGCATACACGCGCTCGACCATGCCTTCGAGAAAGCCCGCGCGGATCACCCCCAACGCCGTACCGAAACCGCCACTGGCCAGGGCACCGGAGTTGCCATAGGTCAGCAGGGCCTGCTCGCTGCCCTGGTGGCGGCGGATCAGCTCGATGCCCTGCTGGGCCATGGTGAGGTTGGCCTCACGGTCGCTTTCATGAATGGCCACGGCCTCGGCCTCCAGCGCGGCCAGCACATCCTCGCCCGGGCGCAGGCGCTGCAGGCGTTCACGCATGCGGTTGAGCGCCCAGAACAGGTTGGCGGCCGTAGGGCGCGCCTCGGCCAGGCTGAGGAAATCCTCTTCCAGGTCCATTTCCCAGTCGCCACCCTCGGCCAGGCGCTCTTCCAGGGCCAGCACCAGGCCATAGGCCGCCGCAATGCCGATGGCCGCCGCACCACGCACAGCCATGTCGCGGATCGCCGCCGCCACCTGCGCGACAGTGTCGCAGGCCAGCCAGCGTTCTTGCGAAGGCAGCAGGCGCTGGTCGAGCAGGTGCAAGGCGCCGTGGTGCCACCGGATACCGGTCACCTTCTCCGCCGCCATAAGTCGCTCGCGCATCACCTCTCCCTGACTTTCGCATATCAAAAGCGGACGATTATAGCGACCAACAGCCTCGGGCGCTCGGGTATACTCCGGCGCAATTCGTAGAAGTTTCAGAGGACTGTTCAATGAGCAACGTCGACCACGCCGAAATCGCCAAGTTTGAAGCCTTGGCGCACCGTTGGTGGGACCGCGAGAGCGAGTTCAAGCCGCTGCACGACATCAATCCGCTGCGCGTCAACTGGATCGACGAGCGCGTCAGCCTGGCGGGCAAGAAGGTACTGGACGTCGGCTGCGGCGGCGGCATCCTCAGTGAAGCCATGGCCCTGCGTGGCGCTACCGTCACCGGCATCGACATGGGCGAGGCGCCCCTGGCTGTGGCCCAGCTGCACCAGCTGGAGTCCGGCGTGCAGGTGGAGTACCGGCAGATCACCGCCGAGGCCCTGGCTGAAGAAATGCCCGAGCAGTTCGATGTGGTCACCTGCCTTGAAATGCTCGAGCACGTGCCCGACCCGTCCTCGGTCATCCGCGCCTGCTACCGCATGGTCAAGCCCGGTGGCCAAGTGTTCTTCTCGACCATCAACCGCAACCCCAAGGCCTACCTGCTGGCCATCATCGGCGCCGAGTACATCCTCAAGATGCTGCCGCGCGGTACCCATGACTTCAAGAAGTTCATCCGCCCCTCCGAGCTGGGTGCCTGGAGCCGCGTCGCGGGCCTTGAAGTCAAGGACATCATCGGCCTGACCTACAACCCGCTGACCAAGCACTACAAGCTCAGCAGCGATGTGGACGTCAACTACATGATCCAGACCCTGCGCGAGGAATGAGCATGCGTTTGCGAGCGGTACTCTTTGACATGGACGGCACCCTGCTCGACACGGCGCCGGACTTCATCGCCATTTGCCAAGCCATGCTCGCCGAGCGTGGCCTGCCGGCCATCGACGACAAGCTGATCCGTGACGTGATTTCTGGCGGCGCGCGGGCGATGGTCGCCGCGACCTTCGCCATGAGCCCGGAGGACGAGGGCTTCGAGGCCCTGCGCCTGGAGTTCCTCGAACGCTACCAGCGCGACTGCGCGGTGCACAGCAAGCTGTTCGACGGTATGGGCGAATTGCTGGCCGATATCGAGAGAGGCAACCTGCTGTGGGGGGTGGTGACCAACAAGCCGGTCCGCTTCGCCGAGCCGATCATGCAGCGCCTGGGCCTGGCCGAGCGTTCGGCACTGCTGATCTGCCCGGATCACGTGAAAAACAGCAAGCCCGACCCTGAGCCGTTGATCCTGGCCTGCAAGACCCTGAACCTGGACCCGGCCAGCGTGCTGTTCGTCGGCGACGACCTGCGCGACATCGAGTCGGGCCGCGATGCCGGCACCCGCACGGCGGCTGTGCGCTACGGCTATATTCATCCAGAAGACAACCCGAACAACTGGGGCGCCGACGTGGTGGTGGACCACCCACTGGAACTGCGCAAGGTGCTCGACGCCGCACTCTGCGGGTGCTGAAAACCAGCGGCAAGCTTCGAGCTGCAAGCTGCAAGAAAAAGCAGTCCGCGCGCTGCTCGCTTTCTCTTGCAGCTTGAAGCTTGCGGCTTGAAGCTTGAAGCTTGAAGCTTGAAGCTTGCAGCTTGCCGCTTCAAACCAAGGACAAACGCATGTTCGACTACACTGCCCGCCCCGACCTGCTTCAGGGTCGCGTCATCATGGTCACCGGCGCTGGCCGCGGCATCGGTGCAGCCGCCGCCAAGGCTTATGCCGCCTTGGGCGCCACTGTATTGCTGCTGGGCAAGACCGAAGCCAACCTGAACGAGGTCTACGATGAAATCGAGGCCGCCGGCCACCCACAGCCGGTGGTGATCCCGTTCAACCTGGAAACCGCCCTGCCCCACCAGTACGACGAACTGGCGGCGATGGTCGAGGACCAGTTCGGCCGCCTGGACGGCCTGCTCAACAACGCCTCGATCATCGGCCCACGCACCCCACTGGAACAGCTTTCGGGCGACAACTTCATGCGGGTGATGCACATCAACGTCAATGCCACGTTCATGCTCACCAGCACCCTGCTACCGCTGCTCAAGCTGTCGGAAGACGCCTCCGTGGTGTTCACCTCCAGCAGCGTCGGGCGCAAGGGCCGGGCTTACTGGGGCGCTTATGG
This sequence comes from Pseudomonas sp. NPDC089758, assembly GCF_044748705.1. Classification (NCBI taxonomy): domain Bacteria; kingdom Pseudomonadati; phylum Pseudomonadota; class Gammaproteobacteria; order Pseudomonadales; family Pseudomonadaceae; genus Pseudomonas; species Pseudomonas sp. NPDC089758. The sequence goes on from NZ_JBIVGN010000002.1 coordinate 256,640, forward strand.
TGTGTCCAAATTCGCGACCGAAGGCCTGATGCAGACCTTGGCGGACGAACTGGAAGGTGTGGCACCGGTGCGCTCCAACAGCATCAACCCCGGGGCTACCCGCACGGCGATGCGGGCCCAGGCCTACCCGAGCGAAAACCCGCAGAACAACCCGCTGCCTGAAGAGATCATGCCGGTGTACCTGTACCTGATGGGGCCAGACAGTACAGGGGTGAACGGGCAAGCCTTCAACGCCCAGTAAGGCTTTATGCCTAGGGGGCCGCCGCGCGGCCCCAGGCATTTCAGCCAGCTGCCAGGCTCGGGCGCATGCGCCCTTGCTGGCGGCCCTCCAGTTGCATGCACCGCTCCAGGAACAGGTACATGCAGTCATAACTTTTGCAGACTGCCTTGCGCAGCTCATTGCGCAGCCCCAGGGTCGGGTTTTCACCAGCCAGCGTACAGATGATCTCCAGCGCCTCCCACGGGTGGGCGTCGTCATACTGCGCATGCATCTTCAACCACTTCATGGCGCGCTTGCGCTGGTCCTCCGGGAAGCCCATGGCGTAGGTGTCTTCAGCACAGACCACTGCCGACCACTCCCCCGTCGCCCCTTCGATCGCGTAGTTGGTGGCCGCCATGGCAATGGCCAGCGACTCGGTGGTACACACACGCCAGCACCAGTCGTTCAGCCCATTGAGCTCGGCGGGCACTTCCTGCGACTGCAGTTCGTGCAGGTGAATGCCATGGGCGTGGCACCAATGCACCCAGTAATCGGCATGGTTGAGCTCCACGCGGATGTTGCGCATCAGCCAGCGCCGCGCCATGTCTTCGCCCGGGTGGCGGGCATAGCGGGTCTTGGTCAGGTTGTGGGCCATGTACAAGGAAAACTGCTCAACCACCGGCCAGCCACCGATCAGGTACTGGCGAATGGTCGCTTGCCGCAACTGGCCATCGCGCAGGCGCTGGTAGAACTCATGTTCCACTACCCGGCGCTTGCTCTCGCGGCAGTCTTCGATCAGTTGCTGGGCCCATTGGGGGTAACTGGCCGGGTCCATCAAAGGCCCGATACGGACGAATGCATCGATCACTTTTCAGCTCCTTGATCCCTGTGATTTACCAACGCTACTTCAGCGAAAGGTTCCAGGCGCCCGATGCAGCAGGGGCCGTGCAGCAATCCGTTGGCGCTGCAGACTGTCGCAAGTGAAGACCTGCGGTCGTTCGATCAGATAGCCCTGGGCGTAGTCCACGCCGATCTCCTGCAAGGCCTGCTCGATCAACGGAGTTTCGACGAACTCGGCAATGGTGCGCTTACCCATGACGTGGCCGATGTGATTGATGACTTCGACCATGGCCCGATTGACCGGATCATCCAGCATATCTTTGACAAAACTTCCGTCGATCTTCAAGAAGTCGACAGGTAAATGTTTTAAATAAGCGAAGGACGACATTCCGGCACAAAAATCATCCAGCGAGAACTTGCAACCCAGCCCTTTCAATTCATTGATGAATCGGATGGCACTGCCAAGGTTGGCAATGGCACTGGTCTCGGTGATTTCGAAGCAAATCAGCCGTGGCGGAATCGAATATTCGACGAACAGCCGCTGCAAGTACTCCAGGAACTTGTCGTCACCGATACTCGACCCCGACAGGTTGATGGCACACATCGACAGCGGGCCCTCGCGCTCCTCGTCCAGGCAACGGCGAATGACCTGGAACACATTGCGCACCACCCAGCGGTCGATAGCGGTCATCAGGCCATAGCGCTCGGCCGCCGGGATGAAGCTGTCAGGCAGGATGGTGCGGCCGCTTTCGTCTTGCAGGCGCAACAGGATCTCGACATGCCCCGGCCCTTCGAGGGGCGTGAGCGCAGCGATTTCCTGAGCATATAAACAGAAGCGGTTTTCCTCCAGGGCAACGTGCAGGCGCTGTATCCAGGCCATTTCGCCAAACCGCATCGACAGTTCGCTGTCATCGGCATGGTAGACCTGAATGCGGTTACGGCCCTTCTCCTTGGCCATGTAGCACGCCATGTCCGCTGCCCGCAGGGAGGCTTCCAGCGTGGCCGGGGCCTGGGCCATGTGCACCAGGCCGATACTCACGGTGGTGACGAACGGCCTGCCTTTCCACACGAAGTGCAGGCTTTGCACTGCCTGGCGCAGGCTTTCGGCAATCCGCTCGGCCTGTTCGCCCGGGCAGTTTTCCAGCAGCACGCCAAATTCATCGCCGCCCAGCCGCGCCAGGGTATCGCCTTCGCGCAGCACCGATTGCAGCACGGCGCAGATGTGGCGCAGCAATTCGTCACCAGCGGCATGGCCACAGGTATCGTTCACCAGCTTGAACTGGTCCAGGTCCAGGAACATCAGCGAATGCCGCCCGCCCTGGCGCACCAGGTCGTTCAGGGCCTGCTCCAGGCGGTACTCGAATTCACGGCGGTTGGCCAGGCCGGTCAGGGCGTCATGGGTAGCCTGCCAGGACAGGTTGGCGATGTACTGGCGCTCCTGGGTCATGTCATGCAGCACCAGGACAATGCCAGCCACCTGCCCGTCACTGATGATGGGCGAACCTACCAGGTTGATCGAAACCGTGCTGCCGTCCAGGCGCTGGATCAGCCGTGCATGTTCGGCGCCGCCCTTGAGGCTGCCGCTGAGCACCTGTTCGAACAGGGTGCTGCTGTCGCTCTGGGCCTGCTCATCCACCAGGCTGAACAGCGCTGTCAATGGCAGGCCCAGGGCCTGGCCTGCCTGCCAATGGGTCAGCTGCTCGGCAGCGGGGTTCATGTAGCCGATGCTGCCATCGACATCGGTGGTGATCACCGCATCGCCGATCGCCTGCAGGGTAATCTGCGCGCGTTCCTTTTCTTCCTGCAGGGCGCTGGCGAAGGCCTGGCGCTGGGCCAGCAGCTTGCTCGACCGGCGCCAGGCGAAGCCAATGAGAAACAGCGCGGTGAGCAGGTTGGTGACCAGCAGCACCCGCAACAGCATGCGCGACCCCTCACCCAGGGCATCGCTGAAGGCTTTGGAGGCTGGAGTCACGCCATCGTTGATAGCGACGATGCGAGCGCGCCATTGGCTGACCTGGCCCGGCCCCACCTGGCCTTTGGCGAAACCTTCACGTATCTCGTTGCCCAGCACATCCAGTTGTTTAAGGTAATCGTCACCGACATTCCAGTAGTCGATCGCCGCCTGCACGTAGCTGATCCGGCTGAAATTGCGGTAGAACCAGATGATGCGGTCGACGTCGTCGGGGTGGTTGCCGCCTTGCAGCACGGCCTGGCGCGCGACATCGAGGTCTGGGTTTGGCTGGTCGAGCACCTCGCGCATCTGCCGGTCACCGTGGGGCACAGTGATGACTTGGCGATAGCGCTGGTAATTGCGCTCATCGCCAGTTTCGGCATACAGGTTCAGGTAATAGATAGCGTCTTTCTGGGCCTTGGACCACAGGCTTTCGCCGGCGACGTAGGCACGCACCGCCGACAGCGCGTAAAGGCTGAGGCTGCCCAGCAGGACCTGGAAGACTACAACGGCGATGAAGGGCCAGATGATACCCAGCAGCCTTGGCGCCTCTAGTGTGCGATGTCCCTTCATGAAGTCCCTGTCACAGAGCAGATAAGGCTCGAACCAACCTAGACAAGCTCAGAGTAGGCCATCTGCCATCTATTTGGAGGGAAATTTGAGCGGCAAGCTGTAAGCTGCAAGCTGCAAGCTGCAAGAAAAAGCAGATCCGCGCACGGGCCGCTTGTAGCTGCAAGCCGCAAGCTTCAAGCCGCATGAAAAAGCAGAGCCGCGCACGGCCCCCTTATAGCTGCAAGCTGCAAGCTTCAAGCCGCAAGAAAAAGCAGAGCCGCACACGGTCCGCTTGCAGCTTGTAGCTTGAAGCTTGAAGCTTGCAGCTTGCTCAGGTCTGCTGGAGGTGGCCGTACAGTTTGGCGTACAGGCCGCCTTCGGCGATCAACTGCTGGTGGCCGCCATCCTCGGCTACATGGCCGCCATCGAACACCAGCACACGGTCGGCCTGCTTCACCGCGGAAAGGCGGTGGGCGATGATCAGGGTGGTGCGGCCACTCAGGAAACGCGCCAGCGCTTGGTGCAGGTTGTACTCAGTGGCCGCGTCCAGCGCCGAAGTGGCCTCGTCGAGGATCACCACCTTCGGCTCGGCCAGGACCATACGGGCAATCGCCAGGCGCTGACGCTGGCCGCCAGACAGGCGCACACCAGAGCGGCCGACCACGCTGTCCAGCCCTTGCGGCAAGGCAGCGATGGTGGCGTCCAGCTGAGCGATGCGCAGCGCCTGCCAACAGGCCTCGTCCGTGCAGTCACGGCCCATGGTCAGGTTGGCGCGTACCGTGTCGTTGAACAGTGACGGGTGCTGCAGCACCACCGCCACATTTTCACGCAAGGTCTCCAGGCCGATTTCCTGCAGGCTGGCACCCCCAAAACGGATGGTCCCGGCCTGGGCGCTGTAAAGGCCCAGCAGCAATTGCACCAGGGTACTCTTGCCGCCGCCACTGGCACCGACAATGGCGACCTTTTCGCCTGCGGCGATGGTCAGGTCCAGGTGCTCCAGCACCGGCTCGTCGGCATAGGCGAAACGCAGGTCGCGCACCTCGATGCCAACCGTTTCACGGCCGGCGAACGGGTCGCGGGCAGCCGGGTATTGTGGCTCGTCATCACGCGCCAGCAATTCGTTGAGCCGGCTCAGGGCACCGCCGGCGGCGTAGTAGGCATATTGCAGATTCAGCAACTGCTCGACCGGGCCGATCATGAACCACAGGTAGCTGAACACGGCCAGCATCTGCCCGATCGACAGGTCGGAGAACAGCACCGTGAGCATGGCCGCCGCACGGAAAATATCGATACCGAACTGGAACAGCAGGCCACTGGCACGGCCACTGGCGTCGCTTTTCCATTGCGAATCCACGGCATAATCGCGCACTTCACGGGCGCGCAGGCCCAGGCGCCCGAGGAAGTAGCCTTGGCGGTTGCTGGCGCGGATTTCCTGGATGGCGTCCAGAGTTTCGGCCAGCGCCTGAGTGAACCGCGAGGTGCTGTCGTTTTCGAGCTTTTTGAGGTGTTTGACGCGCTTGCCCAACTGCACGGTGAAGTAGATCACCAGCGGGTTGAACAACAGGATCAGCAAGGCCAGCTGCCAGTGCATCCAGATCAGGATCGCCGCTGTGCCGGTCAGGGTCAGCATCGCCACCAGGAAACGGCTCAGGGTTTCGCCGACGAACTTGTCGAGGGTCTCCAGGTCGGTGACCAGGTGTGTGGTCACGGTGCCGCTACCCAGGCTTTCGTATTCCTTGAGCGAAATACGCTTGAGCCGATCGATCAGGCGGATGCGCAGGCGATAGACGATGTCTTTGGCAAGGCCGGCGAACAGCTTGGCCTGCACCACGTTGAACCCCAGGGCGGCCACGCGCAGGCACAGGGTGGCGACCAGCATCAGGCCGATATACCCGGCCGCCACCTGCCAACCGCTGGGCAGCAGGTGGTTCATGAACTTCAGCGCGCCATCGCCGTGGCCCAGCAGCACCTCGTCCACCAGCAAGGGCAGCAGCAATGGGATCGGCACGCTGCAGCAGGCCGCCAGCACGGCCACCAGGTTGGCGGCCCAGAGGTGTTTCTTGTGGTGCAGCGCCAAACGGCGGATTTGCGCCCAGCTCAGCCGGTCAGGCACAGGGGCGGGCTTCCCGGGCACCGGGTCGGGCGAGCCGGGCAGGTCAAGCACAGGCAGCCTGCTGTAGCCAGCGGGCAAGCAAGGGCTGCAGGCTTTGCAGCGGCTGGTAGCCATTGGTCAACAGGGCGAGCTGGCCGTTGCGCTCAGCCAGCAGCGTCGGAAAGCCAGCAATACCCAGGTCTTGCACCCAGCTGAAATCGGCTGCGGTGGCGGCGCGAACGTCCGCACCCTGCAGGGCCTCGGCGAAGGTTGTGCGATCGAACCCGGCCTGCTCGGCCAGCTCGACCAGCTGCGGCGCTCTGGTGACATCCAGGCCCTGCTGGTAGAACCCCCGCTGGATCAGCGCCAGCAGCGGCCAGACCCGCTCGGCATCCAGTTCGCGGGCGGCCACCAGGGCACGGCAGGCCGGTTCGGTGTCGTAGACGAAACCGTCGGGCATGGCATTGTCGAACGCGAACGGCTGCCCGGTAGCTTCGGCCACCGCCTGCCAATGCTCGAGGATGTACTTGCGGGTGGAGGCGTCCAGCGGGCTGGCGCCGCGGCGCAACCCGCCCGGCACCACTCGGGTGGCCACGCCCGCTTCACGCGCCTGGGCGATCAGGGCCTGGGCCACCGGTGCAAAACCCCAGCACCAGGAGCACATCGGGTCCATCACATAGAGCAGGCGGGCAGTCATGCAATCAGGCCTCGGCTTTGTAGTTGTAACCGATCGGGTGCGGCAGGTTGCGGGCCTTGGCCAGCTCGATCTGCTTTTGCCGGTCGATGGCGCTGCGCCGGGTCTTTTCGCTCAGGCTGTCCCAGCAGTGCGGGCAGCTCACGCCTGGCGAATAGTGCTCGGACGCGCGGTCCTGGGCGTCGATCGGGTGGCGGCAGGCATGGCACTGGTCGTACTCGCCCTCGCTCAGGTCATGGCGCACCGTGACGCGGTTGTCGAAGACAAAGCAGTCACCGTCCCACAGGCTTTCTTCCTGGGGTACTTCCTCGAAGTATTTCAGGATGCCGCCCTTAAGATGATAGACCGCCTCGAAGCCTTCACCGAGCATGTAGCTGGAGGCTTTTTCACAACGGATGCCGCCGGTGCAGAACATGGCGACCTTCTTGTGCTTGCTGGGGTCGAAGTTGGCCTTGATGTACTCGGGGAACTCGCGGAAGGTCTCGGTCTTGGGGTCGATTGCGCCCTTGAAGGTGCCGATGGCCACTTCGTAATCGTTGCGGGTGTCGATCAGCAGTACTTCCGGGTCGCTGATCAGGGCGTTCCAGTCTTTGGGCTCGACATAGGTGCCAACGGCGTTGTTCGGGTCCACGCCGGGTACGCCGAGGGTGACGATCTCTTTCTTGAGCTTGACCTTGGTGCGGTAGAACGGCTGCTCGTCGCAGTAGGACTCCTTGTGGTCGACATCGACCAGGCGCGGGTCGCTGCGCAGCCAGGCGAGCAGGCCATCGATGCCTTCGCGGGTGGCCGAAACGGTGCCGTTGATGCCCTCGTTGGCCAGCAGCAGAGTGCCTTTGACGCCATTGTCGAGCATGGCCTTCAGCAGGGGCTCGCGCAGTTCTACGTAGTCTTCGAGGGTGACGAACTTGTACAGCGCCGCCACGACGATCGGGTGGGTCATTGCGTTGAATCTCCAGGTGGTTGCCCTCGTAAGGGGCGGACCGGGTTTGGCAAAAAGCTGGGGGCTGCCCTGCAGCCCATCGCCGGCAAGCCGGCTCCCACAGGGCCGGCGCATGCTCAAGGGCTGCGCTGTACCTGTGAGAGCCGGCAAGCCAGCTCCCATAAGGCCGGCGCAATGCTCAAGGGCTGCGCTGTACCAGTGAGAGCCGGCAAGCCGGCCCACAAGGCCGGCGCAATGCTCAAGGGCTGCGCTGTGCCAGTGAGAGCCGGCAAGCCGGCTCCCATAAGGCCGGCGCAATGCTCTAGGGCTGCGCTGTACCTGTGAGAGCCGGCTTGCCGGCGATGGGCCGCCAAGCGGCCCCCTAGGAATGGTGCGGAGTGTACCAGAACGACAGAAAGGATTCAGTGCTTGCCGCCACCTGCACACACCGGCGACGCAGGCGCGACGCCCACCTTCGCCCACTCCTCGTCGGTGTAGGTGTGGATGGCCAGGGCATGGATCTGGCCCATCAGCTCACCCATGGTGGCGTAGACCTTCTGGTGGCGCTTGACGCTGTTGAGCCCGGCAAACTGCTCGCTGACGATCACCGCCTTGTAGTGGGTTTCCTGGCCACGGCTGTGCATGTGGCTTTCGTTGAGCACTTCAAGGTGCTGCGGCGCCAGGGCGGCAAGCTGCTGCTCAATGCGTTGCTGCATGGTCATCGCGCGTCACTCACTTCTTGGCCGGGGCGGCGGCCTTGCCGGCATTGGGGTCAAGCTCTTTGGTCATGTCTTCGAGCAGCTTGTTCACCACCGGCACTGCCGGCTCCAGGCTCTGCTGGGTCAGCTGGGCCGACTGCTGAGTGACCTTGGGCATCTGGGTAAGGACTTTCTTGCCCAGTGGCGACTGGTAGAACTTGACCAGGTCCTTGAGCTCTTGCTCGGTGAAGGTCTGGGTGTACAGGTCGACCATCTTCGGCTTGAGCTTGTTCCAGCCGATGGCGCTGTCCAGCGCGGCGTTGGCCTTGGCCTGGTAGCTCTCCAGCACCGACTGCTTGCTGGCCGGGGCCTTGGTCTGGGCGAAGCGCTGGGCGAACATCTGCTGGACTTGCATGTACACCGGGGTGCCCAGCTTGTCAGCGTTGGCCAGGGTCAGGAATTTCTCGGCGGCAGCGTTGTGGCTGGCAGTGGCAGCGAGCACCTGGCCGCTGGCACAGGCCAGGGCGACGGCAGCACAGAGGGCACGGAGACGGGTCATTGCATATCCTTCAAGGAGGGGGAGGCGTTACCTCAGAGATGAGCATTCTGCTCCCGCCAGGGGGCAGCGCTCAAGTGGCACGAAGTGCGATTGAACCGCACGATCGCATGGGGGCCTAAACTGCTGATTCTGACTGACAGGGGAGTGAACGCAGCATGAGCCGTATCGAAACAGACAGCCTGGGCCCAGTCGAAGTTCCGGAGCACGCCTACTGGGGCGCACAGACCCAACGTTCGCTGATCAACTTTGCCATTGGCAAGGAACGCATGCCGCTACCGGTGCTGCACGCCCTGGCGCTGATCAAGAAGGCCGCGGCAAGGGTCAACGACCGCAATGGCGCCCTGCCCGCGGACATCGCCCGGCTGATCGAGCAGGCGGCCGACGAAGTGTTGGGCGGCGAGCACGACGACCAGTTCCCGCTGGTGGTGTGGCAGACCGGCAGCGGCACCCAGAGCAACATGAACGTCAACGAAGTGATCGCCGGGAGGGCCAACGAGCTTGCCGGCAAAGGCCGCGGCGGCAAGGCGCCGGTGCACCCTAACGACCACGTCAACCGTTCGCAGAGTTCCAACGACTGCTTCCCCACCGCCATGCATATCGCCGCAGCACAGGCGGTGCACGAGCAACTGCTACCGGCGATCGCCGAGCTGTCTTCGGGGCTGGCGGAGCTGGCGGCGCGCCACCACAAACTGGTCAAGACTGGCCGCACGCACATGATGGACGCCACGCCCATCACCTTCGGCCAGGAGGTGTCGGCCTTCGTTGCCCAGCTGGACTACGCCCAGCGCGCCATCCGCGCCACCTTGCCGGCGGTGTGCGAGCTGGCCCAGGGCGGTACTGCCGTGGGTACCGGGCTCAATGCCCCGCAGGGGTTCGCCGAAGCCATTGCTGCGGAACTGGCCGCCCTCTCCGGCCTGCCGTTCGTCACCGCGCCGAACAAGTTCGCCGCCTTGGCCGGCCACGAGCCGCTGACCAGCCTGGCCGGGGCACTGAAGACCTTGGCGGTCGCCTTGATGAAAATCGCCAACGACCTGCGTTTGCTCGGTTCCGGCCCCCGCGCCGGCTTGGCCGAGGTGCGCCTGCCGGCCAACGAGCCGGGCAGCTCGATCATGCCGGGCAAGGTCAACCCGACCCAATGCGAGGCGCTGTCGATGCTGGCCTGCCAGGTGCTGGGCAATGACGCGGCCATCGGTTTCGCCGCCAGCCAGGGCCACCTGCAGTTGAATGTGTTCAAGCCGGTGATCATCCATAACCTGCTGCAGTCGATCGAACTGCTGGCCGATGGCTGCCGCAACTTCCAGCAGCATTGCGTGGCGGGGATCGAGCCGGATGCCGAGCAGATGGCGGCACACCTGGAGCGTGGGCTGATGCTGGTGACCGCACTCAACCCGCATATCGGCTACGACAAAGCGGCGGAAATTGCCAAGAAGGCCTACAGCGAGGGCAAGACCCTGCGCGAGGCGGCGCTGGAGTTGAAATACCTGACCAACGAGCAGTTCGATGAGTGGGTAAGGCCGGAGAACATGCTGGCGCCGGGTGGCAAGGGCTGATTGATTGGCGGGTACTTAGGGCCCTATCGCCGGCAAGCCGGCTCCCACCGGTACCCCACAGTCTTCAGGCTTGGTGGGGACCTGTGGGGCAACTGTCTTGCTCAACATCTAACAGCTGGCGCCACCCCGTGGGAGGCGGCTTGCCGGCGATGGGGCCGGAACAGGCGCTCAACCAACCTGCGCCAAACGCGCCCTTCTCGCCCGCCACCCAGCCACCAGCGAAGGCCCCAGGGCCACCAGTGTCGACCCCAGCACCACGGTCACCGCGCCAACATAGCCCAAGGCATTGATGTCCTCGGCCTGCACATAGTCCGGCCACAGCCAGGCCGCAATCGCCACCGCCACAAAGGTCACCAGTGGCGTCAGCGCCAGTGTGGCGCTGACCCGGGATGCCTCCCAGTGCGCCAGGGCCTCGGCAAAAGCCCCATACGCCACCAGTGTGTTCAGGCAGCACGCCAGCAGCAACCAGCCTTGCAGGGGGGTCAGCTGCAGCGCCTCCAGCGGGTGCACCCAAGGTGTCAGCAGCGCGGCGCAGCTCAGGTAGATCACCATCATCACCTGCTGCGAATGCCACACCGTCAGCAGCTGTTTCTGGCTCAGGGCATAGAACACCCAGATGCTAGTGGCCAGCAGGATGGTCAGCACGCCCGTGGTGTACGCGCCCAGCGAGGTCAGCAGCTCTTCCAGGCGCTGGTTGAAGAACAGGCCGAAGCCGGCCAGCAGCACCACAAGCCCCAGGCCTTGGCCCAGGCTGAAGCGTTCCTTGAACACGAACACACTGGCCACCAGCAGCAGCACCGGGCCGATCTGCACCACCAATTGCGCCGTGCCGGGGCTCAGCAGATTGAGGCCCATCAGGTACAGCACGTAGTTGCCCATCAGCCCGCATACGGCCACCACCACCAAGCCTTTGCCCTTGGCGCCGAGCTTGGCGAAAGAAGGCAAGCGGCGCTTGGCCGCCAGCCAGGCGCACAGCAGGCCGCCGGACACCAGCAGGCGGAACCAGGTAACGGTAATGGGGTCGACCACCTGCAACACCTGCTTGAGTTTGATCGGCAGGATGCCCCAGAGCAGTGCAGTCAAAAGCGCCAGAGCCAGTCCATAGCTCCGGCGCCCGGATGTGATGTGCATAAAGTCCTCGGTCGAGCCCGTTGTGGGGTGCCTCGATTCTAAAGGCTTGCCGCCTGCCAACGGGGAAAAAAGGCGGGAAAAGAATTCATCAGGTCATTCCCCCGCGGCATGCCGGCGGGCTATTTCTTGTGTTTGGCAAACGCCGCTTCCAGGGCCTCATTGATGGTGCGCAACACCTTCACCCGCGCCCAGCGCTTGTCATTGGCCTCGACCAGGGTCCATGGCGCGATCTCGGTGCTGGTGCGGTCGACCATGTCGCCCACGGCATCCACGTACAGGTCCCACTTCTCGCGGTTGCGCCAATCGTCCTCGGTGATCTTGTAGCGCTTGAACGGGATCTGCTCGCGCTCTTCAAAACGCTCCAGCTGGGTTTGCTGGTCGATCGCCAGCCAGAACTTGACGACCACCACGCCGGCGTTTACCAGCTGCTCCTCGAAATCATTGATCTCGCCATACGCGCGCATCCAGTCGGCCGGGGTGCAAAAACCCTCGATACGCTCGACCAGCACCCGGCCATACCAGGACCGGTCGAAGATGGTGAACTTGCCGCGCGCCGGGATATGCCGCCAGAACCGCCACAGGTACGGCTGAGCACGCTCATCTTCGGTGGGGGCGGCGATTGGCACGATACGGTACTGGCGCGGGTCCAGCGCAGCGGCCACGCGGCGGATCGCGCCCCCTTTGCCCGCCGCATCATTACCCTCGAAGACTGCCACCAGGGCATGCCGACGCATGTGTTTGTGGCGCAGCAGGCCGGCCAGGCGTGCCTGCTCGGTCACCAATTGCTCCTGGTAGTCCTGCTTGTCCAGGCGCAGGGTCATGTCCAGCGCGCCCAGCAGGCTGCGCTGGTCGATGCTGCGGCCCAGCGGCGCAATGTTGCCCTGGTGCTTGCCTTTGGGGTTGACGGCCAGTGCGGCCTGCAGGCTTTCCAGCAGGATGCGTCCGACGGCCAGGCTGCGGTAGTTGGGGTCGACGCCTTCGACTACGTGCCAGGGTGCATAGTCACGGCTGGTACGGCGCAATACCCGCTCGCCAAAACGCACGAAACGGTCGTAGGTCCGGGACTGTTGCCAGTCCAGCGGGCTGATGCGCCAGCTGTGCAAGGGGTCGTCCTTGAGCGACTTGAGCCGCGCTTTCATCTGTTTCTTGGACAGGTGGAACCAGAACTTGATGATCAGCGCACCTTCGTCGCAAAGCATCTGCTCCAACCGCTCGGCGCCGGTGATGGCCTGGTCGAGCACGGCATCCTTGAACTGCCCGTGCACCCTGCCCTGCAGCATCTGGCTGTACCAATTGCCGAAAAACACGCCCATGCGCCCCTTAGGCGGCAGCGCCCGCCAGTAGCGCCAGGCGGGCGGGCGGGCCAGTTCTTCGTCGGTTTGCTGGTCGAAGGTGAGCACGTCGATCATGCGCGGGTCCATCCACTCGTTGAGCAGTTTGACCGTCTCGCCCTTGCCAGCGCCTTCGATGCCATTGATCAGCACGATGACCGGGAAGCGTGCCTGCTGTTTGAGTTCGTACTGGGCTTCGAGCAAAGCCTCGCGCAGCGCGGGCACTTCTGCCTCGAAGGTATCGTCGTCGATGCTGTGACCAATTTCCGCGGATTCAAACATGCACTCGCTCCTTCAATGGATAAGCAAGACTAGCGGAATCCTGGGGGGGAGCTGCAAGCTGCAAGCTGCAAGCTGCAAGCTGCAAGCTGCAAGCCGCAAGCCGCAAGCCGCAAGCCGCAAGCCGCAAGCCGCAAGCTTCAAGCCGCAAGCTTCAAGCTTCAAGCTTCAAGCTTCAAGCTTCAAGCTTCAAGCTTCAAGCTTCAAGCTGCAAGCTGCAAGCTTCAAGCTGCAAGAAAAGCCAGGGCGTGCCACCATCTGCTTTTTCTTGCAGCTTGTAGCTTGAAGCTTGCAGCTCACCAATCCCAGCGAAACCAGCCATGCCCGCACCCACCCTCCTTCAGCATGCCCAGATCGACTGGGACGACCAGGGCCGCCCACATTCGCGGCAATACGGCGATGTCTACTTCGCCATCAATGAGGGCATTGCCGAAACCCAGCATGTGTTCCTCGAACAAACCCGCCTGCGCCAGCGCTTCGCCGACCTGGCGCCCCACGACTGCCTGGTGATCGGCGAAACCGGCTTTGGCACTGGCATGAATTTTTTCTGTGCCTGGCAGCTGTTCGCCGAAACAGCCCACGCAGATGCCCGCTTGCACTTCATCAGCGTCGAGAAGTATCCCCTGGGCCATGCCGACATGGCCCGTGCGATGCGCCTGTGGCCGGAGCTGGCCGGGTTCACCGAACCCTTTCTGCAGCAGTACGTCGCGGTGCATCAAGGCTTCCAACAGTTCACCTTCGACCAGCGCCGAATCACCCTCACCCTGCTGATCGGCGATGTGCTGGAGCAGCTGCCGCAACTGGACGCGCGTATCGACGTGTGGTTTCTCGACGGCTTCGCCCCGGCGAAAAACCCCGACATGTGGACACCCGAGCTGTTCAGGCAACTGGCCAGGTTGTCCCATGCCGGCACCGCACTGGGCACCTTCACCACTACCGGCTGGGTGCGTCGCAGCTTGATCGAAGCCGGCTTCACCATGAAAAAGGTGCCTGGCATCGGCAAGAAGTGGGAGGTGATGAGTGGTGAGTACACCGGCCCGCCCCACGCCCCCCTGTCGGCGCCCTGGTACGCGCGGCCACGTGCGCCCGAAGGCCCGCGCGAGGCCCTGGTGATCGGCGCAGGGCTCGCCGGCACTGCCAGCGCTGCCAGCCTGGCCGCACGGGGCTGGCAGGTAACGGTACTGGAGCGTCACGACGCCGCCGCCCGCGAAGCCTCCGGCAACCCCCAGGGTGTGCTGTACCTCAAGCTGTCCGCGCACGGCACGGCTTTGTCGCAGATGATCCTGTCTGGGTTCGGCTACACCCGGCGCCAGCTTCAACGCCTGCAGCGCGGCCAGGACTGGGATGCGTGCGGGGTTTTGCAACTGGCATTCGACCACAAGGAAGCCGAACGCCAGGGCAAGCTCGCCGACGCCTTCGAGGGCAGCTTGCTGCGGGCAGTGCAGCGCAGTGAAGCCGAAACGATTGCCGGGGTCGCGCTGCCGGCCGGCGGGTTGTACTACCCCGAAGGCGGCTGGGTGCATCCACCGGCACTGTGCCAGGCACAACTGCAGCACCCCAACATTCGCCTGCTGGCCCATCACGATGTACTCGCACTGCGCAAGGCCGATGGCCTGTGGCAAGCCTGGGCCGGCGACCGGCTACTGGCCAGCGCCCCTGTGGTGGTGCTGGCTGGGGCGGCTGATGTGAAGCGTTTCGAGCCTTGTGCCCAGCTACCGCTCAAGCGCATCCGCGGGCAGGTCACCCGCCTGCCGGCGACCGACGCCAGCCGGGCGCTGGCTACTGTGGTCTGCGCCGAGGGCTATGTCGCACCGCCCAGGGGTGAAGAGCACACGCTGGGCGCCAGCTTTGACTTCCATAGCGATGACCTGACGCCGACCGTGGCCGAACACCAGGGCAACCTGGCCATGCTCGATGAAATCTCTACCGACCTGGCCCGGCGGCTGGGTGCTGCGGCGCTTGACCCTGAGCAGTTGCAGGGGCGCGCGGCATTTCGATGCACCAGCCCGGATTACTTGCCGATCGTGGGGCCGGTTGCCGACCCTGCAGCCTTTGCCGAGGCCTACGCCGTATTGGCCAAGGATGCGCGGCAGGTGCCCGAAGTGCCCTGCCCTTGGCTGGAGGGGCTTTATGTGAATAGTGGGCATGGGTCGCGGGGGCTGATCACGGCACCGCTGTCGGGCGAGCTGATTGCGGCGTGGGTCAGTGGCGAGCCGTTGCCGCTGCCGCGGGCGGTGGCAGAGGCGTGCCACCCGAACCGGTTTGGCTTGCGCAGGTTGATTCGGGGGAAGTGAATGGGGCCGCTGTGCAGCCCAATCGCCGGCTTGCCGGCGATTGGCCGTAACGCAGGGCACTACTTATAACAGATCGATCTAAAACTCTCACAAATCCCCCAGGTCAGTTCCTTACAGGTGCCCTAAACTGGGGCGCTGATTCCCCAACGGAAAAACCGGTAAGGACCTATGTGCGGATTAGCAGGAGAGTTGCGTTTCACCCCCATCGACCAAGCCCCTCGCCCGGCGGACCTCGCCGCGGTAGAGCGCATGACCCATCACCTGGCGCCCCGTGGCCCCGACGCCTGGGGCTTCCATAGCCTGGGCCCGATCGCCCTTGGCCATCGCCGGCTGAAAATCATGGACCTGTCCGACGGCTCGGCTCAGCCCATGGTCGACAACACCTTGGGCCTGTCTCTGGCCTTCAACGGTGCCATCTACAACTTCCCCGAACTACGCCAAGAGCTACAGGACCTGGGCTACACCTTCTGGTCCGACGGCGATACCGAGGTGCTGCTCAAGGGCTACCACGCCTGGGGCGCGGCCCTGTTGCCCAAGCTCAACGGCATGTTCGCCCTGGCCATCTGGGAGCGCGACAACCAGCGCCTGTTCCTGGCCCGTGACCGCCTGGGCGTCAAGCCTTTGTACCTGTCGCGCAACGGCGAACGCCTGCGCTTTGCCTCGACCCTGCCAGCGCTGCTCAAAGGTGGCGACATCGATCCGATGATCGACCCGGTAGCGCTCAACCACTACCTCAACTTCCACGCGGTGGTGCCGGCGCCACGCACCTTGCTGGCCAATGTGCAAAAGCTCGAACCCGGCACCTGGATGCGCATCGACCGCCACGGTGAAGTCGAGCGCCAGACCTGGTGGCAGCTGCACTACGGCCCCAACCCGGACGAGCGCGACCTGGACCTGGAAGGCTGGACCACCCGTGTGCTCGATGCTACCCGTGATGCCGTCGGCATCCGCCAGCGCGCCGCGGTAGACGTGGGTGTACTGCTGTCCGGCGGCGTCGACTCCAGCCTGTTGGTCGGCTTGCTGCGGGAAGTGGGCGTAGATGACCTGTCGACGTTCTCCATCGGCTTCGAAGATGCCGGCGGCGAGCGCGGTGACGAGTTCCAGTACTCCGACCTGATCGCCAAGCACTACGGCACCCGCCACCACCAGCTGCGCATCGCCGAAAGCGAAATCATCGAGCAATTGCCGGCCGCGTTCCGCGCCATGAGCGAGCCGATGGTCAGCCACGACTGCATCGCCTTCTACCTGCTGTCACGCGAGGTGGCCAAGCATTGCAAGGGCGTGCAGAGCGGCCAGGGTGCCGACGAGCTGTTCGCCGGCTACCACTGGTACCCGCAGGTGGACGGCGCCGATGACGCCTTTGGCGCCTACCGCGATGCGTTCTTCGACCGCAGCCATGCCGAGTACCGCGATACCGTGCAAGCCCCTTGGCTGCTGGAGACCGATGTTGCCGGCGACTTCGTGCGTGAACACTTCGCCCGCCCGGGCGCGCCTGACGCGGTGGACAAGGCGCTGCGCCTGGACAGCACGGTGATGCTGGTCGACGACCCGGTCAAGCGGGTCGACAACATGACCATGGCCTGGGGCCTGGAAGCCCGTACGCCGTTCCTGGATTACCGCCTGGTCGAGTTGTCGGCACGCATCCCGGCGCGCTTCAAACTGCCCGATGGCGGCAAGCACGTGCTCAAGCAAGCCGCACGCCGGGTGATCCCCCATGAGGTGATCGACCGCAAGAAAGGCTACTTCCCGGTACCCGGCCTCAAGCACCTGCAAGGCGCCACCCTGGACTGGGTACGCGAGCTGCTCACCGACCCCAGCCAGGACCGCGGGCTGTTCAACCCGACCATGATCGACCGCCTGCTGAGCAACCCGCATGGCCAACTCACCCCGCTGCGCGGCTCCAAGCTGTGGCAGCTGGCGGCGCTGAACCTGTGGCTCAGCGAACAAGGAATCTGACCGATGAAAGCCCATGAAACTGCCTACGGTCAGCGCCTGTTGCGTGGCCAGACGCCGTCTTACGAGCGCCTGCAGGCGCGCCTGGCCGGCGATGGCAGCGAACCCCACGACCAGCCGCGTGCGCTGCACTGCGGCTGGGGCCGGCTGCTGATAGGTCACACCTACCCCGACCCGGCCAGCCTGGCCGAGGCACTGCAGCAGGAACGCCCCGGCGAGCGTGACATCGCGCTGTATGTGGCGGCCCCTCAACAGCTGCTGGCGCAGGCACCGCAGCAGCTGTTTCTGGACCCGTCCGACACGCTGCGGCTGTGGTTCACCGACTACCGCCAGGCGCAACGCGTGTTTCGCGGTTTCCGCATCCGCCGTGCACAAAGCAGCAGTGACTGGCAGGCGATCAACACCCTGTACCAGGCACGCGGCATGCTGCCGGTGCAGCCGGAACTGCTGACGCCGCGCCACCAGGGCGGGCCGGTGTACTGGCTGGCCGAGGATGAAGACAGCGGCGCGGTGATCGGCAGCGTCATGGGCCTGAACCACAGCAAGGCGTTCGATGACCCCGAACACGGCAGCAGCCTGTGGTGCCTGGCCGTGGACCCGCATTGCACCCGCCCTGGCGTGGGTGAGGTGCTGGTGCGCCACCTGGTCGAGCACTTCATGAGCCGCGGCCTGGCCTACCTGGACTTGTCGGTGCTGCACGACAACCGTCAGGCCAAGCGGCTGTATGAGAAGCTCGGTTTCCGCAACCTGCCGACCTTCGCCGTCAAGCGCAAGAACGGCATCAACCAGCAATTGTTTCTTGGCCCCGGCCCTGAGGCGGGGTTGAACCCGTATGCACGGATCATCGTCGATGAGGCCTACCGCCGTGGCATCGAGGTGCAGGTGGACGACGCCGCAGGCGGGCTGTTCACCCTTAGCCTCGGCGGGCGCCGCGTGCGTTGCCGCGAGTCGCTCAGCGACCTGACCAGTGCGGTCAGCATGACCCTCTGCCAGGACAAGCGCCTGACCCAGCAAACCTTGCACAATGCAGGCTTGCTGGTGCCGGTGCAGCAACTGGCCGGTAACGCCGACGAAAACCTGGCATTTCTCGAAGAGCACGGCGCGGTGGTGGTCAAACCGGTCGATGGTGAGCAGGGCCAAGGGGTGGCGGTGAACCTGACGACCTACGAGGAAGTCAGCCAGGCCATCGAACACGCTCGCCGCTTCGACAGCCGCGTGCTGCTGGAGAGCTTCCATCCGGGGCATGACCTGCGCATCGTGGTGATCGGTTTCGAAGTGGTTGCAGCGGCGGTTCGGCATCCGGCCCAGGTGGTCGGTGACGGCAAGCACAGCATCCATCAGTTGATCGAAGCCCAAAGCCGCCGCCGTCAGGCCGCTACCGGTGGTGAAAGCCGCATTCCGCTAGACGACGAGACTGAGCGCACCTTGCGCGACGCCGGTTTCGACTACACCAGCGTACTGCCCGCAGGCCAGCGCCTGGCTGTGCGCCGCACCGCCAACCTGCACACCGGCGGCACCCTGGAGGACGTTACCGAGCGCCTGCACCCGGTGCTGGCCGATGCCGCCGTGCGCGCTGCGCGGGCGCTGGAGATTCCAGTGGTGGGCCTGGACCTGATGGTGCGTGATACCGAACAGCCGGACTACGTGATCATCGAGGCCAACGAGCGCGCCGGCTTGGCCAACCATGAGCCGCAGCCAACTGCAGAGCGCTTTGTCGACCTGCTGTTCCCGCACAGCCGGGCGTTGGCGTGAATCAATGACGGCCCTCTCGCCGGCAAGCCGGCTCCCACTGGTCTCTCGCGCAGCTTCCTGAACCTGTGCATTACCCCCTACCTGTGGGAGCCGGCTTGCCGGCGAGAGGGCCTGCAAGAGCAAAGCAATACCTGAGGAGTACCCATGTCTGAACGATACCCCGAGCCGGACCTTGACTACCTCAAGCGCGTCTTGCTGGAGATGCTTGCCATCCCCAGCCCGACCGGCTTCACCGACACCATCGTGCGCTATGTCGCCGAACGCCTGGACGAACTGGGCATTCCCTTCGAACTGACCCGCCGCGGCACCATCCGTGCCACCCTCAAAGGCCGGCAAAGCTCCCCGGACCGCGCCGTCTCGGCCCACCTGGACACCATCGGCGCCAGCGTGCGCCAGCTGCAGGACAACGGCCGCCTGGCCCTGGCCCCGGTGGGGTGCTGGTCGAGCCGCTTCGCCGAGGGCAGCCGGGTCAGCGTCTTCACCGACACCGGCGTGTTCCGCGGCAGCGTATTGCCGCTGATGGCCAGCGGGCACGCCTTCAATACCGCCATCGACCAGATGCCCGTCAGCTGGGAACATGTCGAAGTGCGCCTGGACGCCTACTGCGCCACCCGCGCCGACTGCGAGTCCTTGGGGATTGCCATCGGCGACTTCGTGGCATTCGATCCGCTGCCGGAGTTCACCGAGAGCGGCCATATCAGTGCCCGCCATCTGGACGACAAAGCCGGCGTGGCAGCGCTGCTGGCGGCCCTCAAGGCAGTGGTGGAAAGTGGCCGCCAGCCGATGATCGACTGCCACCCGCTGTTCACCATTACCGAAGAAACCGGCTCAGGCTCTGCCGCTGCCCTGCCCTGGGACGTCAGCGAGTTCGTCGGCATCGACATCGCCCCGGTAGCACCCGGCCAGGCATCGAGCGAGCACGCGGTCAGTGTGGCCATGCAGGACTCGTCGGGGCCCTACGATTACCACCTGTCACGCCACCTGCTGAAACTGGCCGGCGACCAGGATGTGCCGGTGCGCCGTGACGTGTTCCGCTATTACTTCAGCGATGCCCATTCGGCGGTCACCGCCGGGCACGACATCCGCACCGCGCTGGTGGCGTTCGGTTGCGATGCCACCCACGGTTACGAGCGCACCCATATCGACAGCCTGGCCGCGCTCAGCCGCCTGTTGTCGGGTTACCTGCTCAGCCCGCCGGTGTTCGCAAGCGATTCCAACCCGACCAATGCGTCCCTGGAGCGCTTCAGCCACCAGCTGGAGCACGATGCGCAGATGGAGAGCGACACCCGGGTGCCTGCAGTCGACAGCCTGGTGGGGAACAAGGAGTGAGCCGCAGCGGCCCGGTTTGGCGTAGCATGGGCGCATTCCGTTACCAAGCTGATTGCCGCCCATGCTGATCCCCTACGAACACCTGCAAGCCGAAACCCTGACGCGCCTGATCGAGGACTTCGTCACCCGTGACGGCACCGACAATGGCGACGACACGCCACTGGAAACCCGTGTGCTGCGGGTGCGCCAGGCGCTAGCCAAGGGCCAGGCGTTCATCCTGTTCGACCCGGAAAGCCAGCAGTGCCAGCTGCTGGCCAAGCACGATGTGCCGCGCGAACTGCTCGACTGATCGATACCCACCGCTTCGCGGCACTCGCCCGCGAAGCGGTGGGTAACGTCGACATCAAGCCGATTTGCCCTTGCGCTTCTCCCCTGCCTTTATCCGCTTGTACACCTCTGCCCGGTGCACCGACACTTCACGCGGCGCGCTCACGCCAAAACGCACCATGCCATTGCGTGTTTCCACCACCTTGATCTGAATGTCGTCACCAATGTTGATGACTTCGCCGACTTCACGTCCAATGACCAACATGTTCCGGCCCTCCGGCAACAGGAAAAACCGGAGATTGCATGGGGAAATCCGCTGACTCAACGCCCCGGGAGCAATTCAGAGCAAGCCTACACTGGCTGGTAATTCGCCCTACAGACGGTACTACAATCCGCGCGCCTGGGCCTTGCTACGCATCTTCACCGCCATCTCTGCCATCTCGTCATACAGCCGCTGCGGCGCCTGCTGCTTGAGCTGCCAGGCCTGGCGCCCGGCCTCGTGGGGCAGGATCAGGAATTCACCGGCCTCGACCTGCTGGTGGATGTAGTCGGCGATGTCCGCTGCACTGATCGGCGAGCCCTCCAGCAGTTTGCCCACCTGGGCCTTCATGGCCGGGTTCGGGCCACGGAAGGAGTCCAGCAGGTTGGTCTGGAAGAACGACGGGCACACCACGTGCACCGCCACTTCCAGCTGGCGCAGCTCTACCAGCAGGCTCTCCGACAGCGCCAGCACACCGGCCTTGGCAACGTTGTAATTGCTCATGCCCGGCCCCTGCATCAGGGCCGCCATCGACGCCACATTGATGATGCGCCCCTTGCTGCGCTCGAGCAGTGGCAGGAAGGCCTTGCAGCCCTTGACCACGCCCATCAGGTTGACCGCGATCTGCCAGTCCCAGTCTTCCAGCGACAGCTCGGCGAAGAAGCCGCCCGACGCTACACCGGCGTTGTTGACGATCACGTCGATACCGTCGAACTTCTCTTCGCAGGCCTGGGCCAGGGCGGTCAGCTGGCTGTAGTCGCGCACGTCGCAGCGCTGAATGAAACCCTCGCCACCGGCACCCCGCACCTGCTCAAGGGTTTCGCGCAGCCCTGGCTCGTTGACATCGGCCAGCGCCAGGCGCCAGCCCTCGCGCGCCCAGCGCAGGGCAATCTCGCGGCCGAGGCCGGAACCGGCGCCAGTGATCATGATGCGTTTGTGCATGGTGGCAGGCCTTGTACTGATGGGTGATGAGCCCAGTCTAATCAAGGCGTTGCCGTCAGGGAGGGTCCATCAGGGTAGTGAATGGGTGGGCATGACCCTACGGTCGTGCCAAGCAAATGGAATCTTTGCCAAGCGGCGCCGGTCCGAATTAACAAGAGGCCAGCTACTCGAGGCCCTTGACCCCTAACCACGCAAGGACTCCGTCATGACCACGATCCTCATCATCATCCTCATCCTGCTGTTGATTGGTGGCTTACCGGTCTTCCCGCACTCGCGCAGCTGGGGCTATGGCCCGTCCGGCATCATTGGCGTGGTGCTGGTGATACTGCTGGTGTTGTTGTTGCTTGGGATGATCTAGCGCTGTCAGGCGCTGCAAAAAAAAAACCGCGCTACGGCATCAGCCGCAGCGCGGTTTTTCATTGGGCGTCAATCAGTGCGACACGGCGCCCGAAGCCCCCAGGCCAGTCTGCGAGCGGACGAACTGCGGGAAGAACAGTGCACGTTCGCTTTCAGCTGCCTTGGACTTGTCGGTGACCGAGAAGAACCAGATACCGACGAAGGCAATCAGCATCGAGAACAGCGCCGGGTACTCGTACGGGTAGATAGGCTTCTCGTGGCCGAGGATCTGCACCCAGATGGTCGGGCCAAGGATCATCAGCGTCACTGCACTCACCAGGCCCAGCCAGCCGCCGATCATGGCGCCGCGGGTGGTCAGCTTTTTCCAGTACATCGAAAGCAGCAGGACTGGGAAGTTGCAGCTGGCGGCAATGGAGAACGCCAGGCCGACCATGAAGGCGATGTTCTGCTTCTCGAACAGAATGCCCAGGCCGATCGCCAGCACGCCAAGGGCGATGGTGGTGATCTTCGACACACGGATCTCGTCCTTGTCGTTGGCCTTGCCCTTGCGCCATACGCTGGCGTACAGGTCATGGGACACCGCCGAGGCACCGGCCAGGGTCAGGCCGGCAACCACCGCCAGGATGGTGGCGAACGCTACCGCCGAGATGAAGCCCAGGAAGATACTGCCACCCACGGCATCGGCCAGGTGCACCGCCGCCATGTTGTTGCCGCCCAGCAGGGCGCCGGCGGCGTCCTTGAAGTCCGGGTTGGTGCTGACCAACAGGATCGCGCCAAAGCCGATGATGAAGGTCAGGATGTAGAAGTAGCCGATGAAGCCGGTGGCGTAGAGCACGCTCTTGCGGGCTTCCTTGGCGTCACTGACGGTGAAGAAGCGCATCAGGATATGCGGCAGGCCGGCAGTACCGAACATCAGCGCCAGGCCCAGCGAGAACGCCGAGATCGGGTCCTTGACCAGGCCGCCCGGGCTCATGATCGCCTCACCCTTGCTGTGCACCTTGATCGCTTCGGAGAACAGGGTGTTGAAGTCGAAGCCTACGTGCTTCATCACCATCAGTGCCATGAAGCTGGCACCGGACAGCAGCAGGACGGCCTTGATGATCTGTACCCAGGTGGTGGCCAGCATGCCGCCGAACAGTACGTACAGGCACATCAGGATGCCCACCAGGATCACCGCGACATGGTAGTCCAGGCCGAACAGCAGCTCGATGAGCTTGCCGGCGCCGACCATCTGCGCGATCAGGTAGAAGGCCACCACCACCAGTGAACCGGAGGCCGACAGGGTACGGATTTCCTTTTGCCCCAGGCGGTAGGACGCTACGTCGGCAAAGGTGTATTTGCCCAGGTTGCGCAGGCGCTCGGCGATCAGGAACAGAATGATCGGCCAGCCGACCAGGAAGCCGATCGAGTAGATCAGGCCGTCGTAGCCGGAGGTGAACACCAGCGCGGAAATACCCAGGAATGACGCTGCCGACATGTAGTCGCCGGCAATCGCCAGACCGTTCTGAAAGCCGGTGATCTTGCCGCCGGCAGCGTAGTAGTCGGCTGCCGACTTGTTACGCTTGGAGGCCCAGTAGGTGATGCCCAAGGTAAAGGCGACGAAGGCCACGAACATGGCGATCGCTGCGACGTTCAGCGGCTGTTTCTGCACCTCGCCGGTCAGGGCATCGGCTGCCCACACGGCGGGTGCGAAAACGCCGCAGGCCAGTACGGCCAAGGCTTTGGTGTGGCGAATCATTGTTGCGCCTCCTTGAGGATGGCCTTGTTCAGCTCATCGAATTCGCCGTTGGCGCGGCGCACGTAGATGGCGGTCAGGACGAATGCCGAAACGATCAGGCCGACGCCCAGGGGGATGCCCCAGGTAATCGACGACTCAGGGCTGAGCTTGGCGCCCAGCAGATGAGGACCGTAGGCGATCAGGAGGATGAAGGCGCAGTACAGGCCGAGCATGATCGCCGAGAGAACCCAGGCGAACCGTTCGCGCTTGCTGACCAGCTCCTTGAAACGGGGGCTGTTTTGTATCGAGAGGTAAATGCTGTCGTTCATTGTTTTTGTCCTAGCAGCACAGATAGGGGATGGAACCCACACCGTCACTTTATGCTGCCTTTGAACGCCAACCAGACGACCTTAGTCTTAGATGCAATGCTGTTTTGCAGAATCAGTAACAAAGCGGGGCCACTGTGTGGCCCCGTTCTGGAGAATCTGATCGGTTATTTGCCCGTCCACTCCTGGACACGATCGGGGTGCTTGGCTACCCAATCTTTCGCCGCAGCTTCAGGCTTGGCACCTTCCTGAATCGCCAGCATCACCTCGCCAATCTCATCCTTGGAATTCCAGCTGAACTTCTTCAGGAACTCGGCCACTTCCGGCGCTTTGGTCGCCAACTCTTTGCTGCCGATGCTGTTGACCGTCTCGGCCGCACCATAGACGCCCTTGGGGTCTTCAAGGAACTTCAGCTTCCATTTGGCGAACATCCAGTGCGGCACCCAGCCGGTCACGGCGATGGACTGCTGCTTGGCGTAGGCACGGCCCAGTTCTGCGGTCATCGCCGCGCCGGAGCTTGCCTGCAGCTTGTAGCCGGTAAGGTCGTAGTCCTTGATGGCCTGGTCGGTCTTGAGCATGACCCCGGAGCCTGCGTCGATGCCGACGATCTTCTGCTTGAAGCTTTCATCGGTCTTGAGGTCTGTGATGCTGTTGGCCTTGACGTACTCCGGCACGATCAGGCCGATCTTGGCATCCTTGAAGTTGGCGCCGTAATCGACCACGTTGTCCTTGTTCTTGGTCCAGTACTCACCATGGGTTACCGGCAGCCAGGCCGAGAGCATGGCGTCGAGTTTGCCGGTGGCTACACCCTGCCACATGATGCCGGTGGCCACGGCCTGCAGCTTCACGTCGTAGCCGAGCTTCTGCTTGATCACTTCGGCGGCCACGTTGGTGGTCGCCACGCTGTCGGCCCAGCCATCCACGTAACCGATGCTCACTTCTTTGGCCATGGCCTGTGCACCGCTCATGGCCAATACCAGGGCGGTGCCCGCCCCCAGGAGTCGTCGCATTTTTTTCAAAGTTGCCATCAAAGCATCCCCTCGTCAGGTCTCGGAGATTGCATCATGGTCCTGCTAGGGCGCCCAACCTGCTCCAGCTGCGACCTGCACCCGAACCCTTTGCGACAGCACTGTGCCATTAGCGGCATCTGCCTGCGCCATTCTGCGCGATCCTTGCATGCCAAAGGTTTGGCGCCGGGCTACTATCTAACGCTTTGCGCCTGACGATGGACCGCCTGATGCCCAGCCCTGCCCGCCTGCTGCTCCCGCTGTACCTGTTCGCCTGCCTGCTTGCCCTCTCAGGGCTTGGGGCGCTCTGGTACACGCTCGGCAAGCCGATCCTGCTACCGGACGCGGCCAGCCCCACGCACAAATTGCAGTGCGCCTCCTACACCCCGTTCGACAAGGACCAGTCGCCGTTCGACCAGCCTTTTCGCTTGCGCCCGGCGCGCATGGACGCTGACCTGGCGCTGTTGGCTGAACGATTTCAGTGCATCCGCACCTATTCCATGACCGGACTGGAAGCGATCCCGGCACTGGCGCGCAAGCATGGCCTGAAGGTGATGCTCGGGGCCTGGGTCAATGCCAACCCGGTGGATACCGACAAGGAAGTGGATCTGCTGATTGCCGCCGCCAACGCCAATCCGGATGTGGTCAGTGCGGTGATCGTGGGCAACGAGGCGTTGCTGCGCAAGGAAGTGACCGGCGAGCGCCTGGCCGCGCTGATCGGCAACGTGAAGCGCCAGGTCAAGGTACCGGTGACCTATGCCGATGTCTGGGAGTTCTGGCTGCAGCACCCGCAGGTGGCGCCAGCGGTGGACTTTTTGACGATTCACCTGTTGCCCTACTGGGAGGACGACCCGCGTGGTATCGAAGATGCCCTGGCGCATGTCGCCGATGTGCGTCGGGTGTTCGGTACGCGCTTTGCGCCCAAGGATATCTTCATCGGCGAAACCGGCTGGCCCAGCGAAGGCCGCCAGCGCGAGACGGCCGTGCCCAGCCGGGCCAACGAGGCACGCTTCATCCGCGGTTTCGTCGCCATGGCCGAGGCCAATGGCTGGCACTACAACCTGATCGAAGCCTTCGACCAGCCGTGGAAGCGCGCCAGTGAAGGCGCGGTGGGCGGCTACTGGGGGCTGTACGATGCCGACCGGCAGGACAAAGGGGTACTCGAGGGCCCGGTGAGCAACCTGCACCACTGGCCGCAATGGTTGCTGGCAAGCGTGGTGTTTATGGCAACGATGCTGCTGTTCGCCGGGCGTCCTGGCACCGCGGCTGGGGCTTTGCTGTTGCCCTTGCTGGCGGCGTTTGGAGCTGGCTGCCTGGGGCTGTGGGGCGAGTTGATGCGCACCCACGCACGGTTCGCCGGGGAATGGCTGTGGGCGGCGTTGCTGGCGGGGCTGAACCTGCTGGTGTTGGCCCATGCGGTGCTGGCGCTGGCGCGCCGGGCTGGCTGGCGGGAACGTTGGTTCGCCTGGTTCGAGGCGCGCGCAGGGTGGCTATTGCTGGCGGCGGGCTTTGCGGCGGCAGTGAGCATGCTGGCGATGGTGTTCGACCCGCGTTATCGCAGTTTCCCCACGGCGGCGCTGGCGTTGCCGGCTGTGGTTTACCTGTTGCGCCCGGTGGCGGCGGCACGGGCAGAGGTGGCGCTGCTGGCATTCATCGTCGGGGCCGGGGTGATGCCTCAGCTGTACCGGGAAGGGCTGGAGAATCAGCAGGCCTGGGGTTGGGCGGTGGTCAGTGTGCTGATGACAGCGGCGTTGTGGCGGAGTTTGCGCGTGCGCAAGGCGTGATCCTCCATCGCCGACAAGCCGGTGAGACAGTTGCCAACACAGCAATTGCAGTCAGCCGCGCCGCGCTTGCCGGACCAGCCGTAACCCCGCCAGCACCACAGCAAACACCGCAATGCTAGCGGTATACAGCACCAGCGCCGGGATGCCGAACACCAGCGCCAATACCGCCAGCCACCAACCGTTGCGCCCGCCAACCACCTGCGCCAGCAACGCCAGCGCAAGCCCGGCCCAGGCCATCACCTGAAAGTGAATCCCCAACCCCAGCACCGAGCGCACCTGGCACTGCCAGTGCTCACCGGGCACGGCGCAAAGGCCGACCCACTGCGCATCCTCCATCAACTCGTAACGCACGCCGTAACTGGCAGCCAGCCACAAGGCGAGAAACAGCAACAGCAGCGCAGCCGGCAAGGTACGAGACATCCTGTTCTCCAATAGCAGTAATCGAAACGGTGCATGATCGCCTAAGGCCGGTTGTAAGGCAAAATCACAATCCTGCAGCTATGTTGCAGATAACAAGCACACCAAAGGCCACCGCACTTGGCAACTTTGCCAAGGCACTTGTGGTCCTAGCCTGCGTAGCGCAGTACCTTGCTCGCGTTCTTTCTGGGGGATTACATGCTTCGATATTGGCGCCTAGCCGCCCTTCTTGGCGGCCTGCTCATGGCTGTGGCCGCTTCTGCGCGCGACATCGACGCCGCGACCTACGGCTTCCCCTTGACCAACCCGTTCGAGGCGACGATCGCCACGACGCCGCCCGATCAGCGACCAACGCTGCCCAGCGACGACGAAATCGACCAGAGCGACTACAGCCTGAATTTGCGCCCGGAGCGTGAGTTCACCCTGCCCGACAACTTCTGGGCAGTGAAAAAGCTCAAGTACCGACTGGCTCGCCAGGACCATGAAGCGCCGCTGATCTTCATCATCGCCGGCACCGGCGCACCGTATTCGAGCACCATCAACGAATACCTGAAAAAGCTGTTCTACCAGGCCGGTTACCACGTGGTTCAGCTGTCGTCGCCGACCAGCTACGACTTCATGAGCGCCGCCTCGCGCTTCGCCACCCCGGGCATCAGCCGGGAAGACGCCGAAGACATGTACCGGGTGATGCAAGCCGTACGTGCCCAGCACCCACGCCTGCCGATCAGCGAGTACTACCTCACCGGTTACAGCCTGGGCGCACTGGACGCAGCGTTCGTCAGCCACCTGGATGAAACCCGTCGCAGCTTCAACTTCAAGCGTGTGCTGCTGCTCAACCCGCCGGTCAACCTGTACACCTCGATCAACAACCTCGACAAACTGGTACAGACCCAGGTCAAAGGCATCGACCGCAGCACCACGTTCTATGAGCTGATGCTGGAAAAGCTCACCCGCTATTTCCAGGACAAGGGCTACATCGACCTCAACGAAGCCCTGCTGTATGACTTCCAGCAGTCGCGTCAGCACCTGTCCAACGAACAGATGGCGATGCTGATCGGCACCTCGTTCCGCTTCTCGGCGGCCGATATCGCCTTCACTTCGGACCTGATCAACCGGCGCGGCCTGATCATCCCGCCCAAGTACCCAATCACCGAAGGCAGCAGCCTTACGCCGTTCTTCAAGCGTGCCCTGCAATGCGACTTCGACTGCTACATGACTGAGCAGGTGATCCCGATGTGGCGCGCCCGTACCGACGGCAACAGCATCCTGCAACTGGTCAACCAGGTGAGCCTGTACGCGCTGGAGGACTACCTGCGCAACAGCCCGAAAATCGCCGTGATGCACAATGCCGACGATGTCATCCTCGGCCCGGGCGATATCGGTTTCCTGCGCAAGGTGTTTGGTGATCGCCTGACCCTTTACCCCCATGGCGGCCATTGCGGCAACCTCAACTACCGCGTCAACAGCGACGCCATGCTGGAGTTCTTCCGTGGTTAACAAATTCCTCTTCGCCACCGCCCTGCTGTTTGCCGGCAATGCCCTGGCCGCGGAAACCGCGCCGCGCACCAGCG
Source organism: Pseudomonas sp. NPDC089758 (assembly GCF_044748705.1). Classification (NCBI taxonomy): domain Bacteria; kingdom Pseudomonadati; phylum Pseudomonadota; class Gammaproteobacteria; order Pseudomonadales; family Pseudomonadaceae; genus Pseudomonas; species Pseudomonas sp. NPDC089758. Next base: position 285,410 of record NZ_JBIVGN010000002.1, read on the forward strand.
TGATCGAGTCCGACCCTCAGGTAACCGCCCAACCTTTGGCCCCCGAAGCGGACGGGTTCATCGACCCGCTGCGCGAACTGAAATTCAACCCAGGCCTGGACCAGCGCGAGTTCGAACGCTCCACCTTGGCGGCGCTCAACGTATACGACCCGCTGGAGTCGCTGAACCGGCGCATCTACCACTTCAACTACCGCCTGGACCAGTGGGTGCTGCTGCCGCTGGTGGACGGCTACCAGTACGTCACGCCCCGGTTCGTGCGCACCGGGGTGAGCAATTTCTTCAACAACCTGGGCGATGTGCCGAACCTGTTCAACAGCGTGCTGCAGCTCAAGGCCAAGCGTTCGGCAGAGATCACCGCACGGCTGATGTTCAATACCATCATCGGTGTGGGTGGCCTCTGGGACCCGGCGACCAAGATGGGCCTGCCGCGCCAGAGCGAGGATTTTGGCCAGACGTTGGGCTTCTATGGCGTGCCTGATGGCCCGTACATCATGCTGCCGGTACTGGGGCCGTCGAACCTGCGCGATACCACCGGGGTGGTGGTGGATTACGCCGGCGAACAGGCGATCAATTACCTGAACATGGCCGAGGTGAGCACCGATCATCCGGAAATCTTCCTGCTGCGCGCGGTGGACAAGCGCTACACCACCAAATTCCGCTATGGCCAGCTCAACTCGCCCTTCGAGTATGAGAAGGTCCGGTATGTGTATACCCAGTCGCGCAAGCTGCAGATTGCCGAGTAACGCGCTGCCGTAAAGGCGGCTTGGTGTCGCGATGGGCCGCACGGCGGCCCCATCGATTACAGCCCCAGAAACTGCACCAGCTCCCGCCGCTTGGTCAGCGCATCCCGCCGCCCCAGCTCGATCAGCTCACTGCAATAGCTGGCCTCGAACAGCAGGTAGCTCAACACCCCCGCCCCGCTGGTCCGCGTCGCCCCCGGGCCGCGCAGGAACACCCGTAGCGCCGCCGGCAGCTCACGCCGATGCCGCGCGGCGATTTCGTCCAGCGGCTGGCTGGGCGCCACCACCAGCACCTCGATCGGCGCCAGCCCCAGGCGTCGCGCATCCAGGTGGGCCGGCAGCAGGCGGCTCAGGTGGTTCAAGCGCTGCAACAGCTCGATATCGCCTTCCAGGCTGTCGATGAACGTGCTGTTGAGCATATGCCCTGCGATCTGCGCCAGGCTTGGCTGGTGCCCACTGAACACGCGCTGGGGCGGCAACGGCGGTGCTGGCCGTTGCGGGTTGCCGCTGACGCCGACCACCAGCACGCGGCTGGCCCCCAGGTGCAGCGCCGGGCTGATCGGCGCCGACTGGCGTACCGCGCCGTCGCCGTAGTACTCGTCACCGAGCCGAACCGGGGCGAACAGCAGCGGGATAGCCGCGCTGGCCAGCAAGTGGTCAACGGTCAATGGCGTGGGCACGCCGAGGCGGCGGTGGCGTAGCCAGGCGTCGATGGTGCCGCGGCCTTGGTAGAAGGTCACCGCCTGGCCAGACTCGTAACCGAATGCGGTGACCGCAACCGCGCGCAGCTGCTCGCTGGCCAGGGCATGGGTGATGCCATCCAGGTCGATGTGCGCCTGCAACAGGCCGCGCAGCGGGCTGCTGTCGAGCAGCGCAACCGGTGCTTGGCCGCCCAGCCCTAGCAGGCTGTGGCCGACGAAGCGGCTGGCCTGGCGGATCACACCCGGCCAGTCGCTGCGCACCACCAGGTGGCTGCCCAGGTTCTGCCAGAAGGCGGTGAGCCTGTGTACCGCCTCGTTGAAGCGCATGGCGCCACTGGCCAGGGTCACGGCATTGATGGCGCCAGCCGAGGTGCCGACGATCACCGGGAAGGGGTTGGCTGCGCCGGCAGGCAGCAGCTCGGCGATGCCGGCCAGAACACCGACCTGGTAGGCGGCGCGGGCGCCGCCGCCAGAGAGGATCAGGCCGGTGGTGGGGGGTGGGGCCATGTCTTGCTCCCAGGATCTTTGACTGCCAGCGCTGGCCTCATCGCCGGCAAGCCGGCTGCCACATGGTCAGCGCTTTTTCTTGTCATACAGCCGCGGCGCACCTTCAGGCCGCGACTTGAAGCGCCGGTGCGCCCACAGGTATTGCTCGGGGCACTCGCGCAACACGCCTTCGATCCACTGGTTGATGCGCAGGCAATCGGCCTCTTCGCTTTCACCGGGGAAGCCTTCCAGCGGCGGGTGGATCACCAGGCGATAGCCACTGCCATCCTCCAGGCGCTTCTGGGTGAAGGGAATGACCTGCGCCTTGCCCAGGCGGGCGAACTTGGTGGTGGCGGTGACCGTTGCCGCCTGGATGCCGAACAACGGCACGAACAGGCTCTGCTTGGCGCCGTAGTCCTGGTCGGGCGCATACCAGATGGCGCGCCCGGCACGCAGCAGTTTGAGCATGCCGCGCACGTCTTCACGCTCTACGGCCAGCGAATCGAGGTTGTGGCGCTCACGGCCGCTGCGCTGGATGAAGTCGAACAGCGCATTGCCATGCTCGCGGTACATGCCGTCGATGGTGTGCACCTGGCCGAGCAAGGCGGCACCGATCTCCAGGGTGGTGAAATGCACGGCCATGAGGATCGCGCCCTGCCCGGCCTGTTGCGCGGCTTGCAGGTGCTCGAGGCCCTCGATGTGCGCCAGGCGCGCCAGCCTGGCCTTGGGCCACCACCAGCTCATGGCCATTTCGAAGAAGGCGATGCCGGTGGAGGCGAAATTCGCCTTCAACAAACGGCGCCGTTCGTCGACGGACATCTCGGGGAAACACAGTTCCAGGTTGCGTGCAGCGATGCGTCGGCGCTCACCGGCCACCCGGTACATCAGCGCGCCCAGGGCAGCGCCAAGCCACAGCAGGGCGCGGTAGGGCAACTGCACCACCAGCCACAGCAGGCCCAGGCCCAGCCACAGGCCCCAGAACCTGGGGTGAAGGAAATAGGGACGAAAACGCGGGCGTTCCATTGAAGCTTCCGGTAAGTCAAAGGCCGAGCATTCTACATCGGATCGGCGCCGGTTGCGGCCAACCGGTCTTATCGTTATAAGTCAGGGCACTTTTTCCGCAACAAGCCGTCTATGCAGACCATGAGCCCAAACCACACACCCGACACCGCCTCCGTGTTCCAGCTCAAGGGCAGCATGCTCGCCATCACTGTGCTGGAGCTGGGGCGCAACGACCTTGAAGCCCTCGACCGCCAGTTGGCGGCGAAAGTGGCCCAGGCCCCCAATTTCTTCAGCAACACGCCGTTGGTGCTGGCGCTGGACAAGCTGCCAGCCGACGAAGGGGCGATCGACCTGCCCGGGCTGATGCGCATCTGCCGTCACCACGGCCTGCGGACCTTGGCGATCCGTGCCAGCCGCATCGAGGACATCGCTGCGGCGATCGCCATCGACCTGCCGGTACTGCCGCCCTCCGGCGCCCGTGAGCGTCCGCTGGAGCCCGAGCCGGAAGTGAAAAAGCCCGAGCCGGCACCGGCGCCCGCTGCAGAGCCGGAAATCCGCCCGACGCGGATCATCACTTCGCCTGTACGTGGCGGCCAGCAGATCTATGCTCAGGGTGGCGACCTGGTGGTCACAGGGTCGGTAAGCCCGGGTGCGGAACTTCTCGCCGATGGCAACATCCATGTGTACGGCGCCATGCGCGGCCGTGCCCTGGCCGGCATCAAAGGCAACACCAAGGCCCGTATCTTCTGCCAGCAGATGACCGCCGAAATGGTCTCCATCGCTGGCCAGTACAAGGTCTGCGAGGACCTGCGCCGCGACCCGCTGTGGGGCGGCGGCGTGCAAGTCAGCCTGTCTGGTGACGTGTTGAACATCACCCGTCTTTAACGGATACTTGCCGTCATTTTTAGAGCAACTTTTTTACCTGTTGCCGTTTTTTTGCATTTTGCTGGGACGCCTGTCCCGACTTATTTAGGGGTGAAACACCTTGGCCAAGATTCTCGTCGTTACTTCCGGCAAGGGGGGTGTGGGCAAGACCACCACCAGCGCCGCCATCGGCACCGGCCTCGCACTGCGCGGCCACAAGACGGTCATCGTCGACTTCGACGTGGGCCTGCGTAACCTCGACCTGATCATGGGCTGCGAGCGCCGCGTGGTTTACGACTTCGTCAACGTGGTCAACGGCGAAGCCAACCTGCAGCAGGCCCTGATCAAGGACAAGCGCCTGGAGAACCTGTACGTACTGGCCGCCAGCCAGACTCGCGACAAGGACGCGCTGACCCAGGAAGGCGTTGAAAAGGTTCTGATGGACCTCAAAGAACAGTTCGAGTACGTGATCTGCGACTCGCCGGCGGGTATCGAGAAAGGCGCGCACCTGGCCATGTACTTCGCCGACGAAGCCATCGTCGTGACCAACCCGGAAGTATCTTCGGTACGTGACTCCGACCGTATGCTGGGCATCCTGTCGAGCAAGTCGCGCCGCTCCGAAAACGGGGAAGAGCCGATCAAGGAACACCTGCTGATCACGCGTTACCACCCGGAGCGTGTCGTCAAGGGCGAAATGCTGAGCGTGGCCGACGTGGAAGAGATTCTGTCGATCAAGCTCAAGGGCGTGATCCCGGAGTCGCAGGCGGTACTCAAGGCGTCCAACCAAGGTATCCCGGTCATTCTCGATGATCAGAGCGATGCCGGCCAGGCCTACAGCGATGCGGTCGACCGCCTGCTGGGCAAAGAGAAGCCGATGCGCTTCATCGATGTACAGAAGAAGGGATTCTTCGAGCGCATTTTCGGGAGCAAATAAACCATGAACCTTTTTGACTTCTTTCGTGGCAGACAGAAACAGACCAGTGCGTCGGTGGCGAAAGAGCGTCTACAGATCATCGTGGCGCATGAGCGCGGCCAGCGCAGCGAACCGGACTACCTGCCGGCGCTGCAAAAAGAGCTGCTCGAGGTGATCCGCAAGTATGTGAACATCGGCAGCGATGATGTGCACATCGAACTGGAAAACCAGGGTAGTTGCTCGATTCTGGAGCTGAACATCACGTTGCCTGAGCGCTGATACAGCGAACTGGCTCGATCATTGGGGCTGCGTTGCAGCCCATCGCCGGCAAGCCGGCTCCCACAGGGTCTGCGTTGTACCTCTGGAACCCGGTTTGCCGGCGTCTACGGGGCCTGCGCGGTACGTGTGGGAGCCGGCTTGCCGGCGATGGGCCGCAACGTGGCCCCAATGGTTTTCCCCGATTTGACCGAGAACCCGTAATGCCGCTGTCGAACGTCCAGATCCTTCATGAAGACGCCGCCATCCTGGTGGTCAACAAGCCGACCCTGCTGCTGTCGGTGCCAGGCCGCGCCGATGACAACAAGGATTGCCTGATCACTCGCCTGCAGGAAAACGGCTACCCGGATGCGCTGATCGTCCACCGCCTGGACTGGGAAACCTCCGGCATCATCCTGCTGGCCCGCGATGCCGACAGCCACCGCGAGCTGTCGCGCCAGTTCCACGACCGCGAGACCGAGAAGGCCTACACCGCGCTGTGCTGGGGCCAGCCGGTGCTGGACAGCGGCAGCATCGACCTGCCCCTGCGCTACGACCCGCCCACCAAGCCACGTCATGTGGTGGACCATGAGCAAGGCAAACACGCCCTGACCTTCTGGCGCATCCTTGAGCGTTGCGGCGACCACTGCCGGGTGGAGTTGACGCCAATCACTGGCCGTTCGCACCAGTTGAGGGTGCACATGCTGTCGATCGGGCACCCGCTGCTCGGTGACCGTTTGTATGCCAACCCCGAAGCCTTGGCGGCGCATGATCGCTTGTGCCTGCATGCAGCAATGCTGAGCTTCACCCACCCCGTTTCCGGCGAACGACTGAAGTTCGAATGTCCTGCGCCTTTTTGAGCGGCAAGCTGCAAGCTACAAGCTGCAAGTAAAAGCAGATCGCGTTGGAGCTTACTCCGTGGTTTGCTCTTGCTTGCGGCTTGTGGCTTGCGGCTTGAAGCCCAAGTGCCCTGCGCTGTTTAAGCGGTAAGCTTCAAGCTTCAAGCTTCAAGCGAAAGCAGATCGCGTTGGAGCTTACACCGCGGTCTGCTCTTGCTTGCGGCTTGCAGCTTGAAGCTTGAAGCTGCAAGCGAAAGCAGATCGCGTTGGAGCTTACACCGCGGTCTGCTCTTGCTTGCAGCTTGCAGCTTGCAGCTTGAGGCTTGAGGCTTGAGGCTTGAGGCTTGAGGCTTGAGGCTTGAGGCTTGCAGCTTGCGGCTTGAAGCTTCAAGCTTGCAGCTCGAATTGGAGTGAGTTATGCGTGAAGCACTGAACACCGGTCTGATTGATTTTCTCAAGGCCTCCCCTACGCCCTTTCACGCCACCGCCAGCCTGGCCCTGCGCCTGGAAGCGGCCGGCTACCAGCGCCTGGACGAGCGTGACAGTTGGGCCACGGTGCCTGGCGGCCGCTATTACGTCACCCGTAACGATTCTTCGATAATCGCCATCAACCTCGGCAAACAAGCACCGCTGCTCGGGGGCATTCGCATGGTCGGTGCGCACACCGACAGCCCGTGCCTGCGGGTCAAGCCGCAGCCAGAGCTGCAGCGCCAAGGTTTTCTGCAGCTGGGTGTGGAAGTGTACGGCGGCGCCCTGCTGGCGCCGTGGTTCGACCGTGACCTGTCGCTGGCCGGGCGCGTGACCTTCCGGCGTGATGGCAAGGTCGAAAGCCAGCTGATCGACTTCAAGCTGCCGATCGCCATCATTCCCAACCTGGCAATCCACCTCAACCGCACGGCCAACGAAGGCTGGCAGATCAACCCACAGAACGAACTGCCGCCGATCCTCGCCCAAGTGGCCGGTGACGAGCGCATCGACTTCCGCGCCCTGCTCACCGAGCAACTGGCCCGTGAGCACCAGCTCAATGCCGATGTGGTACTGGACTACGAGCTGAGCTTCTACGACACCCAGGACGCCGCATTGATCGGCCTGAACGGTGACTTCATCGCCGGGGCACGCCTGGACAACCTGCTGTCGTGCTACGCCGGCCTGCAGGCGCTGCTGGCCGCTGACAGTGACGAAACCTGCGTGTTGGTGTGCAACGACCACGAAGAAGTCGGCAGTTGCTCGGCCTGCGGCGCCGACGGCCCGATGCTCGAGCAAACCCTGCAGCGCCTGCTGCCGGACGGCGACACCTACGTGCGCACCATCCAGCGCTCGCTCATGGTCTCGGCCGACAATGCCCACGGGGTGCACCCCAACTACGCCGACAAGCATGACGGCAACCACGGGCCCAAGCTCAACGCAGGGCCGGTGATCAAGGTCAACAACAACCAGCGCTATGCCACCAACAGCGAGACCGCCGGGTTCTTCCGCCACCTGTGCATGGCCGAAGAAGTACCGGTGCAAAGCTTCGTGGTGCGCAGCGACATGGGTTGCGGCTCGACCATCGGCCCGATCACCGCCAGCCACCTTGGCGTGCGCACGGTCGACATCGGCCTGCCGACCTTTGCCATGCACTCGATCCGTGAACTGTGCGGCAGCCATGACCTCGCGCACCTGGTGAAGGTGTTGACCGCGTTCTACCGCAGCCGCGAACTGCCCTGACCTCCTGCATCGCCCGCCCCTTCAGTGGCGGCGGGCGGTGCCGACGAAGACGCGGGGTTCAGCAGCGCGTCGAGGTCGAGGCGGCCTTCAGGGGCCCAGTTCATGTATTGCCAGAGGGAGAAGCCTTCGGGGAGGCTGCCAAGTTCCTCCTCCAGGCGAGCCAGCCGCCCGGCGACTTTATCGCCCTCATTGCTCGGGTAATTGAGCCGTTCCACTGGCGTTAAGTTGTTCAGGTACTCCAAGTAACCTTTCATCAGTGGGCGGGAGTCCCCTGTCGTGTCGGAGTACTGGATCAGCCGTGAAAAGAAGGCTTCGTCCAGATCAGACTTCGCTAGTTCTGCCGCGTACCGCTCTTCCTCAGAGTAGGACCGCTCGTCCTGAATAATCGCCACCAGCGCATCTCTGCCCAGGCTTGCAAATGGATTCTGCGCGTCAGTCTTCGCACCGTGCCGGTGGTTGAGATAGTCCAGCGCACGTTGAAAGCGCTCCGCTTCCTGACCGGAATAGCCCTGCGGCGGCTCGGTCTGGCTGAATTTTTGGTACCCCGCATTCTGAAGTTTTGTCTGTACCCGTACGCCCAAACTTGGATCCCCATAGATTCGCTTGTGCAGGGCACTGACCTCGGCATCCTTTGCCGCTAAGGCTTTGCTTTGCGCTGACAAGGTGACGGTTTCATCCTGGGGGGGCGCAGCCGCGGGCTTGGCAGCCGATGAGGCAGGCATATCACGAACAACAGGCACATAGGGCGTTGTAGTAATTTTCATCGTGGTTCTCAGGTCGCTTGGAAATAAGTGGAGCGCCCGCCAAGGAGCGCTCTTCATGTTTTACTGAAGGGTGAACCTGACGGAATAATTGTAGGGCATCCGACTTTCAATTCGCTCCATCTTCACGGTACAACTGGCTCGCGTCGAGCCAATGGAGCCTCTTTTTTCCAGGATGGCAAATAACCAGGCGGCGTCGCTGTGTGAGAAACAGAGAAGCGACACTTCTTGCTGCCGGCTGTGTACACAAAGCGCATTCCTGATACCGAATCCGCGTAACTGGTAACCCTTTAAGTCGCGACAGAATTAGGATTGACAGCTGACATGAGCGGACTGGAGGTCCCGGTCATGTGTTCATGCGTATAGCTAGCAATCGCATTGGTTTTATTATCTATCAACACCGTCGCTTCATTGTTTGCCGCATACAACGACATACTGTGTATCGCGACCAACGCGAGCGAAAGTCCCTTAATCAACATTTTCATTACTAATCCTCTACAGGGGAAAGGCAGACTTTTTGCGGGCCCTATACTGTTATCGACACAGCGAAGCTATTCTTTGTAGGAAAGAGATCTGATAAACATGTAGGAAAAATAACCAGAATATAAACGCCATAAACATAAGCTGACGCACATCAAGCTGTTCCACCGTTTGCGCACTATGCTTAAAGCATCCCCTCACGTGCAGAAGGATCGCCCGTCATGTCCCCTTTCCTGTCCCTGTTCGTCCCCGTGTTCGGTTTCCTGATGCTGCTGACCATCGGCTTCAGCCTGCGCGAGCGCGACGTCGGTGTGCTGATGATGTGGATCGGCACCTTGGGCATCTTCGGCCTCACCTGCTGGAAGATCCTGGAGAAACTCCCCACATAAACCTCTACACTCGGCCAATCGTTTGACCTGAGGTAGATTTCCCGGTGCCAGCCCTTCTGCGTTGCCTTGCCCTGCTGCTGTTTCTGTTCATCGCCCCGGTACAAGCGGCCGGCCTGCCCGGCCTGCTTGGTTCCAGTGCGCCGGCCCAGCCGGAAGCCACCGAGCCGTTGGGCAAATCGCTGGACGAGGTGATCAAGAACCTGGAGAACGACCAGCAACGCGCCAAGCTGCTGGCCGACCTGAAAAAGCTGCGTGACGCCACCAAGCAGTCGCAACCTACTGTCGAACAGGGCGTGCTGGGGTTGATAGGCGGTGCGCTGCATGATTTCGAAAAGCAGTTCAGCGGCGACGCCAGCCCGTTCCACCGCTGGACGCTGGAAATCGACCAGGCCCAGGCGGAGCTGGCGGCACTGGTGGTGCCCGTACACCAATGGCCGGCGATCCTGTTCGGCTTTGCCGCGATCATCGCCGTGTGGAGCCTGCTGGCCTATGCGTTCAACTGGATCAGCCACCGTGTGCGAGTGCGCTTCGGGCTGACCGAGGAATTGCCACAGCACCCGCGCCCCTGGGACCTGGTGCGCTTCGCCCTGCGCAAGCTCGGGCCTTGGCTGGTGGCGCTGGTGTTCACGGTGTACCTGAGCTTTGCCCTGCCCTCCTCGCTCGGCAAGTCCATGGCCATGGTGCTGGCCTATGCGCTGGTGGTGGGCACCTGCTTCTCGGCCATCTGCGTGATCGCCTTCTCGTTGCTCGACGGCCCGCACCGCCACCGCGCATTGCACATCCTGCGCCACCAGGCCTTCAGGCCGCTGTGGCTGATTGGCAGCTTCGCCGCCTTTGGCGAAGCGATGAGCGACCCACGCCTGACCGTCGCCCTTGGCACGCACCTGGCGCACACCCTGGCCACCCTGGCCAATGTGATTGCCGCGCTGTGCACCGGGCTGTTCATCCTGCGCTTCCGCCGCCCGATCGCCCACCTGATCCGTAACCAGCCACTGTCGCGGCGCCTGACCCGGCGCACCCTGAGCGACACCATCGAAATCCTCGGCAGCTTCTGGTACATACCGGCGATGATCCTGGTGGCGATCTCGCTGTTCGCCACCTTCGTGTCGGCCGGCGACACCAGCACCGCGCTGCGCCAGTCACTGATGTGCACGGTACTGGTGGTGCTGTGCATGGTGCTCAACGGCCTGGTACGCCGCCACGCGGCCAACCCCAAGCGCGCCAGCAAGCGTCAGGCGGTGTACACCGAGCGCCTGCGCAACTTCGCTTATGTGCTGGTGCACCTGTTCATCTGGCTGGTGTTCATCGAGCTGGGGCTGCGCGTGTGGGGCCAGTCGATGATCAGCTTTGCCGAAGGTGAGGGGCATGAAGTCAGCCTGCGCCTGCTTGGCCTGGCCGGCACGCTGATTGTCGCCTGGCTGGTGTGGATCCTGGCCGACACGGCCGTGCACCACGCGCTGGTGGGTTCGCGTCGTGGCCTGGCCAATGCCCGCGCGCAAACCATGATGCCGCTGATCCGCAACGTGATGTTCGTGGTGATCTTCATCATTGCGCTGATCGTCGCCCTGGCCAACATGGGCATGAACGTCACGCCGCTGCTGGCCGGTGCCGGTGTGATCGGTCTGGCGATCGGTTTCGGCGCGCAGTCGCTGGTGGCCGACCTGATCACCGGGCTGTTCATCATCATCGAAGACTCCCTGGCCATCGACGACTATGTCGATGTGGGCGGCCACCTGGGCACCGTCGAAGGCCTGACCATCCGCACCGTACGCCTGCGTGACATCGATGGCATCGTGCACACCATCCCGTTCAGCGAGATCAAGAGCATCAAGAACTACTCGCGCGAGTTCGGTTATGCGATCTTCCGGGTGGCCATCCCGCACAGCATGAATATCGACCAGGCCATCACGCTGATCCGCGAAGTGGGGCAGAAACTGCGCAACGATCCACTGATGCGCCGCAATATCTGGTCACCCCTTGAGCTGCAAGGGGTGGAAAGTTTCGAGTCGGGGTCGGCGATTCTCCGGGCACGCTTCAAGACCGCGCCCATCAAGCAATGGGAAGTGTCGCGGGCGTTCAACCTGGCCTTGAAGCGCCAGCTGGATGCCGCAGGGCTGGACCTGGCGACGCCACGTTTGTCGGTGCAGGTAGTGACGGCGGGCGGCGGCGCGATGGCAGAGGCCGGCGGCGCTGCCAGTTAGCCCCTGCGCGGGCCTGCAGAGCAGCCACTAGCCCGCCTGGGCGCGGATGCAGATCGCATCATGCCGCCAGTACTCCAGGTCACAGTCGATCAGGTGCCCATGCTGGTCACTGTTGACCCGGGTGATATGCAGCCCCGGGCTGCCGGTGGACACCTTCAAGGCCGCCGCCGCCGCCACGGGTAACGCCGTGGGCAGGATTTCAAAGCACACCTGCCCATAGCGGATGCCATAGACCCGCCCATAGATCTCGGTCAGCGACTGCGCCAGGTCATGTTCGAGGATTTCGGGAAAGTAGCGCGGGTTGAGGTAATGCTCGGCATACAGCACCGCCCGCCCATCGATACGCCGCAAGCGGCAGATGCGGATCACGCTGGACAGCGCCGGCAGGTGCAGCCGCGCGCAAATGGCCGCCGATGCCGGTTGCAACCGGGCCGAAAGCAGTTCGGTACTGGCCACCCGCCCCTGGCTGCGCACCATCGCATGAAAATGGCTACGCTCGATCAGGTCGTAGGTCAGCCGCTCGGGGGCGACGAACCAGCCGCGCCGCTCTTCGCGGTAGATCAGCCCTTGGGCTTCCAGTTGCACCAGGGCCTCGCGCAGGGTGATACGGGTGGTATCGAACACCTCGCTGAGCTTGCGCTCGGACGGCAGCTTGCCGCCCGGCGCCAGCAGGCCGTGCTCGATCTGCTCCTGCAAGGCATGGCAGATGGCTGTTACCGCACGCGGTGGCGTCGACTGCATCAAGGGTTACCTATCTGGACTAGTCCAGCCCCAGAACAGGGCACTTGGAGAATAGTGCAAGCCTAGGCAGGGCTGATGAACATGCTGTGACAAAGCGCCGTTGCACGCTTGATCAGGGCACTGCCAGATTCGGGCCAAGCCTTGTGAATCGGGGCTTGCGATCTGGTCTACGCTGTATTCGCAGGAAGCGGCAGCACCGGGGTTCACCCCTTCCCTTACATCAAATTGTCACGCAACCGGCCTACCTTGGCGCAAGGTTTGCTGACCTAGACCAAAGGTTTGCCAAGCAAGGCTTCACTCATAACAACGATCGCGCAAGGCACCCACCAAAGGAGCTTCGGATGAAAAAGTTGTTCATGGCGTCACTGCTGGGCTCGGCCATGGCCCTGTGTACCTCGGCCATGGCCGCCAGCACCGACCTCAAGGCCCTGGAAGACGCCGCCCGAAAGGAAGGCACGATCAATAGCGTGGGCATGCCCGATGCCTGGGCCAACTGGAAAGGCACCTGGGAAGACCTGGCCAGCAAGTACGGCCTCAAGCACACCGACACCGACATGAGCTCGGCCCAGGAAATCGCCAAGTTCGATGCCGAGAAGGACAACGCCAGCGCCGACATCGGTGACGTCGGGGCCGCCTTCGGCCCGATTGCGGTGGCCAAGGGTGTGAGCCAGCCGTACAAGCCAAGCACCTGGGACCAGGTGCCGGCGTGGGCCAAGGACAAGGATGGGCACTGGGCGCTGGCGTATACCGGCACCATCGCCTTCATCATCAACAAGGACCTGGTGAAGGAAGAAGAACGCCCTAAAACCTGGCACGACCTGGAAAAAGGCAAGTACAAGGTCGCCATCGGTGATGTCAGCACTGCCGCCCAGGCCGCCAATGGTGTGCTGGCCGCAGCCATCGCCTACAAGGGCGATGAGGGCAACGTCGCCCCGGGCCTTCAGCTGTTCACCAAGCTTGCCCAGCAGAAGCGACTGTCGCTGGCCAACCCAACCATCCAGACCCTGGAGAAAGGCGAGGTCGAGGTGGGCGTGGTATGGGACTTCAACGGCCTGAGCTACCGCGACCAGATCGACCCGAAACGCTTCGAAGTGCTGATCCCGTCGGACGGCTCGGTCATTTCCGGCTACACCACCATCATCAACAAGTACGCCAAGAACCCCAATGCGGCCAAGCTTGCGCGTGAGTACATCTTCAGCGATGCCGGGCAGATCAACCTGGCCAAGGGGCATGCCCGGCCGATCCGCGCCGAGCACCTGAAACTGCCGGCGGACGTGCAGGCCAAGCTGCTGCCTAACGAGCAGTACGGCGCTGCGCAGCCGATCAAGAACCCCGAGGTATGGGAAACGACCTCGAAGAAGCTGCCGCAGATGTGGCAGGAGCAAGTCATCATCGAGATGGAATGAAGAAGCTTCAGGCTTCAAGCCGCGAGCTGCAAGTACAAGCCGGTGATCGACATGCCGGCGTGTGCTTGCAGCTTGTAGCTTGAAGCTTGCAGCTCCACTGGGAGCCACCATGCAACACAACGTCATCCTGGTCTTGCTCGACGGCCTCAACCACCAGGTCGCGCACCACGCCATGGGCCACCTGCACGCTTACGTCGAAGCCGACCGTGCCGCGCTGTACCGGGTGGAATGCGAGCTGCCCTCGCTGTCCCGGCCACTGTACGAGTGCATCCTCACCGGCGTGGCGCCGATCGATAGCGGCATCGTGCACAACAACGTCAACCGCCTGTCCAACCAGCGCAGCGTGTTCCACTACGCCCGCGAGGCCAACCTGGGCACCGCGGCGGCGGCCTATCACTGGATGAGCGAACTGTATAACCGCTCGCCTTTCGACCCGCAGCGCGACCGCCATACCCACGCGCCAAAGCTGCCGATCCAGCATGGCCTGTTCTATTGGGACGACCGTTACCCCGACTCGCACCTGCTGGCCGACGCCGAGTACCTGCGCCGCCGGCATGCGCCGAATTTTTTGCTGGTGCACCCGATGAGCATCGACGACACCGGCCACCGCCACGGCCTGGACAGCAGCCAGTACCGCAACGCTGCGCGCAGCGCCGACATCCTGCTGGCCGACTACCTGCCGCACTGGCTCGAAGAGGGCTACCAGGTATTGGTCACCGCCGACCACGGCATGAACAACGACCGTTCGCACAACGGCCTGCTGGCCGAAGAGCGTGAAGTACCGCTATTCGTGTTTGGCGACGCCTTCAGCCTCGACCCGGCCGCCAAGCCGCTGCAGACCGAGCTGTGCGGCACCATCTGCGAGTTGCTTGACGTTGCCCACGACAAGACGGTCTGCCGGGAGCTGCTCAAGTGAGTGGCGGCGCCCGCGGGCGCTACCTGGCCTTGCTCTGCCTGCTGCCGTTTGCCGTGTTCTTCGTCATCTTCCAGATCGCCCCGCTGGCCTGGGTGGCCATCAACAGCGTGCAGTCGGAGGCGGGCTGGGGGCTGGCCAACTTCAGCAAAGTGTTCGCTTCGAAGTTCTACCTGCAGGCACTGCAACGCAGCCTGGAAATCAGCTTCTGGTCGAGCCTGTTCGGCATCATCATCGCCACCCTCGGTGCTTACTCGCTGCGCCAGGTCGATTCGCGCCTGCGCGACTTCGTCAGCGCCTTCGCGAACATGACCAGCAACTTCGCCGGCGTGCCGCTGGCCTTCGCGTTCATCATCCTGCTGGGTTTCAATGGGGCGCTGACCCTGCTGCTCAAGCAGATTGGCCTGCTGGAAGACTTCAGCATCTACTCCAGCAACGGCCTGATCCTGGTCTACACCTACTTCCAGATCCCCCTGGGCGTGCTGCTGCTCTACCCGGCCTTCGATGCCCTGCGCGAAGACTGGCGCGAATCGGCCGCGTTGCTGGGCGCCAGCCACTGGCAATACTGGCGGCACATCGGCCTGCCGGTGCTGACACCGGCCCTGCTCGGCACCTTCGTCATCCTGCTGGCCAACGCATTGGGCGCGTATGCCACGGTGTATGCGCTGACCACCGGCAATTTCAACGTGCTGCCGATCCGCATCGCCGGCCTGGTGGCCGGTGACATCAGCCTGGACCCCAACCTGGCCAGCGCGCTGGCCATGGTGCTGGTGGGCTTGATGACGGTGGTCACGCTCGTTCATCAATGGCTGCTGAAACGGAGCTACCATGCACGCTAACCGCTCAACCAGGCCGAGCGCCGGCAGCCTCTACCACCGCGTCGTGGTGTACCTGCTGTTTCTCATTTTGCTGCTGCCACTGGCCGGCACCCTGCTCTACTCGCTGGCCACCAGCTGGTCAGCCAGCCTGCTGCCCAGCGGCCTGACCCTGAAGTGGTACGTGGCGCTGTGGGGCGAGCCGCGCTTTCTCGCGGCCTTCGGCCAGTCGCTGCTGGTGTGCCTGGGCGCGCTGCTACTGTCGGTGGTGCTGATCCTGCCGCTGCTGTTCGTGGTGCACTACCACTTCCCCAGGCTCGATGCACTGATGAACATCCTCATCCTGCTGCCCTTCGCGGTGCCGCCGGTGGTGTCCTCGGTGGGCCTGCTGCAGTTGTACGGCAGCGGGCCGATGGCCATGGTCGGCACGCCGTGGATCCTGATCGGCTGCTACTTCACCATCGCCCTGCCGTTCATGTACCGGGCGATCACCAACAACCTGCAGGCGATCAACCTGCGCGACCTGATGGACGCCGCCCAGTTGCTCGGCGCCAGCACCTGGCAGGCGGCGTTCCTGGTGGTGCTGCCCAACCTGCGCAAAGGCCTGATGGTGGCGCTGCTGCTGTCGTTCTCGTTCCTGTTCGGCGAATTCGTGTTCGCCAACCTGCTGGTCGGCACGCGCTACGAAACCCTGCAGGTGTACCTGAACAACATGCGCAACAGCAGCGGCCACTTCAACAGCGCGCTGGTGATCTCGTACTTCGCCTTCGTGCTGGTACTCACCTGGGTCGCCAACCGCCTGAACAAGGACAAGACCTGACATGAGCTTCGTCAGCGTACAGAAACTGCACAAACGCTATGCCGGGACCCCGGTGTTCGAGAATATCGACTGCCACATCGAACGCGGCGAATTCGTCACCCTGCTCGGCCCTTCAGGCTGCGGCAAGTCCACCCTGCTGCGCTGCATCGCCGGGCTGACCCCGGTAGACGGCGGGCAGATCCTGCTCGATGGCCAGGATATCGTGCCGCTGAGCCCGCAAAAGCGCGGCATCGGCATGGTGTTCCAGAGCTATGCGCTGTTCCCCAACATGACCGTGGAGCAGAATGTCGCCTTTGGCCTGCGCATGCAGAAGGTCAAGGCCAGTGACACGCAGGTACGGGTGCGCGAGGCGTTGGACCTGGTGGAGCTGGGCAGCTTTGCCGGGCGCTACCCGCACCAGCTGTCCGGCGGCCAGTGCCAGCGTGTGGCCCTGGCCCGCTCGCTGGTCACCCGCCCACGCCTGCTGCTGCTCGACGAGCCGCTGTCGGCGCTGGATGCACGTATTCGCAAGCACCTGCGCGAGCAGATCCGCGCCATTCAGCGCGAGTTGGGGCTGACCACCATCTTCGTTACCCATGACCAGGAAGAAGCGCTGACCATGTCTGATCGCATCTTCCTGATGAACCAAGGGCGTATCGTCCAGAGCGGCGATGCCGAAACCCTTTACACGGCACCGGTGGACCTGTTCGCCGCCGGCTTTATCGGCAACTACAACCTGCTCGACCCGCAAAGCGCCAGCCGCCTGCTGCAGCGCCCGGTGACCAGCCGCCTGGCGATTCGCCCCGAGTCGATCACCTTGAGCCTGGAGGGCGAACGGGACGGCGAAGTGCGCAGCCACAGCCTGCTCGGCAATGTGATCCGCTACCGGGTACGGGTGCGTGACGTGGAACTGGTGGTGGATGTGCTCAATCGCTCATCGGCCGATCTGCACGCGGACGGCCAACGGGTATCCTTGTCGATCGACCCCACGGCGCTACGGGAAGTGGCCTAAGGAGACTCAACGCATGGCACTGGCAATTTTCGATCTGGACGAAACCCTGATCCACGGCGACTGCGCGTCGCTATGGAGCGAGCAGATGGCGCGGCTGGGCTGGGTCGACGGCAAGGAGTTCCTGCGCCGCGACCATGCCCTGATGGAGGCCTACGGCAAAGGCCACCTGCAGATGGAGGAGTACATGGCCTTCAGCCTGGAGCCGATTGCCGGGCGCACCCTGGAAGAAGTCGAGCACCTGGTTGAACCCTGGGTGGAGGATATCATCGAGCCGATCATTTTCGGTGATGCGTGCCGCTGCATCGCCGAGCACCGCAAGCGTGGCGACCGCATCCTGATCATTTCTGCTTCCGGCACCCACCTGGTCGGGCCGATTGCGGCGCGGTTGGGCGTGGACGAGTACCTGGCGATCGAGCTGGAGGCTGTGAACGGGGTGTATACCGGCAAGACCCACGGCGTGCTGACTTACCGTGAGGGCAAGATCACCCGCCTGCTGGAGTGGCTGGACCAGGAGCAGGAAAACCTGGAGGGGGCGAGCTTCTATTCCGATTCGCGCAATGATCTGCCGTTGTTGCTGAAGGTTGATCACCCGCATGCAGTTAACCCTGATGCGGTGCTGCGCGAGCATGCCGAGAAGAATGGCTGGCCAATCTTGAGCTGGTCTTGAGGGCCGCGGGGGCGCCTTGCGCCCCAATCGCGACCCACGGCGGCTGCAGGAGCTTGCACGCCCCTGCAGCAGCGGGCTGGTGTCGCGGCGGGGCCGTAAAGCAGCCCCGGCAATCTCACGCCAGGCTAGGGTCGATCACCATCACCAGCTTGCCCGACACCTGATTGCTCTCGAGTTCGGCATAGGCTGCCTGGGCGAACTCGACCGGGTAGGTGTCCACCAGCTGCGGCGACAAACGCTTTTCGCTGAACAACGGCCACACCTGCTGTTGCAACTCGCGCAGCAGCTCGGCCTTGAACCCGTCGTCACGGTTGCGCAACGTGGAGCCGGTGATTTCCAGGCGCTTGCCCAGCACCTGCGCCAGGTCCAGTTCAACCGTGCGCCCGCCCATCAGGCCGATGATCACCCAGCGTCCATCGCGGGCCAGCAGCTTGAGGTTGAGCTGCCCGTAGCTGGCGCCCACCGGGTCGAGAATCACGTCGAACGGGCCCATGCCCTCCAGCGCGTCCAGGTTTTCATTGCGCACCACCCCGCCCGTCGCGCCCAGTGCCTGGCAGTACGCCAGGCGGTCCTGCGAGCCAACGCTGACGTACACCGGGTTGCCGAACGCCTTGCACAACTGGATGGCGGCCGAGCCGACGCCACTGGCACCGGCGTGTACCAACACCTTCTCGCCAGCCTTCACTGCGCCCAACTGGAAAATGTTCAGCCACGCGGTGGCGTAGACCTCGGGTAGCGCTGCGGCCTCGTGCAGGGTCAGGCCCTCGGGTACTGGCAGCACATGGCGGGCATCGACCACCACTTCTTCGGCCATGGCCCCGCTGGCCAGCAGCGCGCACACTCGGTCGCCTACCCGCCAGTCGGCACCCGCGCCCACCTCTTCCACCACCCCGGCGCATTCCAGGCCCATGTAAGGGCTGGCGCCGGGCGGTGGCGGATAAAGCCCCTTCATTTGCAGCAGATCGGCCCGATTCAGGCCCGCCGCAGCCACGCGAATGCGTACCTGGCCGGCATCCAGGGCCGGGCGCTCGGCCTCGACCCACTCCACATGTCCGTCTTCGCCTTGCAATGCCTTCACAGTGCCTCCATAGTTGATTGACATGACTGAGCCTGGGGTACCCACGCCCCTGGCTTTTTGCAGTATTTGCCCGGCTCCATGGAACCGGCAACGGAAAAGACGGCCTACTATGCGTGATCAATTGCCTCCACGTCGAATCAGCATGAAGCATTTCCTTCCAAGCACCGCCCTGGCCCTGATGATCGGGCTGGGTAGCCTCACGCTCGGCGGCAATGCGTCGGCCGCCAACAAATGGGACAGCCTGCAGCCGGACCGTGACGAAATCGTCGCCAGTCTCAATGTGGTTGAGTTGCTCAAACGTCACCATTACAGCAAGCCGCCGCTCGATGACGCCCGCTCGGTGATCATCTACGACAGCTACATCAAGCTGCTCGACCCTGCGCGCAGCTACTTCACTGCGGCTGACATCGCCGAGTTCGACAAGTGGAAGCGCCAGTTCGACGACTTCCTCAAAAGCGGCAACCTCGACCCTGGCTTCACCATCTACAAGCGCTACCTGGACCGCGTCAAGCAACGCCTGGACTTCGCCCTGGCCGAGCTGAACAAGGGCGTCGACAAGATGGACTTCACCACCAAGGAAACCTTGCTGATCGACCGCAAGGATGCGCCGTGGCTGAAGAACCAGGCCGAGCTGGACGACCTGTGGCGCAAACGCGTCAAGGACGAGGTGCTGCGCCAGAAGATCGCCGGCAAAGAGCCCAAGCAGATTCAGGAAACCCTGACCAAGCGTTACAAGAACCAGCTGTCGCGCCTGGATCAGACCCGTGCCGAAGACATCTTCCAGGCCTACATCAATACGTTCGCCCAGTCCTACGACCCGCACACCAACTACCTGTCGCCGGACAACGCCGAGAACTTCGACATCAACATGAGCTTGTCGCTCGAAGGCATCGGCGCGGTGCTGCAAAGCGACAATGACCAGGTCAAGATCGTGCGCCTGGTCCCTGCAGGCCCTGCGGCCAAGACCAAGCAAGTGGCCCCGGCCGACAAGATCATCGGCGTTGCCCAGGGCAACAAGGAAATGGTCGACGTGGTCGGCTGGCGCCTGGACGAAGTGGTCAAGTTGATCCGTGGCCCGAAAGGCTCGGTCGTGCGCCTGGAAATCATCCCGGCCAGCAATGCCCCGAGCGACCAGACCAGCAAAGTGGTGTCGATCACCCGCGAGGCGGTCAAGCTTGAAGAGCAGGCGGCGAAGAAGTCGGTGCTCAAGCTCAAGCAGGCTGGCCGTGACTACAAGCTGGGGATCATTGAAATTCCGGCCTTCTACCTGGACTTCAAGGCGTATCGCGCCGGGGACCCGGAGTACAAGAGCACCACGCGTGACGTGAAGAAGCTGCTCACCGAACTGCAGAAGGAAAAAGTCGACGGCGTGGTCATCGACCTGCGCAACAACGGCGGCGGCTCCCTGCAAGAAGCCACCGAGCTGACCAGCCTGTTCATCGAGAAGGGCCCTACGGTGCTGGTTCGCAACAGCGATGGCCGGGTGGACGTGCTGGAAGACGAAAACCCTGGCGCCTTCTACAAAGGCCCGCTGGCGCTGCTGGTCAACCGCCTCTCGGCCTCGGCCTCGGAAATCTTCGCCGGCGCCATGCAGGATTATCACCGCGCGCTGATCATCGGCGGCCAGACCTTCGGTAAAGGCACCGTGCAGACCATTCAGCCGCTCAACCATGGCGAGCTGAAACTGACCCTGGCGAAGTTCTACCGGGTTTCCGGGCAGAGCACCCAGCATCAGGGCGTGCTGCCGGACATCGATTACCCGTCGATCATCGACACCAAGGAAATCGGTGAAAGCGCCCTGCCCGAGGCCATGCCGTGGGACACCATCCGCCCGGTGGTCAAGCCAGCGGCCGACCCGTTCAAGCCCTTCCTGGCGCAGCTCAAGGCGCAGCATGAAGCGCGCAGCGACAAGGACGCGGAGTTCACTTATATCCGTGACCGCCTGGCCCTGACCCAGAAGCTGATGAATGAGAAGACCGTCAGCCTCAACGAGCAGGACCGCCGCGCCCGCCACGATGAAATCGAAGCCAAGCAGCTCGCGCTGGAAAACATCCGCCGCAAGGCCAAGGGTGAAGAGCCGCTCAAGGAACTGAAGAAAGAGGACGAGGACGCCCTGCCGACCGAGGATGAAAACACCAAGCCCGAAGACGACGCTTACCTGTCCGAGACGGGTCGCATCCTGATCGATTACCTCAGTGCCAGCACCAAGGTAGCCAAGCAGTAATCAGTCATCGCGCTGATGTGACACAAAAGGGGCCGAGCATGTAAGTGCTCGGCCCCTTTTGTTTTCGGTGTGTACCATGGGTGGCAACAGTGCGGCGCACGTCTATCGGCCTACGACCGCAATCACAGCGCCACCCTCAACCTGTCAGGCAATCTCCGGGTAGGCATACTCGAAGACCCGCACAACTTCCGAAGCATGCCACGACGCGGCCTCCATGCCGTCGACCGGCCCGGAGAAGCGCCCAAGGCGCTCAACGCATTCGAAAAAACCGGTGCGCGGCAAGCGGCTGGCGCCCTGGCTGATCACCAGTGAGCTGCGCAGCGGCTGCTCGGCACGGGCATCGAGCACCGCCAGGTACTCGAGCGCCGCAGTCAGCGTCTGCATGGCAGGGCTGGGCAATTGCAAACGCTCGATCAGTGCGCGGTAAGTCAGTAAATGGCGTTGGCGGCGGGCCAGGTCAAGCTCGTCCAGCAAGCTCTGCCAATGCTGACGGCTGATCCTGACCTGGCTCATGACGGCTCGCTCCAGCCCGCCACCCCCAGGTGCCAGGCCAGGGCACGGCGGATCGCTGCATCCGGCTGGCGTTCACCTGACTCGATCATCGCCAGGTAGGCGGGGCTTACCCCCACATTGCGCGCCAATTGCTCGGGCGCAATGCCTTTGGCCTGACGCAACTGCCCTACCTCGCTGAACGCGGGCAAACTGGCACTTGGCTCAGTATGATCGCGGGTTTCGCCAACCGCCTCGGCAGGCGCCTGGCCGGCCGCCTTGAGCAGCGCCTGATACTGCTCCCAGGGAACGACGGCGTACTCGGGCTGACCGTCCCGGCTAATGACCTGAATACCCATAACAACCCCCTTACGTAGGATTACCGCATGTAATCCGCTCAGCAGCCCCAGGCTTGCATCTCTCACAGGCCTGCCTTAACTGCGCGTGCTTGCCGATGCATAGAGCCGTCGTCGACCAATAGCGAAAGGCAATCGGGCTGCTCTTCTTCTGTTATATCTCATTGTAAGGGATTTCCACCTGCCGCGCGCTCTCGACAGTCAAGGAGGACAATCTCGCGAATGCGCTGGCGCCTATAGGCAGCGTTTAGTCATTTTCCAGGATTGGCTGACCGATACACCGAGCGAATATCTGGGCTAAATATCCGTCGTCGCCATGGTAAGAAAGGATGTTGGCGTGAATCCACTCGTCACGCTGGACAGCCTCCCACGTAATAGAAAAGCCCGCATTGATGATGATCCACTCAAACAGAATGCGCTGCGTACGGCCATTGCCTTCCCTGAAGGGGTGCGCGACATTCAATGTACCGTAAGCTTCAGCTACTGCGGTGATCAGATGGTCACGCGAATACCCTTCAAACCACCCTGCCGCAGCGATCCTTGAAAACTCCTTCCTGGTTTCAGGTTCTATGAATTCTGGGCTACAAAACCGCGTACTTCCCTTACTGATCGCACTGCTGCGAACTCGCCCTGCCCAGCTGTAGATGCGGGAAAACAGGGCACTGTGGATTTGCTTCAGCGAATCCAGGCTGTAAGGAGGCGGTAAGAACTCCAAACGGGAAGCCGCGAGCGCGCTGAGGTAGCGTTCGGCATCTTCGAGATCGTCAGGGTCGTGCAACTCGAGCAGGTTAATCAGAACGTCAGTACCCGGATAGCAGTCCGAGTCTTGTTCGGAACCGTACTTGTCCGAACTCAAGCCTTGATCAGCCGCACTGCTTTGAGGGCTGCGGCACGCGTTGGCAGCTTGATCTCACCCTCGCCATTCGACACCCATACACCTTCAAGGCGCAGGCTGGCCGCATAGTTGGCTTTGCGGTGCTTGGCGAACCAGGCTTTCTTGGCTTCCAAACTGAGCTTTTCCATCTCTATGACCCTTGGTTAGCAGGCAGTGTGTGTATTGTAGCCGAACCCTCTGCACCAGTGGAAAACGGTGCTTTTAGGGCGTTTTACGCTCCAGGCGCAACGCTTCAGGGGTGTCAGGCAAGCGCTCGACCACGCGCAAGCGCTCGGGGGCCTGGCTGTCGCGCCAAGCCTTGAACCGCGCCAGCTCATCGGAGACGGTTTTCAGCACCCAGCCGAGCACGGCGATGTCATCGAGAAAACCTACGCCCAGCAGCCAGTCGGGGATCGCATCGATGGGGCTGACGAAATACAGCAGGCCGGCGACGATGGTCACCAGTGCCTTGGGGCTGATCGCGCGGTACTCGCCACGCCACCAGGCCAGGCACAGCGACTGCAACAGCTTGATGTCTTCACGCAACTGGCCCAGGCGCGGGCCCTTGCGGGCCACCGCGAACAGCAAAGCCGGCAAGCGGCCACGGCTTAGCAGGCGCTCGGCCAAGGGCAGGAAGCGGGCGAAATTCCAGGGTGCGCTCATGTAGCCTCCAGCAGGGAGAGGTTATCCACATTTATTGTGGATAACCTTGTGAACAGGGCGAAGTTTCTGACGGCAGGTGCCTGTAAAGCAAGGGCCTCGGTCAGATCGGGCGTTTTTTACACAGTCGTTTCAAAACCGCAAACGATTTGCGTCAGAAGCCTCCTGCTTCTTCACGCTGCCCTTTCTCGGACAGCCTGCTGCCCCGGAGGTTCGGCCTGAGGCCTGCTACACAAACGACAACGCCCCGTCGAAACGGGGCGTTGTGCACTACCAGCCGGTATTACTTGGCGGGTGCTTCAGCCGGAGCTTCAGCTTCAGGCGCGTCGCCTTGCAGCTGGGCCGGGTCCTTGATGGCGATCAGTTCCAGGTCGAACACCAGCACCGAGTTGGCCGGGATCAGCGGGCTTGGGCTCTGTGCGCCATAGGCCAGTTCAGCCGGGATGAACAGCTTGTACTTCTCGCCAACGTGCATCAGCTGCAGGCCTTCGACCCAGCCTGGAATGACACCACTGACCGGAAGGTCGATCGGGCTGCCACGCTCTACCGAGCTGTCGAACACCTTGCCATCGATCAGCTTGCCTTCGTAGTGGACAGTCACCACGTCGGTCGGCTTGGGCTGTGGGCCGTCGGCCTTCTTGACCACTTCGTACTGCAGGCCCGAGGCGGTAGTGACCACACCTGGCTTCTTGGCATTTTCTTCGAGGAACTTCTTGCCGGCGGAGGCGGCTTCTTCGCTGGCCTTGGCCAGGCGCTCCTCGGCGCGCTTCTGCAGCGCGGTGAAGGCTTCTACCAGCTCTTCGTCCTTGATGCGCTGTTCTTTCTTGCCAACGGCGTCTTCGATGCCGAGGGCGACGGCTTTGGAATCAAGGTCTTCCATGCCTTCCTGAGCCAGGCTCTTGCCCATGTTCAGGCCGATACCGTAGGAGGCTTTCTGTGCCGGAGTTTTCAGCTCGGGGCTGCTGGCTTGTTGATCACAGCCAGCCAGTACCAGGCCTACCAGGGCAACCGCAGCCGCCAAACGATGCTGTTTCATGCTATTTCCTTGTTCATGCGCCATGTGGGCAATCAGGGTAAAGCCGCGAGCTTATCAGGCGGCCATTACCAATGGCTACCGGCATAAGAGCGGGTTTCATGGAGTAAGTTCACTCGGTAGCGCGCTTGCACTCAACCTTAAGGGCCTTTGGCCAGTATTGACCATAAGCCCAGCAAACGCCCCTGCAAACTTGGCCCTTCCAGCGGCCGGCCCCAAGCTGGCATTTCTGCCAGTAGCGCCCTACTTGAGCCTGGTTTCCAATGAGCCTGCAACGCACCTGACGCGCAATGGCTGATCACCCCCTAAGCCGCACGGCCCGCGTTCACTCATTACCGAGGAAGAGCCATGAACATTTCGCCAAAGCCCAACCGCTCAACCCGTAAGCCCCGCACATCCATCGAGCTGCCGCAGGCCCCTATCGATTGTGATTACGGCATCCATGGGCTCGCCTACATCTTTGAAAAAATCGCCGGGTCACGGGCTAACACCAATGCAATCATCAACAGTACGGTGAGCGCTGGTCGCAGTTATGTAATCGGTGAAAGTTACAATCCCCAAACGAGTGAAGCGAAGGTTTTCGTGGCTTGCCTGAAGGATCTAGGCACCCTGGACAACAGTTTCGGTGACGGTGGAATCTTCGATTTCAACAAGGCAGCCAGCACCGACTACATGGACCCCAAAAGCATCGTGGAGGATGCTGCGGGCAATATACTCATCGCTCTCAAGGTGGTGGGGCAATCAGCCAGCCACCTTTGGAAACTGAGTGCCGGTGGACAACCGGACCCGAATTTTGGGGACCGCAAGGGGTACGTGGATACCCGCCACTTGATCGGCGAAGAGTTGGTGCTGGAACACTTGGCAGTGACGAAGGGCCACATTTTCGCCACCGGTGGCAAGTCAGAGAACTTCGAACCGGTGGTGCTGGGGCTGGACAATGACGGCGCATTGCGCGCAGATTTTGGTGATGATGGCCTGGTTGATGTCAGCAAGCTAATACCCGATACCGACTCACACATTGTCGACGGCATTGCCAGTTTCACGTCCCCCTCGAATGCGCAGCAGCTGGTATTGACCTGGTACCTGATACGGGGGGAAGACCCCTACAGCGTTACCACAGCCATGACCCCTGACGGCAAAGTGGATGATAACTTTGGCACCAAGGGTTTCCACTGGTCAGCCCCCTGGATCATCAATAATGGTTTTTCCGTAGACCCCGTCGCCAAGCGAATCACCTTTTACGGGGAACTGTACGACGTCGATGAAGATATCAGCCACCCGACCGTTTACCGCATCGACTATTCGGGGGCGCCGGCCAGGGAGTTCAACGGCGGCGAAGCGTTGGTATTTGACAAGCCGGGCGGTTGGTACGCCGGCGTAGAAACAGCCGGTGGCCTGGTGGGTTACGGGCATTTCTACACTTATTCGCTTGCCTTCAGCTTGACCTCCGAGGGCACGTTCGACACCCGCTTCGTCCCGCCCTTCGGCTACGGCCAGTTCGGCGCACAAATACCAGAGGACGGCTTCTATGCCTCTGGATCGACGGTCTCGCTCGATGCAGGCAACCAGCGCTTGTTGATCAATGGCCGTGACGAAGAGGTCCGCGGCTCGACTGTTCCCTGTGTGGCCGCGGTGGCCTTGCCAAGCGCTTGACAGCAGTTGAGCATCAAGCCCACGAGCGTTCCTCGGCCAGGAACGCTCGGCTACGACGAAGCTTACGGGTACGACCGCTCGCGATATTGCCCCGCCACTTCCCGCAATACATCGCACACCCACTGCCCGGGCAGGCTCAGCGCCAAGGCGGCATTGCGGCAGATACCCACCGACCCACCCGGTTCCCGCACCCCTAGGTCGAGCTCGGCCAGTTCGCCGCGGCGCAGGTCGAGCAGCACCGCATCACGCGGCGCCACCCACACGGCGTCACTGCCTAGCAGGTACCGGCGGCTCAAGGCCAGTGAGAGGGTCTCCAGGCGCTGGGCCGGCAGTTGAATGCCGCATTGCACGAACAGGCTGTCGGCGTGCTGGCGTATGGTCGTGCCCGGTGGCGGCAGCACCAGCGGGTATCGGCCGACGCGGGCTCGGTCTACTTGCGTGCTGGCCAGCAATGGGTGGCCGGGGCGCACGACCAAAGCCATCGACTCGCTGTACAGGTGTTCGAACGACAAACCCTGGATCTGCGGGCTGTCGGTCATGCGCCCCACCACCAATTCCAGTTCCCCCAGGCGCAACTGCCCGAGCAACTGTGCACTGGCCCCGGTCACCACACTGATCAGCAACGCCTCGTGGCGTTGGTGCAGCCGGCACAGCACTTCGGGCATCAGCAGGCCTTCGACCGTGGACAGCACGCCGATGCGCACCTGCGACGGTGCCCGCGCTTCACCGCGCAAGCTGCTCACGCCGTCGCGCAGGGCCTGCACGCTGGGCCCGGCGTAATGCATGAAACGGGTGCCGGCCGGGGTCAGCTCGACCCCTTGGCGGCTGCGCTCGAACAGACGCGTTTCGAGCAGGTCCTCAAGCTCCTTGAGGGTCTTGGAAATCGCAGGCTGGCTGATCGCCAGAATGTCAGCGGCCCTGGCCAGGCTGCCCTGCCGGGCAATCTCCAGAAAGCACAGCAGGTGGCGGTACTTGATGCGGGTGTCGAGGTTCATGCGCCAAGCTTACCGCATCGCCACCTGTGGCGTACCCAGGGTTCCTCGCCCCGGTCTTTAGAAGTCGCAATCGGCGGCGCCCGCGCTATCGCTTGTTCAGAAGCACACGCAGAACCCGAGCCGGGATCAGGCCAGCGCCACTTCCACTGCCTCCCCGTTCAGCCGTACCGGCCACACACGTAAGTGCTGGCTGGCATCTTCCAGGCAGGCCCCGCTGTGCAGGCTGAAGTGCTGCTTGTACAGCGGGGCTGCCACCACCAGCTCACCCTGCAGGCTGCCCACCAGCCCGCGGCCAATGATGTTGGCCCCCGAGCGTGGGTCGCGGTTGTCCACCGCGTACAGGCTCTGCGCCTGCCCCGGCAGGTAGAACAGGGCGACCTGGATACCATCGAGCCAGACCACCACACCGGAGTCGGCGACCAGGTCAGCGGTGTGGCACACCGCTTGCCAGTTGGGTTGCTTTGCCACAGCAGCATTGGACAGGTTCATCAGACAGCCTCCTCGACGGTAGGGATCAGGTGCAGGGGTGCAGCGGGGCGACGTTGTTCACGCTCGCGGACGAAGTGCACGTCCGGGTCGGCGCGCCGATCGTTGACGAAGGTACGGAAGCGCTTGAGCTTTTCCGGATCGTTGAGGGCATTGGCCCATTCGCATTCGTACTGCTCGACCACATGCTGCATCTGCGCTTCCAGCTCGGCAGCCAGGCCCAGGCTGTCTTCGAGGATCACCTGCTTGAGGTAATCCAGGCCGCCGTCCAGGCTTTCGCGCCACACCGACGTGCGCTGCAGCTTGTCGGCGGTGCGGATGTAGAACATCAGCACGCGGTCGATCAGGCGTACCAGGGTCTCGTCATCCAGGTCGGTAGCGAACAGCTCGGCATGGCGTGGGCGCATGCCGCCATTGCCGCAGATGTAGAGGTTCCAGCCTTTGTCGGTGGCGATCACGCCGATGTCCTTGCTTTGCGCCTCGGCGCATTCGCGGGTGCAGCCAGAGACCGCGAACTTGAGCTTGTGCGGGCTGCGCAGGCCCTTGTAGCGGTCCTCCAGGCGCAGCGCCATGGCGACGCTATCCTGCACACCGTAGCGGCACCAGGTGCTGCCTACGCAGGACTTCACCGTGCGGGTCGACTTGCCGTAGGCGTGGCCAGTCTCGAAGCCGGCCTCGATCAGCTCGCCCCAGATCAGCGGCAGCTCGTGCAACTGGGCACCGAACAGGTCGATGCGTTGGCCGCCGGTGATCTTGGTGTAAAGGTCGTACTTCTTGGCCACCTGACCGATCACGATCAGTTTGTCCGGGGTGATTTCGCCGCCGGGAATGCGCGGCACCACCGAATAGGTACCGTTTTTCTGCATGTTGGCCATGAAGGTGTCGTTGGTGTCCTGCAGCGGCACCAGCGCAGGGTCCATGATCGGTTGGTTCCAGCACGAAGCGAGGATGTTGCCCACCGCCGGCTTGCAGATGTCGCAGCCGACATGGCCCTGGCCATGGCGCGCCAGCAAATCATTGAAGGTGCGTATGCCACCCACCCGCACCAGCCCGTACAGCTCCTGCCGGGTATAGGCGAAGTGTTCGCACAGGCGCTTGTCCACGGCCACGCCACGGGCGGTGAGTTCATGCTCGAACACTTGCTTGAGCAGCGCCGCGCAGCCGCCACAGCCGGTGGCAGCCTTGGTGCAGCCCTTTACCGCAGCCAGGTCGGCGCAACCACTGTCAATCGCTGCGCACACGGCGCCCTTGCTGACGTTGTGGCACGAGCAGATGGTCGCGCTGTCAGGCAGCGCATCGGCGCCCAGGGCTGGTACGCCGCCGCTTTGCGGCAGGATCAAGGCCGCCGGGTCGGCAGGCAGGGCGATGCCGTTCTGGGCGTACTGCAGCAATGTATCGTAGTAGCTGTTGTCGCCCACCAGCACGGCGCCAAGCACGTGCTTGCCGCTGGCATCGACCACCAGCCGGCGATAGGCGGCATTGGCCTCGTCGATGAAGCGGTAGCTGCGCGACCCGGGCGTGGCGCCATGGGCATCGCCGATGGAGCCGACATCGACGCCCAGCAGCTTGAGCTTGGTCGACATGTCGGCCCCGGTGAATTCCCCAGCCGCCTCGCCCAACAACAGCGCCGCGACGTTGCGCGCCATGCTGTAGCCCGGCGCAACCAGGCCGAACACGCTGCCGTTCCACGAGGCGCATTCACCGATGGCGAAGATCCGGGGGTCGCTGGAGCGGCAGTGGTTGTCGACCACCACCCCGCCGCGCGCGGCGATCTCCAGGCCGCAGGCACGGCCCAGGGCATCCTGAGGGCGGATGCCGGCAGAGAACACCACCAGGTCGGTTTCCAGGTGTTCGCCACCGTCGAAATTCATCCGATAGCGGTAGGCCTCGCCGTCGCTGATCGACTGGGTGGCGCGCGACAGGTGCACGCCTACGCCCAGGGCTTGGATCTGCGCCTTGAGCGCGGCGCCGCCTTCAGCATCCAGTTGCACCGGCATCAGCCGTGGCGCGAACTCCACCACGTGCGCTTCCAGGCCCAGGGACTTGAGGGCATTGGCCGCCTCAAGGCCCAGCAGACCGCCGCCCACCACTACGCCACGGGTGGCATCGACGGCTGCGGCGCGTATCGCGTCGAGATCGTCGAGGGTGCGATAGACCAGGCGGGCGTTGCCGCTGGAGCCCTCGATTGGGGGCACGAAGGGGTATGAGCCGGTGGCCAGGACCAGATGGTCGTACCCGTAGCGGCCTTCGGCGGTCACCACTTCACAGCGCTCGCGGTCGATCTGCAGCACCGCTTCACCCAGGTGCAGGTGCACCCCGTTGGCGCCATAGAAACCCTGCTCGCACAGGGCCAGGGTTTCGGCACAGCTGCCGCTGAAGTATTCAGACAGGTGCACGCGGTCGTAGGCGCGCTGGCGCTCCTCGCCGAACACGCGCAACTCGAAGCGCGCCAGCGCGCCGCGTTCGACCAGTTGCTCGACGCAATGGTGGCCCACCATGCCGTTGCCGACGATGACCAGTCGCTCTCGTTGCCCGCTGCTCGCTGTTGCCTTCATAAGCCGATCCTCGATCAAAAAAAAAGCGCCTGGAGCCGAAGCTCCAGGCGCCTTTGCCTGTATTCATCACGGAGTGCCCCCGGTTGATCGCCGTTGATCAGTGGGGCTTGTTGTGCTGGAGATAAAGCAGGGAATGTGCCAGTTACCTCGCCTGTCGCGGCCCTATCACCGGCAACCCGGCGCATGCAGGGCTTCGCTGTCATTTGGCCCTGTGCTGCAGGAGTGAAAGCCGGCTTACCGACGATAGAGCCAACCCGAACCACGCACATTCACGGTGCATTGCTCCCCATCCTGGAGCACTTCAATACACATCCCGGCGATAACGCCTGGCCTTGCTCAAGGCCTGCATGTAGGCATCGGCATCCACACCACCGTGCTCGGCAATGATCTCGCGCAGCACCGCATCCACATCCTTGGCCATGCGCTGAGCATCACCGCACACATAGAAGTAGGCCCCCGCCTCCAGCCACTGCCACACCTGCGCACCCTGCTCACGCATCCGCTGCTGCACATAGATCTTTTCTGCCTGATCGCGGGAGAACGCGGTATCCAGGCGCAGGTGGCCGCTGGCCTGCCAGGCCTGCAACTGCGTCTGGTAGTAAAAATCGGTGGCTGCACATTGCTCGCCGAAGAACAGCCAGTTTCGCCCTTTTGCCCCCCGCGCCTCGCGCTCTTCGAGAAACGCACGAAACGGCGCAATGCCTGTACCGGGGCCCACCATGATCAGCGGCACGTCATCGTCTTCAGGCAGGTGGAAATGCCGGGATGCCTGGGGAAAGATCGCCACTTTCACAGCCTGCCCCCGGTCAGCGAGGAAGCTCGAACTCACCCCTTTTCGCTGGCCATAACGCACGGTAGAGACGGTCAGATGCACCTGGCCGGGGTGGGCCAATGGGCTGGAACTGATCGAGTACAGGCGCGGTTGCAAGGGTTTGAGCAACTCGAGCCAGGTTGCCAACGGCAGGTCTTGTGGAAACGCGCGCAGCACGTCGGCCAACTGCCGGCCCCATAGCCAATCCTGCAGGGCTGCCGTGCGCTCAGGCTGCAACAGGTGCCGGAGGTCTTCAGCCTGCTGGCTGAAAACCTGCAGTTGCTGAGGGGTGACCCTGGCAATTTCCAGGTGCGACGCCAAGGCCTGGGCCAACGGCATGGGCGGCTGGCCCTTGAGTTCGACCAGGGCCTGGCCGTCCTGCTGCATGAGCGCCAACAACTCCTCCACCAGCGCCGGGCAGTTGCGGGGCCACACGCCCAGCGCATCGCCCACCGCGTAGGTGAAGCCGCTGCCGGGAAGCTCGAACACCAGCTGGCGGGTTTCCTTGCTTGAACCGGGGCCACTGAGCAGGGTGTTTTCCAGCAGCGTCGCCGCCCACGGCCGTTGCTTGCTGTACGGCGCAGCGGCGGCGGCGTGGTTGACCGGGCGCGCCACGGCAGCGCTGCCCAGCTGGGGCAACAGCGCGTCGAGCCAAGTGGCAAAGGCCTCATCGAAATCCGGTTCACAGTCGACCCGCGGCAGCAGGCGACGCCCCCCAAGTTCGGCCAGGCGCTGATCAAGCTTGCGACCAAAGCCGCAGAACTGGGCGTAACTGGAGTCGCCAAGGGCCAGCACCGCATAAGGCAGCTCAGCGCAGTGGGCGCCCTCCTCGCTCTGCAGCGCCCGCCAGAACGCGGTGGCGCTGTCGGGCGCATCACCATCGCCAAAGGTGCTGGCAATCAGCAGCACACTCGCCGCGCCTTGCAACTGGCTTGGGCTGATCGCCTCCATGCAACTGAGCTGCACCTGCAGCCCTGCGCCGCGCAAACGCTCTGCGCAGCGCTCGGCCAGCGCCTCGCCGTTGCCGGTTTGCGAGGCCCACAGCACCTGATGCCGGGCCGTGGCGGGGAGCAGCGCCGCTGCTGCCGGCTGCTGGGCGTACAGGCCGGCCAGCAGCCCGTCCACGAACGACCGCCGCGAGGCCGCCAAGGGGGCACTGGCCGGCAAACGGGGAACACCGTCGGCTCGCGCCTGGTCCAGGCCGAGCAGAAAGCCCTGCAGGTAATGGCGTTCGTCTTCGGCCAGCACGGGAGCTGGGAGGGTGTCCAGACCAAGCAGGCGAGAGAGGATCGCAGTCGGCATACGGGCAGGCTCCGGTGCATGGGTGGTGGTGCCAAGGTCCAGGGCATCGATGCGTTCTCCAGCAACCCGCTCGAGGGCCACGGCGCAGTGCTTGAGGGCAGGCTGCAGCGACAGCGGATCGACCGCATCGCAGGTCACGGCATTGATTGCCAGTTGCTCGCCGATCACATCGTTCCAATGGAACGGCGCGAAGCAATTGCCCGGCATGACCCGGTCGCTGATCCGCGCCGGCAGCACGGCCTGGCCCCGGCGCGAGCGGATCGCCACCTGGTCCCGGCCCTGGATGCCCAGCCGGGCGGCATCCTCGGGATGCAGCTCGACGAAAGGGCCTGGCTCCAGCCTGTTCAAGGCCGGCACCTTGCCGGTCTTGGTCAGGGTGTGCCATTGGTGTTGCACGCGCCCGGTATTGAGCACCAGTGGGTAGTCGGCGTCGGGCAGCTCCGGCGCGGGCAGCCAGGGCCGGGCGAAGAAGCGGGCCTTGCCACTGGCGGTGGGGAACACCGGGGCAGCGCATGCGCCGTCGTCGATGTAACGCACCGGGCTGCGGTCGTCCACGCGGCCGGGCGGGCAAGGCCACTGGTGCGGCTTGTCGCGCAGTTGCGGGTAGCCCACGCCACGCAGGTCGTAACCGGTGCGCGGGTTGTAGAAGCGACGAATTTCGTCGTACACCGCTTCGGCGTCGGCGTAGTCGAAGGCTTCGGCGTACCCCATGGCACAGGCGACCCGGGCGATGATCTGCCAGTCCGGCAAGCTCTGGCCCGGTGCCGGCACGGCGCGAGGCATCAGTGTGAGGTTGCGTTCGCTATTGATCATCACACCCTCGCCTTCAGCCCAGAGTGCGGCGGGCAGAAGAATGTCGGCGTATGGGTTGGTTTCGGTGTCGAGAAAGGCATCCTGGGTGATCACAAGCTGCGCCTGGCGCAGGCCATCGATCACCTGCTGGCGGTTGGCGACGCTGGCCACCGGGTTGCTGCAGATGATCCAGCAGGCTTTCACTTCGCCGGTTTTCATCTGCTCGAACAGGGCTACCGTGCCCTCGCCGCTTTCTGCCCGCAGGCTGCCCGGTGCCAGGCCCCATTGCGCTTCGACAAAACTACGGTCGGTGTCGACCAGCGCCGAGCGTTGGCCCGGCAGCCCCGGCCCCATATACCCCATCTCGCGGCCACCCATGGCATTGGGCTGGCCGGTCAGCGAGAACGGCCCGCTGCCGGGGCGGCAGATGGCGCCGGTGGCCAGGTGCAGGTTGCAGATTGCGTTGGTATGCCAGGTGCCGTGCACGCTCTGGTTCAGCCCCATGGTCCAGCAGCTCATCCACTCCCCTGCGCTGCCGATCCATGCGGCAGCCTGGCGGATGTCATCTTCTGCAAGGCCGGTGATGGCGGCGACGCGCTCAGGCGTGTAGTCGTCGAGGAAGGCCGGCAGCGCCTCCCAGCCCTCGGTGTGGCGAGCGATGAAGTCGGGGTTGGTCTGGCCATTGCGGTGCAGCAGATGCAACAGGCCATTGAGCAGTGCCAGGTCGCTACCGGGGCGCACTTGCAGGAACAGGTCGGCCTTGTCGGCGGTGGCAGTGCGGCGTGGGTCGACCACAATCAGCTTCGCCCCCGCCTTGACCCGGTCGAGCAGGCGCAGGAAGAGGATCGGGTGGCAGTCGGCCATGTTGGCACCCAGCACCAGGAACACCTCGGCACGCTCGAAGTCCTGGTAGCTCCCGGGCGGGCCATCGGCTCCCAGCGAGAGTTTGTAGCCGCTGCCGGCGCTGGCCATGCACAGGCGTGAATTGGACTCGATATGGCGCGTGCGGATAAAGCCCTTGGCCAGTTTGTTGGCCAGGTACTGGGCTTCCAGTGACATCTGCCCGGAAACGTAAAGCGCTACGGCGTCCGGGCCGTGCTGGTCGATGATGCCGCGCAGGCGCTCGGCAGCCTGGGCGATGGCCTGGTCCATGCTGCTGCGCGCCGGTTCATGGTCGCGTTGCTGGCGCACAAAGGCACTGTCCATGCGCCCGGCGGCGGTCAGGGGCAGGTGCGCGGTAAGGCCTTTGGTGCACAGACGGCCGAAGTTGCTCGGGTGCTGCTTGTCACCGCTGATCTTGCTGACCTTGCCATCGGCCACGCTCATGACGATGCCGCAGCCTACGCCGCAATAGGGGCAGACGCTGCGTACTTCGGTGCTGGCCATGGGGCGGGTCTCCTGGTGCAAACGCAAAAGGCGCCGGCTGCCCCGGCTTGCTTGGCAAGCGAGGGCAACACGGCGCCTTTGTCGTGAAGGGTTGAAGGCTGTCGACGTTGACGGCCTTGATGGGGGTCTTTCAGCAATTGTCGGGCCAGCCCCACCGCCCTGTCGCCAGCAAGCCGGCCGCTGCAGGATCACCGGTATTTCAACGCGGGTGGAGCGGGCAAGGCCTGCAGGGCAACGCACCATGCGGTGGCACCCCAACGCCCCGTGGCGCTATGCTGGGGCACATTCCAGCATGAGTTACTGCGCCTCCCACATGTCCCAAGTGATTCTCAAGACCTCCGCCCAACTCGACCTGATGCGCAACGCCGGCCGTTTACTGGCCCAGGTGTTCGCCGACCTCGACACCTTCATTCGCCCCGGTGTGACCACGATGCAGATCAACGACCGCGCTGAGGCCTTCATCGTCAACACCCTCAAGGCACGCCCGGCGAGCAAGGGCCAGTACGGCTTCCCCTACGCGCTCAATACCTCGGTGGACCATGTGGTCTGCCACGGTATGCCCAAGGCCGATGAGGTATTGCGTGAAGGGTCGATCATCAACGTGGATATCACGCTGGAACAAGGCGGCTACATAGCCGATTCGTCGAAGATGTATTGCCTGGGCCCGATCAGCGATGAGGCTCGGCGCCTGGTCGACACCACCTATGAGGCCCTGTGGAAGGGGATCGAGCAGGTGCGCCCGGGGGCGACGCTTGGCGACATCGGCCACGCCATCCAGGCCCATGCCGAAGCGGCGGGCTACAGCGTGGTGCGCGAGTACTGCGGCCATGGCATTGGCCAGCAGATGCACGAAGCGCCAGAGGTGCTGCATTACGGCCAGCGCGGCATGGGCATGAAGCTCAAGCCGGGCATGGTGTTTACCATCGAGCCGATGATCAACCAGGGCGGGCGTGGCACACGGACCTTGAAGGATGGGTGGACGGTGATTACCCGCGACCATACGCTGTCGGCGCAGTGGGAGCATACCGTGGCGGTGACCGAGGATGGGGTCGAGGTACTGACGCTACGCAAGGAAGAACGCGTGGGTTGAAAGCACGGGATACAGACACAAAAAAAGCGACCCTAAGGTCGCTTTTTTTGTGACTTCCGGGTGTTCAGTGGGCCCTGGAAGTGGAATATGGCGCAGCGGACGGGACTCGAACCCGCGACCCCCGGCGTGACAGGCCGGTATTCTAACCGACTGAACTACCGCTGCGCTATTCAACGAGTGGTGGGTGATGACGGGATCGAACCGCCGACCCTCTGCTTGTA
Source organism: Pseudomonas sp. NPDC089758 (assembly GCF_044748705.1). Taxonomy (NCBI): domain Bacteria; kingdom Pseudomonadati; phylum Pseudomonadota; class Gammaproteobacteria; order Pseudomonadales; family Pseudomonadaceae; genus Pseudomonas; species Pseudomonas sp. NPDC089758. Next base: position 321,106 of record NZ_JBIVGN010000002.1, read on the forward strand.
AGGCAGATGCTCTCCCGGCTGAGCTAATCACCCTTCGTCTCGGTGAGGCGCGCATTCTACGGAGCAAGCGCAAGCCTGGCAAGCCGTAGGGCTGTTTTTTTTGAAAAAAATCGAAACCCCAAACAGCAGGCACAAAAAAAGCGACCCTAAGGTCGCTTTCTTCGTTACTTCCGGGTGTTCAGTGGGCCCTGGAAGTGGAATATGGCGCAGCGGACGGGACTCGAACCCGCGACCCCCGGCGTGACAGGCCGGTATTCTAACCGACTGAACTACCGCTGCGCTATACATCGAGTGGTGGGTGATGACGGGATCGAACCGCCGACCCTCTGCTTGTAAGGCAGATGCTCTCCCGGCTGAGCTAATCACCCTTCGTCTCGGTGTGGCGCGCATTCTACGGATGGGCCGCCACCCTGGCAAGCACATTTTTCAACTTTTCTAAAAAAAATGTTCAGGCCTTTCAAAGACCTAGCGCGGTCCAGGGTTTCTTTCTTCCTATATAGCTGCTGGCCCAATGACAGGGCTGGCCTGGAACGGCTGCACGGAGAATAATGCCCCCCTTATGCATTAAGGAGAGACTCACCCTCATGTGGTTCAAGAACCTGCTGACCTACCGCCTGACCCAGGATGTCCCATTCGAGGCTGAAGCACTGGAGGCCGCCCTGGCCAGCAAGCCGGCCCGCCCCTGCGCTAGCCAGGAGCTGACCACTTACGGTTTCGTCGCTCCGTTCGGCAAGGGCGAAGACGCCCCACTGGTGCACGTCAGCGGCGAGTTCCTGCTGATTGCCGCGCGCAAGGAAGAACGCATTCTGCCAAGCAGCGTGGTAAACGATGCTGTGAAGGAGAAGGTCGAAGAGATCGAGACCGAGCAGATGCGCAAGGTCTATAAAAAGGAGCGCGACCAGATCAAGGACGAGATCATCCAGGCGTTCCTGCCGCGGGCGTTCATCCGCCGCTCGATGATCTTCGCCGCCATCGCCCCGCGCCTGGGCATGATCCTGGTTAACTCGGCGAGCGCCAAGCGCGCCGAAGACCTGCTGTCGACGCTGCGTGAGGTGATGGGTTCGTTGCCGGTGCGCCCGGCGACGGTGAAAATCGCACCGACCGCGACCATGACCGACTGGGTCAAGTCGCAGCAGGCTGCCGAAGGTTTCTATGTGCTGGATGAATGCGAGCTGCGCGACACGGCCGAAGATGGCGGCATCGTGCGTTGCAAACGCCAGGACCTGACTGGCGAGGAAATCCAGCTGCACCTGAGCACTGGCAAGGTGGTCACGCAACTGGCTCTGGCCTGGCAGGACAAGCTGTCGTTCGTGCTGGACGACAAGATGGTGATCAAGCGCCTGAAGTTCGAGGAGCTGCTGCAAGAGCAGGCCGAGCAGGATGGCGGCGATGAAGCGGCCCAGCAGTTCGATGCCAGCTTCCTGCTGATGATGATGACCTTCAGCGAATTCCTGCCGGTGCTGTTCGAAGCCCTCGGCGGCGAAGAGATCCCCCAAGGGGTCTGACAGCAGCTGCAAGCTGTGAGCTGCAAGCTACAAGAAAGATCAAAAGCGGTAGTGCGGTGCTCAATACACCGCCGTACTGCTTGTAGCTTGTAGCTTGTAGCTTGCAGCTTGCAGCTTCAAGCTTGAAGCTGCATTATCAGGGCCACTGTGAGGACGACCTCACGACGCACTGCGTGACCATTACGGGGACGGCCCCATCAGTCAAACGATGGAGACTTACTCATGTCCTGGATCATCCTGTTCTTCGCCGGCCTGTTCGAAGTCGGCTGGGCTGTCGGCCTCAAATACACCGACGGCTTCACCCGCCCGCTTCCCACCGTGCTTACCGTCGGCGCAATGGTCATCAGCCTCGGCCTGCTGGGCCTGGCCATGAAAGAGCTACCGCTGGGCACCGCCTATGCCATCTGGACCGGCGTGGGTGCCGTCGGCACCGTCATCGCCGGCATCATCCTGTTCGGTGAGTCCATGGCCCTGGTGCGGCTGGTCAGTGTGGCGCTGATCGTTACCGGCCTGATCGGCCTGAAAGTCAGCGCCAGCTGACCGCCTACGCCTAACGCAGGTCGCCGCGCAAGCGGCTGACCTGCTCACGCAGCAACTCAGGCTGCGCCACCTCCACCGGGATGGAAGCGCCAGCGACGATGGTCACCCGCGACCACAAGCGCTTGAAGAACCCCTTGCCCGGGTCGCGGCTGAAGAAGCTGCCCCACAGCCCCTGCAGCGCCAAAGGAATCACCGGCACCGGGGTTTCTTGCAGAATGCGGCTGACACCGCCGCGGAACACATCGATCTCGCCATCGCCGGTCAGCTTGCCTTCCGGGAAAATGCACACCACCTCCCCCGCCGACAGGTACTCGGCGATTCGGGCGAATGCGCGCTCGTAAATGGCCGGGTCCTCATTGCGCCCGGCAATCGGGATGGCACCGGCGGTGCGGAACACGAAATTGAGCACCGGCAGGTTGTAGATCCTGTAGTACATCACGAACCGGATCGGGCGGCGGATGGCACCGCCGAGCAGCAGCGCGTCAACGAAGGACACATGGTTGCACACCAGCAGCGCTGCGCCTTCGTCTGGAATGCGCTCGAGGCCGCGGTGCTCCACCCGGTACATCGAGTGGCTCAACAGCCAGATCAAGAAGCGCATGGTGAACTCGGGCACGATCTTGAAGATATAAGCGTTGACCAGGATGTTGAGCAGCGACACCACCAGGAACAGCTGCGGGATGCTCAGGTCCGCAAGGCCCAGCAGGACGATGGTGAGGATGGCCGACACCACCATGAACAAGGCATTGAGAATATTGTTGGCGGCGATCACGCGCGCGCGCTGGTCCTCGGCGGTACGCGCCTGGATCAGCGCGTACAGCGGCACTATATAGAAGCCACCGAATACCCCAAGCCCGACGATCGACAGCAGGATCCACCAGGCCTGGCTCAAGCCCAGCAGTTCCAGCCAATCGTGGGGGGCTGCGCCGGCCGGCACATCACCGGAATGCCACCACCAAAGCAGCCCGAACAGCGTCAGGCCGAAAGAGCCGAAGGGCACCAGGCCGATCTCGACCTTGCGCCCACTGAGCCGCTCACACAATAACGAGCCCAGGGCGATCCCCACCGAGAACAGTGTCAGTACCAGGGTCACCACCGTGCCGTCACCGTGCAGCCAGTCCTTGGCATAGGCCGGGATCTGGGTCAGGTAGATGGCGCCGACGAACCAGAACCACGAGTTGCCGACGATGGAGCGCGACACCGCCGGCGGTTGCCCCAGCCCCATGCGCAGGATCACCCACGACTGCTTGAAGATGTTCCAGTCCAGCGCCATTTGCGGTGATATGGCCGCCGCGCGCGGGATCCAGCGGCTGGCCAGGTAGCCCAGCACTGCGGTACCCACTACCCCGCCCGCCACCACGGTGGCGTAGCTGTCACTGGCCATCATCACCCCGGCGCCGATGGTGCCGGCGAGAATGGCGAGAAAGGTGCCCATTTCCACCAGGCCGTTGCCGCCCACCAACTCTTCTTCACGCAGGGCCTGGGGCAGGATCGAGTACTTCACCGGGCCGAACAGCGCCGAATGGGTGCCCATGCCGAACAGCGCCACCAGCATCAGCAGCAGGCTGTCGCTGACGAAGCCGAGGGCCCCGATGGCCATGATGGCGATTTCGGCCAGCTTGATCGCACGGATCAACGCGTCCTTGGCGAACTTCTCGCCAAACTGCCCGCCCAGCGCCGAAAACAGAAAGAACGGCAGGATGAACAGCAACGCGCACAGGTTGACCCAGATCGAGCGGTCCCCGTCGCCAAGGCTGAGCTTGAACAGAATGGCCAGGATCAGCGATTGCTTGAACAGGTTGTCGTTGAAGGCACCCAGCGACTGGGTGATGAAAAACGGCAGGAAGCGCCGCTTGCCGAGCAAGGTGAATTGCGAGGAATGACTCATCGTCCTTGTTCCCTGAGGGGCTTTTGTCATTTGAGGCACGCAGGCCGCAATAAGCCACAAATCTGCACGTTAAAGCCTGTTGCTGGCAAGCCAGGCACGTCGCGCAGACCACCTGCCATACCAGATGATGGCATTTTGACGTCAATCTTCTTGCTATCGGTGTTCAGATTTTGTTACATCTGCCGATTAAACATATAGATGACTGTATCTAACAGAAGGAACGGACCTCCGGTCTCCTCCAACGCACAAGAAAAGGAGCTCAGCAGCATGCTTACCTGGATAGGCGACCTCAGGATCGCCCACAAACTCTTCCTCGGTTTCGGCCTGGTGCTGAGCCTGACCTTGCTCCAGTCGCTGATCAGCTGGGAAGGCATGGGCAGCCTGGTGCGCCGCAGCGAGGTGGTCAGTGCGGTGTCGCGCCTCAACGATGCCTTGGGCGACCTGCGTGAGGCGCGCCTGCGCCACGCCATGGCCAATGGCGCCGAAAACCAGGCCAAAGCGTTGCAGGATGCGCTTGAAGCGTTCAAGACGCCGCTGGCGAAACTGCGTGAGACATTGGTCAAGCCCCAAAGCCTGGCGCTGCTCGACAAGGCCGAGCAGACCCTTGCAGGGTATGCCGCCAACCAGGCACAGAGCTTCCAGTCGTACCAGAAAATGCGGGCGGCACAAAAGGAAATGGGTGCCCTCGCCACCCGTTCGTTCGCCAGCATCGAAACGATCCGCACCCAGGTACGCGCCCTGCCCGACGCCGAGCAACGCGTTGTCCGCGGCGAAGCGATCAATCAGATCCGCGAGAACCTGATCCTGCTCCGCTACCACGTACGCGGCTACACCGGTAACACCAACGCCGACACCGAAAAACTGATGAACGCACAGATCGCCACCACGGTGAACGACCTGCCTGGCCTGGTGGCGCGTTTCAATGGCGATTTCGACGCACAGTTCAGCACCCTGAACCAACAGGTTCGTGCCTATGCCGACGCGGTCGAAGCGTTCCGGGGTGAAGTGAGCACGCTGATCGAGCGCCGCAACGCCATGGCCAGTGACATCGAGACGCTCACAGGCCTGATCGGTGATTTGCTCGACGCCCAGGCAGTGTCGGTGGTCAACGACAGCCAGTTCGCCAAGAACCTGCAGATCTTCACCACGCTGCTGGCGCTGCTCATGGGCATCTTCGCCGCGCTCATCATCGCCCGCCAGATCAGTGCTCCACTGCAGCAGGCCTTGCGCGCCATGCAGCAAGTTGCAGCCGGTGACCTCAGCGAGCAACCGCCCAGCCGCCGCCGCGACGAAGTCGGCCAGTTGCAGAATGCCTTGCAGGGCATGACCGGCAACTTGCGCGACCTGATCGCGCAGGTGCGCGACGGTATTTCGCAGATTGCCAGTGCCACCGAAGAACTGTCGGCGATCACCGAGCAGACCAGTGCTGGCGCCAGCAGCCAGAAAGTTGAAACGGATCAGGTTGCCACGGCCATGCAGGAAATGGCCGCCACCGTACACGAAGTGGCGCGCAACGCCGGTGAGGCCTCGCAGGCTGCCAGTGCCACGGACGAAGAAGCGCGCGAAGGCGACCGCGTGGTCAACCGCGCCGTCGAGCAGATCGGCCGGCTGGCCAACCAGGTAGACGCCACTGGCCAAGCCATGGGCGCACTACGCAACGAGAGCCAGCGCATCGGCAAGGTGATGGACGTCATCAAGGCAGTGGCCGAGCAGACCAACCTGCTGGCGCTCAATGCCGCGATCGAAGCGGCCCGCGCTGGCGAGGCTGGCCGTGGCTTTGCCGTAGTGGCCGATGAAGTGCGCAGCCTGGCGCAGCGTACCCAGGCATCCACCCTGGAGATCGAGTCGGCCATCGGTAGCCTGGAGGAAGGCACCCGTTCAGTGAGCGAACTGATGGACGAAAGCCAGAGCCTGACCCAGAGCAGCGTGGCGCTGGTGCGTGAAGCAGGGGTGGCGCTGGAAGGCATAACCCAGCGCGTTTCGGGAATCCAATCGATGAACCAGCAGATTGCCGCGGCTTCCGAGCAGCAGAGCGCGGTGGCCGAAGAGATCAGCCGTAGCGTGGTGACGGTAAGGGATATTTCCGAACAGACGGCGCAAGCCAGCCACCAGACGTCCGCCTCCAGTGTCGAGCTGGCGCGGCTGGGTGGGCAGTTGCAGCAGATGATCAGCCGGTTCCGGTTCTAGTCACTGCAACCGCAGGCACAAAAAAACCGCAGCCAGGCTGCGGTTTTTTTTCATGCATTGGAACGTCAGAGCACGAAGGTCAGCAGCACATTGAACGCCAGCGCCGCCACGAAACCGATCGGCGCCGCCTTGAACAGCAACTGCGGGAATAGCGACATGCGGCTCTTCTCGTTGCTGCAGGAGCCCAGAATCAGGCTGCCGCCGGAGGAGAACGGCGAGATGGAGGTGGCTTGAGCACCCGCGACAATGGCAATGAACAGGATCATGGGCTCGATACCCATGTTCTGCGCAATTGGCAGCACCATGGGGAACAAGGCTGGCGTCACGACGCCCAGGGTGCTGGAGAAAATGGACATGAATGCCGCCACCGCACCGAATACGACCGGCACCATGATTGGCGGGATGCTGGTGCCGATCCAAGAGGCGAGGATGTCGATGGTGCCGGCCTTGATCGCCACGGAAATCAGCATGCCCACACCGCAGATCATGATCAGGGTGCCCCAAGGCACGGTCGCCATGGCCTTGCGCTCGTCACCGAGTTTCAGCAACAGGGCAATCACCGAGAACAGGCTGGCGATCAGGCCGATATCCACCTTGGCGTTGATGAAAGCCACCGTGGCATTGCCCGGCAGGGCGATGCTGGCCACAGGCGCAGCCAGCACCATCAGCATCATCGCCAGGGTCAGCCACAACGTGGTTCGCTGCTGGCTGTTGAGCGGCGCTGGCGCCTCGACAGCAACGACAGAGGCCTTCAACGCGCGCCCATGGCTGGTAAGGAAGACGAATACTCCGATCACCAGCAGTGGAATGACGAAGGTGCTGACGAAGATACCGGCAGCATTGATGAAGGCCTGGTTGTCACTCACGCCGGCATTGGTCATCAGCCCACGGAAGATGATGCCGCTCTGGCTGGACATGAAGTTGGCCCCGCTGAGCGCGCCATAGTTCACGGCCATGCCGCCGACGATCAGGCTCATGCGGGTACGCTCGCACAGCAGCAGGGTGATAGGCGCCATGAACGCCAGTACGGTGTAATATCCGGCCCCCATCGCGGCGATCACGGTGGCGGCGAAGAACACCGCGAACGGCAGCAACTGCGGCACGGCACGGCAGCGGTAGATAAGGTGCTCGGCCAGCTTCTCCAGGGTGCCATTGACGGTGGCGAAGCTATAGAACAGGCAGACCGAGAAGATCACGAAGAAGATCTTCAGAGGCCACAGGCCGATGACCTCCGAGGGGCTCAGGCCCATGCCGAAACAACCGATCAGATAGGCAAAGGCGATGGCGAAAAGGCCGATGTTGATCTTGGTCTTGTAGCCGAGGGCCACGGCGGCGACGATGGCCGCGACGACTAGCATGCTCATCATGTTGAAAGTGTCCTGTTGTTATTGTGTAAGTATCAGCGCGAACGGTCGAAGCCGAACAGCTTCACCGGGTTGAGCCTCAGCACCTGGGCACGCTCGCCCGCATCGGGGAGCAGCGCTTCGAAGAAGGCATACTGGTCGGCGTAGCGGGTCTGGCGCTCGAACTGGGTGTTGGGCCAGTCGCTTCCCCACAGCAACCGATCCAGGCCACCCGCTGCCTGCCGTATCTGGGCCAGCAGCACCTGCGCTTTGGCCGGGTCGGTCTGGCTGCGATAACCGGCGGACAGCTTCAACCACAACTTCGGTTCGCTGAGCAGGTGAAGGAAGGTACGGTGGCTGTCCTTTTGCGGGTCGATCCCCTCGGCAGGCAGGCCAAAATGATCGACCACCACCTCCACGCCGCAGGCGAGGATCGCTGGCACGATCAAGGCCAAGTCATCGAAACAGCGCTGGATTTCCACTTGCCAGCCGCGCGCAGCCAAGCGTTTGAACAAGGCGGTCCACTCGGGCCCGGCATAGTCTGCCAGGTGCTTGCCGACCAGGTTCAGGCGGATGCCCACCACGCCGGCGTCACCCAGCGCATCGAGCTGCTGATCGCTGACCGTGGCATCGACGACCGCCACAGCACGCAAGCGCTCAGGAAAACGGCGCAGAGCCTGGACCATGAAGCTGTTGTCGGTGCCCAGGAAACTGGGCTGGATGAGCACGCCATGGGACAGGCCATGCTGATCCAGATGATCGAGGTATTGCTCGATCAGCGCATCGTAGTCTGGGCTGTAGCGACGGTTGGGCACCATCGGCAGGTCTTGGCGAAAGATATGGGCATGGGTATCGACGCCGGTGATGGCGGGCAGATAGGGGTTGGTCATGAAGCGAACCCTGGTCGATTGTTATTGGCAGCTGAAGCGCTGCGTTGTTATACAAACATGCAGTCATATATATGAATATATGACCATATCTTCAGTCGACCGACTCTGTCAATCAAGCCCCGGGTGGTAAAGTAGTGCCAACTCGTCAGCCATGGACCCTTCGCACAATGAGTAACGGGATTCTCGGACAAGACCCGCGCCTACCGCTTTATCAGCAAGTACGGGAAGAAATCCTCGCCAGGATCGCCGCCGGGCAATGGCTACCCGGGGGAACGATCCCCACTGAAACGGAGCTCACCCGCCTCTACGGTGTCGCCATCGGCACAGTGCGCAAGGCGGTCGACACCTTGGTCAATGAAGGCCTGCTGTTGCGCAGCCAGGGCCGCGGCACCTTCGTCCGGCGCCCTGACTTCGAGGGTTCACTGGTGCGGTTTTTCCGACAGGTGGATTCGACCGGCCAGCGGCTGGTGCCGATCAGCCGCATACTGGACAAGCAGCTGCGCGAGCCACCGGAGCAAGTCAGCGCAGCCCTTGGCCTGGGCGATGCAGAACAGGTCATCTGGCTAGAGCGCCTGCGCCTGGTGGACGGCCGCCCGCTGTTCCATGAGCAGATCTGGCTACCGGCCAAGCGTTTCATGGCCCTGCTGGATATTGACACAGAGGCCTTCGGCGACCTGCTCTACCCCTTTTACGAGTCCAGCTGCGGCCAGTGCGTCGCCTCGGCCAAGGAAACACTGACCGTGGGTACAGCCGATGCAGCCAGTGCCGGCCACCTGGCAATCAAGGAAGGTGCGCCCGTGGTGGTCATCCAGCGCACGGCACTGGGTTACGATCGCAGCCCGCTGGAGTACCGCGTGTCCCAGGCAGCAGCCGAAGGCTTCCGCTACCAGATCGATATTTCCTGAAGCGATGGCGGGCACTGGCGCAGCTCGATGTGCCAGTGCCTGCGACGACGCGCCACTGCGACCATCGTCGGCGCTGACGAACCCCCGCCTGCGTGCCAGACTGACTGATCGGGATCGCGTTACTTTTTTTGCTCCGGAGTCTTCATGTCGTTGTCCAGCGGGCTGATCGCTCTGGTCGCCCTGGCCTACATGGCCGTCATGTTCGCCATCGCCTTCTACGGCGACCGCCGCAGCACACCATTGCCGCCGCGGCTGCGCGCCTGGGTGTACAGCCTGTCACTGGCGGTGTACTGCACCAGCTGGACCTTCTTCGGTGCGGTCGGCCAGGCGGCCGAGCAACTGTGGGCCTTCCTGCCAATCTACCTGGGCCCGATCCTGCTGCTGATCTTCGCGCCCTGGGTGCTGCAGAAGATGGTGCTGATCAGCAAGCAGCAGAACATCACCTCGATCGCCGACTTCATCGCGGCCCGCTACGGCAAGTCGCAGACCCTGGCCGTGGTGGTGGCGCTGATCTGCCTGGTCGGGGTGCTGCCCTACATCGCCTTGCAGCTCAAGGGCATCGTGCTCGGTGTCAACCTGCTGATCGGCGCGAATGCCGACGCCACCGGCACCCGTGTGCAGGACACCGCGCTGGTGGTGTCGCTGGTATTGGCGTTGTTCGCCATCGTCTTTGGCACGCGCAGCCTCGACGTCACCGAACACCACCGCGGCATGGTCCTGGCCATCGCGTTCGAGTCCCTGATCAAGCTGCTGGCCTTCCTCGCCGTGGGCGTGTTCGTGGTGTTCAACCTGTACGACGGGTTTGACGACCTGTTCACCCAGGCGCGCCAGTCGGTGCTGCTGGACAGCTACTGGCAGGAGACGATCAACTGGCCCTCGATGGTGGTGCAGACCGCCGTGGCGATGATGGCGATCATCTGCCTGCCCCGGCAGTTCCACGTCACCGTGGTGGAGAACATCGAGCCGCAGGACATGCGCCTGGCGCGCTGGGTGTTCCCGATGTACCTGGCCTTGGCCGCGTTGTTCGTGGTGCCCATTGCCCTGGCCGGGCAAATGCTGCTGCCAGGTACGGTGATTTCCGACTCCTTCGTGATCAGCCTGCCGTTGGCCGAAGCGCACCCGAGCCTGGCTCTGCTGGCCTTCATCGGCGGTGCCTCGGCCGCCACCGGCATGGTCATCGTCGAGGCCGTGGCGTTGTCGACCATGGTGTCCAATGACATGCTGCTGCCGTGGCTGTTGCGCCGCAACAACGCCGAACGGCCCTTCGAGGTGTTCCGCCACTGGATGCTGTCGGTGCGCCGGGTGACCATCGTGGTCATCCTGCTGCTGGCCTATGTCAGCTACCGCCTGCTTGGCTCTACGGCAAGCCTTGCAACCATCGGCCAGATCGCCTTCGCCGCCGTGACCCAACTCACCCCGGCCATGCTCGGTGCGCTGTACTGGAAGCAAGCCAACCGCCGTGGCGTGTTCGCCGGCCTCGCTGCAGGTATCTTCCTGTGGTTCTACACCCTGGTGCTGCCAATCACCGCCCACAGCCTGGGCTGGTCGCTGCAGCTGTTCCCGGGCCTGGCGTGGCTGCACGGCAACCCGCTGGGCCTGCCGATCACGACGCTCACACAGGGGGTAGTGCTGTCACTGGCGGGCAACTTCACGTTGTTCGCCTGGGTCTCGATGCTGTCGCGCACGCGCGTGTCGGAGCATTGGCAGGCCGGGCGCTTCATCGGCCAGCAGACCAGTGCCCGCCCCAACGGCAAACCGCTGCTGGCGGTGCAGATCGATGACCTGCTGACGCTGGCCTCACGCTTTGTCGGTGAGGAGCGTGCCCGGCAAAGCTTCATCCGCTTTGCTTATCGCCAGGGCAAAGGCTTCAATCCCAACCAGAACGCTGACGGCGACTGGATCGAACACACCGAGCGCCTGCTCGCCGGGGTGCTTGGCAGCTCCTCGACCCGCGCCGTGGTCAAGGCGGCCATCGAAGGCCGCGACATGCAGCTTGAAGACGTGGTGCGCATCGCCGATGAAGCCAGCGAAGTGCTGCAGTTCAACCGCGCCCTGCTGCAAGGCGCCATCGAGAACATCAACCAGGGCATCAGTGTGGTCGACCAGAACCTGCACCTGGTGGCCTGGAACCGCCGCTACCTGGAGCTGTTCAACTACCCCGACGGGTTGATCAGCGTCGGCCGGCCGATCGCCGACATCATCCGCTACAACGCCGAACGCGGCCTGTGCGGCCCGGGAGAGGCGCAGGTGCATGTGGCCCGGCGCCTTCACTGGATGCGCCAAGGCCGCGCGCATTCGTCCGAGCGGCTGTTCCCCAATGGCCGGGTGATCGAACTGATCGGCAACCCGATGCCCGGGGGCGGCTTCGTCATGAGCTTCACCGATATCACCCCGTTCCGCGAGGCCGAACAGGCGTTGCGCGACGCCAACGAGCGCCTTGAACAGCGGGTGGCCGAACGCACCCACGAGCTGTCGCAACTCAACCAGGCGCTGTCGGAGGCCAAAAGCCAGGCCGAAGCGGTCAGCAAGTCCAAGACCCGCTTCCTGGCGGCGGTCAGCCATGACCTGATGCAGCCGCTCAACGCCGCGCGGCTGTTCTCCGCCGCCTTGTCGCAGCAGGCCGGGGGCATGAACGAGGAAGCCCAACAGTTGGTGCAGCACATGGACAGTTCGCTGCGTTCGGCGGAAGAGCTGATCAGCGACCTGCTGGATATCTCGCGCCTGGAAAACGGCAAGATCACCCCAGACGCCAAGCCTTTTGCCCTGAATGAGCTGTTCGATACGCTGGGTGCCGAGTTCAAGGTCCTGGCCGCCGAAAAAGGGCTGGAGTTCCGCCTGCGCGGTAGCCGCCTGCGGATCGACAGTGACATGAAACTGCTGCGCCGGGTGCTGCAGAACTTCCTGACCAATGCCCTGCGTTACGGCAAGAGCCCGATCCTGCTGGGCGCCCGGCGCCAGGGCGAGCGGCTGTGGCTGGAGGTCTGGGACCGCGGCCCGGGCATTGCCGACGACAAGCTGCAGGTGATCTTCCAGGAGTTCAAGCGCCTGGACAGTCACCAGACCCGCGCCGAAAAGGGCCTGGGGCTGGGGCTGGCGATTGCCGATGGCCTGTGCCGGGTGCTCGGCCACACGCTGCAGGTGCGTTCCTGGCCTGGCAAAGGCACGGTGTTCCGCGTCAATGTCCCGATCGCCCGCCAGGCAGCGGCCGCGCCGAGCGCGCCGGTGGAGCAAGCCAGCCAACCCCTGGCCGGGCTGCAGGTGCTGTGCATCGACAACGAAGACAGCATTCTGATCGGCATGAACAGCCTGCTCAGCCGCTGGGGCTGCCAGGTATGGACGGCGCGTAACCGCGCCGATTGCGAGGCGTTGCTGGCGCAGGGCATGCGCCCGCACCTGGCGCTGGTGGACTATCACCTGGATGACGGCGAAACCGGAACCGGGCTGATGGGCTGGCTACGCGCGCGCCTGGGCGAGCCGGTGCCTGGGGTGGTGATCAGCGCCGACGGCAGCAAGGAAACCTTGGCCACGGTGCATGCCGCAGGCCTTGATTACCTGGCCAAGCCGGTCAAGCCTGCGGCCTTGCGCGCGCTGCTCAATCGCCATCTGAGCCTGGTTCAGTAACCGCCTGGTCCGCCAGCGTTTCATCCGTCAGTGCCCGCTCCAGCAAGTCGGCCGGCAGGCTTTTGCTGGCACGGGCGCCGAGCAGCTTGAGCTGCTCGCTGCGGCTGACCAGGTTGCCACGCCCTTCACAGAGTTTGTTGCGCGCAGCGGCATAGGCCTTGTCGACCTGCTGCAGGCGATTGCCCAGCTCGTCCAGGTCCTGGATGAACAGCACGAACTTGTCATACAGCCAACCGGCGCGTTCGGCGATCTCGCGGGCGTTCTGCCCTTGGCGTTCTTGCTTCCACAGGCTGTCGATGACCCGCAGAGTGGCGAGCAAGGTGGTCGGGCTGACGATCACGATCTGCCGGTCGAAGGCCTCCTGGAACAGGTTCGGCTCGGCCTGCAGGGCTGCCGAAAACGCGGCCTCGATGGGCACGAACAACAACACGAAATCCAGGCTGTGCAAGCCGTCCAGGCGGCTGTAGTCCTTGCTCGACAGCCCTTTGACGTGGCTGCGCAGCGACTGTACGTGCTGTTTGAGCGCGCTTTCATCATTGCTGCTGACAAACTGCTGGTAGGCCGTGAGGCTGACCTTGGCATCGACCACCACCTGCTTGTCACCGGGCAGCATGATCAGTACGTCTGGCTGGAAGCGCTCACCGTCGGCGCTCTTGAGGCTGACCTGGGTCTGGTACTCGCGGCCCTTTTCCAGGCCGGCATGCTCGAGCACGCGCTCGAGAATCAGCTCACCCCAGTTGCCTTGGGTTTTCTGGCCCTTGAGCGCCTGGGTGAGGTTGGTGGCTTCGTCGGACAGGCGCAGGTTGAGTTGCTGCAGGCGCTCCAGTTCCTTGCCCAGGGAAAAGCGTTCACGGGCTTCTTGCTGGTAGCTCTCCTCGACACGCTTTTCGAAGGCCTGGATGCGCTCCTTGAGCGGGTCAAGCAACTGGCCCAAGTGCTGCTGGCTGGTCTGCGCGAAACGCTGCTCGCGCTCGTCGAAGATTTTCGTGGCCAGGTCGGCGAACTGCGCGCGAAGGGTATCGCGGGCTTCCTGCAGGTCTTCCAGGCGCTGCTGATGGCTGTCCTGCTGCTCACGCAGCTCCGCTTCCAGGCGCGCTGCCTGGGCCTCCAGGCGACGCAGTTCGGCTTCCCGGTTGGCGCGCTCCAGGTGCCAGGCGTGGGCAGCGTCACGGGCATTGTCGCGGTCAATCTGCAGCAGCTCGAGTTCACGGCCCTGGGCGGCCAGTTGGGCCTGCTTGAGCGTGTTGGCTTCGCTGAGGTCGCTCACCTCGTCACGGCTGGCATCCAGTTGTGCTTGCAGGCCTGCCTGGGCCAGCAGGGCCCCATTGAGGCGTTCTTCGAGCAAGGCCCGCTCGCCTTGGCCGGCAGCCTGACGGCGCTGCACCTGCATGACCCACACCAGGCAAGGCAAGGCGCCTGCCACCAAGCCCAGCACGATGCTGGTCAGATCCACTGCCATGCTTACCCCGAACAGTCTGTCGCAAATGAGCTGCAGCTTAACAGTCAGTCCGTTTCTGCGCCTGCTCTGGCGCGTTGGCCTGGCACAGCCGCGCATATTCCAGTTGCGCCCGGCGGTCACCGGCGCGCGCCGCCTGGCGCAGCAGTTCGTGCCCGATACGCCTGTCACGCGCGTTGCCGCAGTCGCGGCAAAGCATCTGCCCCAATCGGCTCTGGGCCACCACCACGCCCTCCCGAGCCGGTTGCTTGAGCAGGCGCCCGGCCAGATGCTTGACCTGAGGTTTTTCGCCCAGGCGCGGGTTGTCCAACAGCCAGAGGGCCACTTTCAGGGAAAAACGTCTGGACGAAGGGGCTGATGGCGTAACAGCGGGTTCGGTGGAGGATCTACCGCGAAATTTCATGACGAACAGAGAAGGCAATTTGAAAAGCGCGCCACTCTACCCTTTTTTTCTTGCCGTGGCCCGACGATTTTCAACGCCTGGAAAAAATTCTCGATGATCGTTTCTTGACGTTCCCAAGTAGATGACCGGCGGATCTGCAGCTGACTGATAACTGTCGGACAGTTCTGTAATTTGCTGGCACTCCCGTCCTAGAGCAAGCGCTCGGGACAATCCACAGTTCCTGTGGATAACTCGGTGGACAACCCCCCAAACCACCCCGCAAACCCGCGTGAACCGGGGCTTTCAGTCAAACTGACGATTTTTTCACCAGTAAAAAATAGTGTTTTTTTTCATTGACTTAAGGCATCAGTCAAGGCATTGGCAGGGTCGATGGGGGGTGTTGCCAAGCTGTTACAAGTCACGCCCGGAATGTGAACAAGTGCACCGAAAACCTGCATTTGAATGCACGAAATTGGTACATCCGGCCGGTTATGGGCCATTTGCCCCCTCTTCACACAACGCAAAAGAAGCGCCATACTGCCCGGCTTACCCGAAGAAACGTGGCAATGCTTGCAATGATTCTGAGCTTGCGGTAAGGTGCGCCTCGTTAGTACCAAGCTGAAAGTCAATTCTGGCCAGAAGCGTCCTTGCAGGCCTGCTCCCCCCAAGAGCACCACTGCTGAAACCAGGACCGGCCCTTTCGATGATTCACTCTCCAGCCTTGCGCTGTTCAGCACGAATCACGTGACAGATTGATCAGGATTCCATACCGATGGCCTTGAACCTTGGCCCCGGCATGCTGCCTGCCCTCTGAAGTACCTACCAGTCAGCCCAAGCGCCCACCTTATGATTGCGCCCCCTCTGGCTGCCCTGTTCCAGTCAGGTTCGTTCGTCCCTTAATAAAGGCGTCACTGGAACGTTTCTATCATGCACGGATCATAATCCCCGTGTTTAAAGCAGGAACATCCAACAATATGCAAACTCAACAAATTCAGGCTGCCATTGGCACCCTCTCCCAGGCCTTCTCGCCGTTGAAGTGCCTTATCACCGCCCCACGCAAGGGCAACTTCAGCTTCACCCTGGTGGACGAGCACGGCGTTGCCTGCCACACCGAACGCCTGTACCCCGAACAGTACAGCCGCTCGGAACCGCTGCAAGCCGTCATTGCCCGGACGCGCCAGTCGCTCACTGCGTGAGCGGCGAATACCGTGGCATTCAGTCGCTGAATGACGCACACGGTAAGCTACCTGATCGTTCTTGGCCTAATTGCCGCAAGGCATATAGCGCCGAACGACAGGCAGCAATCGATTTAAAAACAGCCCTTTACACCACGATTATCACACTACACTTCAACTCGAGCGGTCCTTGCCGCTTCCGGCGGGCCTGATCATTCACCAGCTGCCAAGCTCCCACGCCCGTCGGCCCCTTACTGCTCGAGGGCATCATGGGTATTGCGGCGAATGAATTGTGTCAGTATGTGATTCGACCAACCTTGGTCTATCTCAATCGTCATTGTGCCAGTGCCGAAGCCCTTTTGCTGGGCATCGCGGCCAGCCAGTCGGCACTCGGGTCGGCGCTGCATGATCGCCGTGGCCACGGGCTTTACCGTATCGGCGAGCATCGCCATCGCGCGGTCTGGGACGATTTTCTCGCCCGTGACCCTGAGCTGGCCAGCCTGGTCCGCGGCCTGGCGAGCCAACATGCGTTTCTGGGTGGCCCGCACCTGGAGCTTGCAGTCAACCTGCGCTACTCCACCGCCATCGCCTGGATGCTCATCGAAGCGCAAGCCACGCCCCTGCCTGCCGTCGACGACCTGCTAGGCCAGGCGCGAATCTGGCGTCAGATCTTTAACCCCCAAGGCCGTCTGCGCGACTTCACGCAGGCCTGGCATCTGTGTATTACTCAGAAATTGCCACAGGCATCTTAGGAAACGCCCTACAGCACTACCGGAAAAAATGGAATTTTGGTCGGATTGTCCTACAAAACCGCTCTATCTCCTGCGATACAGGCTATGGCGCGGCGCGTGAATTGTTGGTAGCTTTTCGCCCCGGAGATCCCAAGGAGTTTCTAATAATGAAAAAAGTAATGCTCAAAACCTCCCTCGGCTTGGCCGTGGCTTTCGCCTCCAGCCATCTGTTCGCTGCCGGCTTTGCCCTCAACGAACAGAGCATCAGCAGCATGGGGACAGGTTTCGCGGGACGTTCTTCTTCTGCCGAAGATGCCAGTACTGTGTTTGGCAACCCGGCAGGCATGTCACGCCTCAAGCGCGAACAATTCACCGTGGGCGGCGCTGCCGTCATTGCCAAAACCGATATCTCGGGCCCTGGAAGCAACCTCGGGGGGGAAACCGACGGTGACATGGTGCCTGTGGTCGGCGTACCGATGGGCTACTACGTCAAACCCCTCGACGATCACTGGAGCGTCGGTTTCGGCGTCTATGTACCGTTTGGTCTGGTCACCGACTACGGCAGCGACGATGCCGCGCGCTACTGGGGTAAAAAGAGCCACGTCGAAGTCATCACCTTCCAGCCAACCGTCAGCTACGCCTTCAACGATAAGGTGTCGATCGGTTTCGGCCCGACCATCAACCGCATCAAGGGCGAGTTGGGCTCAAGCCTGATCAACCCGTTCACCCCGGGCAGCAATGACGGTGAAGTGAAGATCAAGGGCGACGATACCGCTGTCGGTTACAACATCGGTATCCTGGTGCAGGCCACCGACCGTACTCGTGTCGGCCTGACCTACCACTCCATGGTCGACTACAAGCTCGAAGGCAAGACCCGTGTGAGCACCCCGCTGATCGGGCCTTTCAATGGCGACAAGTTCGACGCCAGCCTCAAGATCAAGACACCGGAATCGGTGGATCTTTCGGTCACCCACGAACTCGACGACCAATGGACCCTCTACGCGGGCAGCACCTGGACCCGCTGGAGCCGCCTCAAAGACATCACCGTGCAGAACGATGTGCCGGCACCGCTTGCAGGTTCGGCGTTCGAGACCATCAGCGAAGAGCAGAACTGGCACGACACCTGGGCCCACGCCATTGGCGCGTCCTACAAGGTGAACAAGGAGTGGGTGCTGCGTACCGGCTTTACCGTCGACCAATCGCCAACCAACAACCACGACCGTTCACCGCGCATCCCGACTGGCGACCGCAAGGTGTTCAGCCTGGGTGCGGGCTGGAGCCCGAACGACGACATGACCATCGACGTGGCCTACTCCTACCTGTGGGAAGAGGACACCAAGGTCAACCAGGTCAGCGCCACCAAAGGCAGCTACCAGGCCAAGTACGAGAACAGCGCTCACGGTATAGGTGCCTCCCTCACCTACCGTTTCTGATCCGCACGGCTGTGTAAAAGCAGCCCGTGGGGCTGACGCCAGTCAGTCAGCGATTTCAGGGCTGCTACGCAGCCCATCGCGGGCACGCTGGCGCTCACAGGGACCGCGCAGCTCTTTAGGTTCTGTGTTGTACCTGTAAGGGCCAGCTTGCCAGCGATGGGCTGCAACCCCCAAGCGATAGCAAGGCAAAACAAGAGCGCGGGGTTATGGCTGCGATGCAATCGCCTTCTCGATCGCCGCCGTGAACTCAGCATCATCCGGTTTGGTCAGGCTGGAGAAGTTGGCAATCACCTTGCCCCTGCGATCAATCACGTACTTGTAGAAATTCCACTTCGGAGCACTGCTCTGCTCCGCCAGCCCCACGAACAGCGGGATCGCATCCTTGCCACGCACCGCCTGGGTCTTGGTCATGGTGAACGTCACGCCATAGTTGGCATAACAGACCTTGGCGGTCTTCTCGCTGTCGACGTCTTCCTGCTTGAAATCGTTGGACGGCACGCCGAGCATCTCCAACCCTTGCTCGTGATATTTCTTGTAGACACTCTCAAGCCCCTCGAACTGCGGCGCAAACCCGCAATAACTGGCCGTGTTGATCACCACCAGAGGCTTACCGGCAAAACGCTGGCAAAGGTCGACCTCACCCTTGCCACGCAACTCCGGCAAGCTGCCCTGCAACAATGCCGGGCAATCCGCCGCCCAGGCAGAACCGGCAGCGAACATGACCAGCAACGGCATCATCAACCCATATGCACGCATCAAAACACTCCTCTGCAAGACGACCCTCGAACTTGCAGGGTAGCGCTTAACACACACCTACGCCCAGTTGCATGAGGGCCATGCCGCCCCGATGCCAGCCCCACCACGCCAGCACCAGCAGCAGTGCCGCCCCCACGGCGAGCAACGCGCGGGCCAGGTAGCGGTTCATGCCGCCTGAGCCTGCAGGCGGGCGACCGGGCGCTCACTCACCGGCCAGTTGAGCGCGGCAGCCAGCAGGCTGAGCAGAATGGAGATCTGCCAGACCAGGTCGTAATTACCGGTACGGTCATACACCACACCCCCCAGCCAGCCACCGAGGAAGGCACCCAACTGATGGAACAGGAAGACGATGCCGCCCAGCATCGACAGGTTACGCACGCCGAATACCGTGGCAACGGTGCCGTTGGTCAAGGGCACGGTCGAAAGCCACAGCAAGCCCATGGCAATGCCGAACAGGTAGGCGCTGAACTGGGTCACGGGTGCCCAGAGGAACAGCACGATCACCACCGCGCGCAACAGGTACAACGCCGTGAGCAGGCGCGGCTTGGACATGCGCCCACCCAACCAGCCCGCCGTGTAGGTGCCGACGATGTTGAACAGCCCGACCAGCGCCAGCACGGTGGTACCGGTGGTTGCCGCCAGGTGCTGGTCAACCAGATAGGCCGGCAAGTGCACGCCAATGAATACCACCTGGAAGCCGCAGACAAAAAAGCCCAGCGCCAGCAGCCAGAAACCCGAATGCGAGCAGGCTTCACGCAACGCCTGGCCCAGCGTTTGTTCGCCACCGAGGGCAGGCAACGGGCGGTCACGCAGCAGCCCGACAAAGGGCACGATCAATGCCACCAGCAGGCCGAGCACCAGCAGCGCTGCCGACCAGCCCAGCCATTCGATAAGGCCCAGCGTACCGGGCAGCATGGCAAACTGGCCGAACGAGCCTGCCGCGCTGGCAATGCCCATGGCCATGCTGCGCTTCTCAGCCGGCACCGCCCGGCCAACCACGCCAAGAATGACCGAGAACGAGGTGCCGGACAGGCCGATACCAATCAGCAGGCCGGCACTGAGTGACAGCGACCAGGCCGAGTCGGCCGTACTCATCAGCAGCAGGCCCGCGGTATACAAGATGCCGCCGATGATGACCACCCGCGCTGCGCCCAGGCGGTCTGCCAACGCACCGGCAAACGGCTGCGCCAAACCCCAGATCAGGTTCTGCAGGGCAATGGCGAACGCGAAAACTTCACGGCCCCAGCCAAAATCTGCGCTCATCGGCGCCAGGAACAAGCCGAAGCCGTGCCGCACACCCAGGGACAATGCCAGGATCAACGCAGCCCCCACCAGTACCCACCCGCTGGTTCGCCAAACCGAAGTCATTGTCGTTATCTCCAGCACATCACAAGGTTATGCGGGTATATACCCGCTTTAAGTCAAATTGGCTCAAGCCAGTTGTGCCAGCAAACGCACCAACTGGTCGCGCTGCCCCTCACCCAATCGCTGCACCAGTACTTGCTGCGCCAGCTCCCATGCTGGGTAGGCCGCTTGCAAGCGGCTCGCCCCCGCGTCAGTCAACAGCACGACACGGTTGCGCTGGTCATCCCCCTCAGCCAAAGCTACCAAGCCTTCGGCTTCCAGCACCCTCAGGTTGCGGCCAAGGGTGCTGCGCTCCAGGCCCATGGCTTCAGCCAGGGTGGTGATACTCGGCCGGTCGAGCCGCTGCAGGTGGCGCAATAGGGAAAATTGGGCGACGTTGATGCCGAAACCTTCGAGGGCTTCGTCGTAATGCCGGCTCACCCCACGGGCGGCACGACGCAGGTGGGTGCAGATGCATTCACTGGTCAACATGGTTACGTGTATATACCCGCGTTTGGCATGTTGCAAGAAGTTTCAGCGCTGCTGCGGGCTCAAACGTCGGCGGATCGGCTCGAATGCTGCGGTAGCGCTGCGCGCCAGCGGGTCCGGTGCCCCGTTATCGATGGCTTGCCAATAGCGCCAGGGCACCTTGGCCGAACCCAGCTCATAGTCCATGCCATCCCAGCTGTCCTCACGGAAGCTGTAGAAGGCCCAGTGCAACTGGTTGCGATCAAGCACGCTGAGCACGTCTTCAAGGTACTGCCTGCAACCCGGCAAGCGGCGCATGCAACCGAACTCGCCAACGACCAGGCGCTCACGCGGCACGTTGTGGGCCGCCATCCACGCCAGCGGCTGCTCAAGGTACTGCTCTACCCGTTTGCCATCCCAGTGCCAGGTTTGCCCGGCAAAGGGCACCGGCCCCGGATAGGCATACGGTTTTTTGCGCGCCATGTTTGGCGCGCTGGTGGCGGCATAGGGCTCGTACATGTGAATGCTGTACAGCACCCGCTGATCCTTGAGCGGCTCGGGCCAGTAGCTCAAAGCATCGGCTGCTGCATACCAACCAGCGTCGAGCATGACTGGCGTGAGCGTATCCACCTCACGGATCGCCAGCAGCAGTTGCCGGTAAAAGCCGGGCAGGTCACGTGCTCCGCCCTTTTCGCGCGCATACCACTGCTGCATGTGCCGCGCGGGCGCATGCTCGGCGAGGCCGCCCTCACGCTCCGGTGCAGGTTCGTTGATCAGGTTGTAGGCAGCGATGGCCGGGTGGCCCTTGAGCTCGCGCGCCAGGTCACGCCAGAAATCGGCCGCCTGGGCCCAGTACTGCTTGTCTTGCCACAAGCGGTCATCGAACTGGCCCTGGTTGTTTTGCGACCAGCGCATGCCCGGCAGCGAAAGTGGGGCAATCACGACCTTCAGGCCAGCCTCATGCGCACGATCAAGTGTTTCGCGCAGTGTTTTGAGGTCCGTTTCGGCCAAGCCCCGGTAATGGTCGGCGCTACCCAACAGAAAGTCGCGCTGCGCAGGTTGCCATTTGTCATAGGACAACCGCACCCAGGTTGCGCCATAACCGCGCAAAGCGTCGAAGTAAGCCTGATCGGGTGGCAGGCGGTTGAAGCTGTTACCGCCGTGGCGCGGGGTGTTCCAGAAGCCAATGAGGTCGGCGGCAAGGGCTGGTGGCAGGGCAAAGATGAGCAAGCTGGCAAGGATCCAATGCCACATGAGGCCTCCTTGGCCAATGCAAAAAACCGAGGATACCCTTTCCGACCCACGAAGCATTTGCTGATGTATTGCCGGGCATTGCACCTGGCAGGTGCAGCTACATCCCCAAAGCGAGCCCCAGCACCACGGCCAGCTCCAGCAACTCCAGCACTGCCCCCGCGGTATCGCCAGTGGTCCCGCCCAAGCGCTGGCACATCAGCTGTCGTAACCAGCAGAACACCGCGAACGCCAGCAGGCCCGCCCACAGCGCACTCCAGCCCCCCAGCAGCAGGCAGAACAGCAAACTGCCCAACAGCACCCAGCGCGCCGTGCGACGCGGCAGGTGCTCGGCCAGCGCCTGCCCAAGCCCGCCAGGGCGCACGTATGGCGTGCCCAGGAACAGCCCCAGCATCGCTGCCCGCCCAATCACAGGTGCCAGCACCAGCAGTGCACCCGCGCCGCGCTCGACAAGCACCCACAGCGCACAGAACTTCAGCAACAACACCAGCACCAGGGTGACCACGGCAATCGGCCCGCTGCGCGGGTCCTTCATGATCTTGAGCGTGCGCTCGCGATCGCCGAACCCACCCAGCCACGCATCAGCGCTGTCTGCCAGGCCGTCCAGGTGCAGCGCACCACTGAGCAATACCCATAGGGCCAGCAGCAACGCCGCGTGCAAAGGTGCCGGCGCGCCTTGCAACAGATGGCTGGCAAGCCACAGCAACAGCCCGAACAGCAAGCCGACCAGCGGATAGCACAGCAGCGAGCGCCCCACCTCCCGCGGTTCAGGCATACCGGGCAAGCGTACCGGCAGGCTGCTGAGAAACTGCAGGGCAATCCAAAAAGGCAGCATTTCAGTGCACCTCGGTCAATTGGCCGTCTCCGCCCAGGCCCAGACGTACAAGCGCGCCGTGGCCCACTTCGACCTGCAGCAACTGCTCCTTGGGCAAACCGCGCGCACGCGCCAGCAGCAGGCGCATGACGCCACCGTGGGTGACCAGCAACACCTGCTTGCCGGCATGCTGCTGATGCAAGCGGGCGACAGCCCCCAGCACCCGCTGGGCGAACGCACTGACGGCCTCACCGCCGGGCGGCGTATAGCTGTAAGGATCGGCCCAGAAACGCCCCAGCTCATCCGCTTGCGTCTGCATGATCTGCAGGGCGCTGCGCCCTTCCCACTCACCGAAGTGCAGCTCTTGCAGATCGGCTTCGCGCTGCACCGTCAAACCCAGCCGTTCACCCAGCTCATCGGCAAACCGCGCACAACGCTGCAAGGGTGAGCTGACCACTACTTGCCAAGGGGCGCGATCCTCCACGGCACTGCGCATCTGCGCCCAGCCCAGTTCGGTGAGGGCATCGTCCAGGCTGCCACGCAAACCGCCACCCTGTTCGGTTTCACCGTGGCGCAACAAGTGCAGCATCATGCCGGCCGGTCCGCCACGGCCGCTTCGGCAAAGGTCGCCATCTGCCCATGCAGCACGCAGGCCATGCGCAACAGTGGCACCGCCAGCGCCGCACCGCTGCCCTCGCCCAGGCGCAGCCCCAGGGCCAGCAGCGGCTCGGCCTGCAGGGCCTCGAGCAACGCCTTGTGCCCAGGCTCGGCACCTTGGTGGGCAAACAGCAGCCAGGCCCGACAGTGTGGGTTCAGGCGCACGGCTACCAGCGCGGCGACGCTGCAGATGAAGCCGTCCACCAACACCGCGATGCCCTGCTGTGCACAGGCCAGGTAGGCGCCGGCCAGGGCGGCGATCTCAAAACCACCCACACAGGCCAGCGCCTGCAGCGGGTCGTCGGCACGCAGGCCGTGCAGCACCAAAGCGCGCTCGATCACCTCAGCCTTGTGGCGGACCCCTGCGCTGTCCAGGCCAGTGCCTGGGCCACTGAGTTCGCGCGCCGGGCAGCCCAGCAGGGTGCTGGCCAGCGCTGCAGCAGCCGTGGTATTGCCGATGCCCATCTCGCCGCCGATGAACAGCTGCGCGCCGTTCTGGGCTGCGCGCAGGGCGCTGTCACGGCCGGCTTGCAGGGCCGCCCGCAGTTGCACCTCGGTCATCGCCGGCTGGCGGGCGAAGTTGGCGGTGCCGGCACCCAGGCACAGGTGGCGAACACCAGTCAATTGCAGGTTCGGGTCGATGGTACCGAGGTCGACCACGTCCAGGCTTGCCTGCAGTTGGCGCGCCAGCACGCTGATCGCTGCGCCGCCGCCGACGAAGTTGCGCAACATCTGCCCGGTGACCGCCTGCGGATAGGCCGAAATCCCCTCCTCGACCACGCCATGGTCACCGGCAAAGAGCGTGATGGCGACCTGAACCAGGCTCGGTCGCTCAACCCCCTGCAGCCCGGCCAGATGCACAGCCAGGTGTTCCAGCTGGCCGAGCGACCCGGCAGGTTTGGTCAGCTGCTGCTGACGGGCGCGGGCCTGATCCATGGCGGCGGTGTCCAGAGGTTGGCAGGCATCAAGCCACCAGGTCGAATTCATAAAGCAGGTCCTTTGAGCATCAGGGGCAGGCCGGCGACAGTGAGTACCACGCGCTGGCAACGTTCGGCGACGGCCTGGTGCAGCCAGCCGGCCTGGTCGACATAGCGCCGGGTCAGCTCGCCCATGGGCACTACACCCAGGCCGGTTTCATTGCTGACCAGAATGATCACGCCGGGCAATTGCTCCAGGCAGTCGAGCAGTGCATCGCGCTCTTGGGCCAGGCGCTGATCGTCGTAGAGCATCAACAGATTGGTCAGCCACAGGGTCAGGCAGTCCACCAGCAGGCAGCGCCCTTCGCCCGCTTCGGCGCGCAGCGCGGCAGCCAGGGCCAGCGGCTCTTCGATCAGCGCCCAATCGCTTGGCCGGCGCTGGCGGTGCAGGCGTACCCGTTCGTTCATTTCGCCGTCAAGGGGTTCGCTGGTGGCGATATAGGTCACCGGCAGGCCGCTGTCGACTGCCAGTTGTTCGGCCAGGCGGCTTTTGCCCGAACGGGCACCGCCGAGGATCAGGTTGCGCATGTCAGGCGAGCCCACAAAGTTTGCGCAGTTGCGCGGTGTCCAGGTGCTTTTCCACCAGGTCGGCCAGGCGTTCGATAT
The DNA here is from genome assembly GCF_044748705.1 of Pseudomonas sp. NPDC089758. Classification (NCBI taxonomy): domain Bacteria; kingdom Pseudomonadati; phylum Pseudomonadota; class Gammaproteobacteria; order Pseudomonadales; family Pseudomonadaceae; genus Pseudomonas; species Pseudomonas sp. NPDC089758. The sequence goes on from NZ_JBIVGN010000002.1 coordinate 346,035, forward strand.
CCCGTTCGCGCAGGGCCTGGTAATCGATCTGCTGCACGTCCGCCAGGCCCGCCCAACGCAGCAGCGCTGCGCACGACTGGCTGCCTTCGAACAGGCCATGCAGGTAGGTGGCGAGGATCTGCCCGTCCGCGCTGATGGCTCCGTCGCTGCGGCCATCGGCCAGTTGCACGGCGGGGCGCTCCAGCGCAGGGCCTTGGGTGACGCCGGCATGGATCTCGTAACCGGCCACAGGCGACTGTTCGAGGTGCAAGGCCCCGGCTACGTTGCGCAGCTGCTTCTCGGCCTCAAGCACCGTGGCGTAATCGAGCAGGCCCAGCCCCGGGCTGGACCCGGCAGGCCCCTCGAGGCCGAGCGGATCATGCACCTCACGGCCCAGCATCTGCAGGCCGCCACAGATACCGATGAGCTTGCCATCGTAGCGCAGATGGCGGGCGATGGCGGTATCCCAACCGCGCGCGCGCAGTTGCGCCAGATCGCCACGCACGCTTTTGGAGCCAGGCAGGATGATCAGGTCGGCAGGCGGAATCGGCTGGCCAGGGCCGATGAACTGCAGGTCCACCTGGGGGTGCAGGCGCAATGGGTCGAAGTCGGTGTGGTTGCTGATGCGCGGCAGCACCGGCACGATCACCTTGAGCACGCGCTCATCCTTGGCCGCCTGGCGTACATCGATGCCGTCTTCGGCCTCCAGGTGCAGGTCGGTGACATACGGCAGCACACCCAGCACCGGCTTGCCCGTGCGCTGCTCCAGCCAGTCCAGGCCCGGCTGCAGCAGGGCGATGTCACCACGGAAACGGTTGATGACGAAGCCCTTGACCCGGGCCTGCTCGGTCGGCGACAGCAGTTCCAGGGTGCCGACCAGGTGGGCGAAAACGCCGCCGCGATTGATGTCGGCGACCAGAATCACCGGGCAGTCGACCGCTTCGGCGAACCCCATGTTGGCGATGTCACCCGCACGCAGGTTGATCTCGGCAGGCGAACCTGCACCTTCGACCATCACCACCGGGTACTGGCCGCTGAGGCGCTGGTGGGACGCCAGTACCGCCTGCATGGCAATGGCCTTGTAGTCGTGATAGGCCACCGCATTCATGCTGGTGACCGCGCGGCCATGGATGATGACTTGGGCGCCGGTGTCACTGTTGGGCTTGAGCAGCACCGGGTTCATGTCGGTGTGCGGCGCCAGGCGGCAAGCCTGGGCCTGGACCGCCTGGGCGCGGCCGATCTCACCGCCATCGGCAGTCACGGCACTGTTGAGTGCCATGTTCTGCGGCTTGAACGGCACCACGGCCACCCCCTCGCGCAGCAGCCACCGGCACAGGGCGGTCACCAGCGTGCTCTTGCCGGCGTCGGAGGTGGTGCCTTGCACCATGAGGGTGGTCATGCCATTTCCTTCTGATAATCGGCCAGGGCCTGGGCCAGCCGCTGCTCTTCAGCAGCGCAGGCGGGCAGGCCCAGGCGCACGGCAGGTGGCTGTTCGAACAGGCGCACCAGGATGCCGCGGCGGGCCAGAAAGTCATGCAGGTGCGCTGCGCGCTCGTAGCGTACGTACTGGAACAGGTCGCAACCACCTGCGGGGGCCAGGCCAGTGTTTTCCAGCAGCCGGGCAAGCCGTTGGCTGGCACGGGCACAACGCTCGATCTGCAGCCGGTGCGCTGCCCGGTCGGCGAAACACGCCTGGGCCAGCACCCGGGTCGGGCCGCTGATGGTCCACGGGCCCAGCAGGTCGGCCATGCGCCGCAACAGTGGCTGCTCGGCTGCCACGCAGCCCAAGCGCACACCGGCCAGGCCGAAGAACTTGCCGAACGAGCGCAGCACGATCAGCCCAGGGCGTTCGGCGCAACCGGCCACGCTGTGCTCGGGCGTGTTGTCCATGAAGGCTTCATCCACCACCAACCAGCCGCCGCGCTCGGCCAGGCGGGCATGCCATGCCAGCAGGCGATCGCGCGGCACGCGGTGGCCGGTGGGGTTGTTCGGGTTGACCAGCACCAGCACATCGAGGCTGTCCAGGCACGCCTGGGCCTCGCTTTCATCCAGTTCGATCACGTGATGCCCGGCGCGTCGCCAGGCCTGTGGATGCTCGGCATAGCACGGCGACAGCACTCCGACACGACCGCGCGGGCGCAGATGCGGAAGGGCCTGGATCGCCGCTTGCGAGCCCGCTACCGGCAACAATTGGCCAACACCGTAGTACTGGCGGGCCGCCTCTTCGAGGCCGTCTTCGGTCTCGGGTAGCCGCGCCCAGGCGTGCGCCGGGATCGGCGGCACCGGGTAGGCCCACGGCGCAATACCGCTGGACAGATCGAGCCAGGCCTCCCGGGCAATCCCGTATTGCCGCACTGCCCTGAGCAGTCGGCCGCCATGTTCAAGCATTGCAGTAGGCTCCCACGCACATCACCAGCAACCACAACCACACGCCACGCTGCACCAGGGCCCAGCCGCGCTCGATGGCACCGGCATCGGCTACCGGGCCTTCGCCCAGGCGCGGGCGCTCGTGGCGCTCACCGTGATACACCGCCGGGCCACCGAGTTCGACACCCAGCGCACCGGCCCCCGCCGCCATCACCGGCCCGGCGTTGGGGCTGTCCCACAACGGGCCCTGGTTGCGCCAACAGGCCAGCGCCAGGCGGGTTTTGCCGAGCAAGGCGTAGGTCAGTGCCACCAGCCTTGCGGGAATATAGTTGAGTACATCGTCGATGCGCGCCGCACACCACCCGAAGCGTTCAAAGCGTTCATTGCGGTAGCCCCACATGGCATCCAGCGTATTGCTCAGGCGGTACAGGACCACGCCCGGCGCTCCGGCCACGATGAACCAGAACAGCGCGGCGAACACGGCATCGCTGCCGTTCTCCAGCACCGATTCGGTTGCGGCCCTGGCCACGGCCGGCTCGTCGAGCTCGCCGGTCTCGCGGCTGACCAGGTAACCGACGCGGCGCCTCGCATCCTCCAGATCACCCTGGCGCAAGGCGCTGGCGACCGGCAGCACATGCTCGCCCAGGCTGCGCAGGCCCAGGGCGCAGTACAGCGCCAGCACATCCACCAACCAGCCAATGTAGGGCAGCCAGGAGAGGATCAGCGCCACCAGGGTCAAGGGCACCACGGCCAGGAACCAGGCACTCACGCCGTGGCTGCGCCAACCACGCCCACCGGCATTCAGGCGCTGCTCCAGGCTCGACGCCAGGTTACCGAAGGCCACCAGCGGATGGCGCCGCTGCGGCTCGCCGAACAATGCATCCAGGGCCACACCGGCCACGGTCAGCAAAGCGACACTCATGGGCGCTCTCCCCAGTGGTTCTCATACAGCATGTCGCTCAAAGGCCGCTCCTGGGCCCAGTTTTCCATCACCAGCATGGGCGCCGGATAGAACTCGGTGACAGGCCCCAGGCACAGCACCGCCACCGGTTTGGCGCCGGCAGGCATGCCCAGCAGCGCAGCCAGTGCCTGCGGGTCGAACAACGAGACCCAGCCCAGCCCCAGCCCTTCGGCACGGGCCGCCAGCCACAGGTTCTGAATGGCGCAGGCGAGCGAGGCGAGGTCCATTTCCGGCAAGGTCCGCCGGCCGAAAATATGTGGCTCGCGGTTGTCCATCAATGCCGCCACCAAGACTTCGGCGCAGTCGTTGATGCCTTCTACCTTGAGCTTCATGAAGGCGTCGCTGCGCTCGCCCAAGGCCTGGGCCGTGCGCACCCGCTCCTCCTCCACCAGCGCCTGGATCCGCCCGCGCAGATCCCCCTGGCTGATGCGGATGAACCGCCAAGGCTGCATCAGGCCAACGCTGGGGGCCTGGTGCGCTGCGCCGAGCAGGCGGCCGAGCACGTCAGGCGCAACGCTGCCGCCGGCGAAGTGGCGCATGTCGCGGCGCTCGCCGATTGCCCGGTAGACGGCCGCGCGCTCGGCATCACTGAAGGCGTGCTCGCTCATGGCCGCAACAGCGCCGCCGCCGCCTCTGGGTTGGAGGGGAAATAGAAGTGCACATAGGATGCAGTGAGCCGCCCAAGGCGGTAGACCGCCTCGTTGCCGCGCCCGCCGTTGGGGCTCAGGCCGCGCGCGATGGGCTGCAGCTCGGTGCTGGTCAGGGAGTGGTGGTAGGTGTGGCCGCGCAGAGTGCCTTCGGGCAGCTCCACAGCTTGCAGGGCCAGCGCCGCCAAGCGTTTTTGCATGGTCGCCTCGCCGGGCAGCAGGCCGAGCAGCGCTGCACGCTCACCGGCTACGTCGGTCAGGGCATCGAGCAGGTAGAGCATGCCACCGCACTCGGCCAGCAACGGCTTGCCGGCGCCGTGGTGCGCACGGATCGCGGCGCACATCGGGGCGTTGGCGGCCAGCGCATGGTGGTACAGCTCCGGGTAGCCGCCCGGCAGGTACAGGCTGTCTACATCGGGCAACGCGCGGTCGTGCAGCGGTGAGAAGAACGCCAGCTGTGCGCCCAGGTTGCGCAGCAGGTCGAGGTTGGCGCCGTAGGTGAAGGCGAACGCTGCGTCCCGGGCGACGCCAATGCGCACACCCGCCAGCGAGGCGGTGCAGGGCACTTCCTGCGGCGCGGCGAATGCCACCGGCGGCGGCAATGCGGCATCGCAGCTGCTGCCCAGTGCCTGGGCGGCAGCGTCCAGGCGCGCATCCAGGTCATTCAGCTCGCTGGCCTGTACCAACCCCAGGTGGCGGCTGGGCAGCTCGATACCGCGCTCGCGCGACAACCCGCCGTACCAGCGCAGGCCTTCGCTCAGGCTGCCTTCGAGCAACTGCGCGTGGCGCAGGCTGCCGACACGGTTGGCGAGCACCCCTGCGAACGGCAGGTCGGGCTGGTAGCGCGCCAGCCCCAGGGCCAGTGCACCAAAGGTCTGGGCCATGGCCGTACCATCGATCACCGCCAACACCGGCACGCCGAAGTGGCGCGCCAGGTCGGCACTGGACGGGGTGCCGTCGAACAGCCCCATCACGCCCTCTATCAGGATAAGGTCGGCCTCACCCGCCGCGTCCCACAGCAGGCGGCGGCTTTCCTGCGCACCGATCATCCACAGGTCGAGCTGGTACACCGGCGCCCCACTGGCACGCTCGAGGATCATCGGGTCGAGAAAATCAGGCCCGCATTTGAACACACGGACCTTGCGCCCAAGGTTGCGGTGCAGGCGGGCCAGGGCTGCGGTCACGGTGGTCTTGCCCTGGCCAGATGCCGGTGCTGCGATCAGGACGGCTGGGCAGTGGCGCGTCTGACTCACAGTTCGACGCCCTTCTGGGCACGGATACCCGCCTGGAAGGCATGCTTGAGCATGCCCATCTCGGTAACGGTGTCGGCCAGTTCGATCATTTCGGCTTTGGCCGCGCGGCCAGTGACGATCACATGCTGCATGGGGGGGCGCGCCTGGATGTCGCCAAGCACCTGATCGAGGTCGAGGTAGCCGTGCTTGAGGGCGATGTTCAGCTCGTCGAGCACCACGAACTGGACGCTCGGGTCCTGCAGCAGCTGGCGTGAAACCGCCCAGGCTGCCTCAGCGGCGGCAATGTCGCGCTGGCGGTCCTGGGTTTCCCAGGTGAAGCCTTCGCCCATCACGTGGTACCGCACCTGCTCGGGGAAGCGCCGGAAGAACAGCTCCTCGCCGGTACTGTTGCGGCCCTTGATGAACTGCACCACGCCGCACTGCATGCCGTGGCCCAAGGCGCGTGCGAGCATGCCGAACGCGGAACTGCTCTTGCCCTTGCCATTGCCGGTCAGCACCAGCAGCAGGCCGCACTCATTAGGGGAATTGGCGATGCGCTCGTCGATGATCGCCTTCTTGCGCTGCATGCGCGCCAGGTGACGTTCGTCGCGTTCGGTGGTTTCGCTCATGGGGGTCTCCGCAGGCTGTCGCCGCGTAAGACACGGCGACAGGTCGATAGGCGGGCAGACGGAGAGCGCGCAGGGCCGTGGCCAGACGCCACGGTGCACCGCGCATCACCCTCCGTGATGCCGTTGGCAGTGACAGGCCGGTCTCCGGGCTCGTGAGCGGGCGTTGGCCCGGGCCCGCGCGCCTTCCCGGATACTGGCATCCAGTGGCCGTGCGCGGTTTTTGACTCACCTACCGTTGCGGGGGCAGCGCCGGACTCGCACCTTATAGGCGCACACCGGCTTCCCAGTTTCACCCTGCCCAGACGGGCTTGCAGGGCACCTGAAACACGCGCGAAGGTTAGAGTGTTGCACCGGGAGCGTCAATCGAAGGGGGTGATTTGGCAGCGATCTGATGCCGATAAAGGCGCATGATCGATTGCTCATGGATCGCTGCGAGCGGATCGGCCGCTACGACCGGGAAGTGCTCAGCTGAACCACTGGCCGTTCTCCCGGCTCTGAATCTTCAAGAGCATCGTCACAGGGGTGCAGACATGAAACACATGCGTGTTGTCTTTCCTTGGGTACTGGGCGCTTGCCTGGCGGGCTGCACCGAAAGGGCCATGCTGGAGGTCAGTGAGGGCAGCGGCCCGTCTGTACAGCTGCCCCCACCGAAAAAGACGTTGATACCCACCGTCAATATCGCGCCCGCCATCGGTTGGCCAACGGGTGGTAAACCCAAGGCGGCAGCAGGCACACAGGTGAACGCCTTCGCCGACAACCTCGACCACCCGCGTTGGCTTCATGTACTGCCCAACGGTGATGTGCTAGTGGCAGAGACCAATGCCCCGCCCAGGCCTGATGATGGCAAGGGCCTGCGTGGCTGGGCCATGGACAGGGCGATGAAGCGCGCCGGTGCCGCGGTGCCCAGCGCCAACCGCATCACCTTGCTGCGCGATGCCGACCATGACGGCGTTGCCGACACCCGCACGACCTTCATCGACGGGCTCAATTCGCCGTTTGGCATGGCACTGATCGGCCAGGATTTCTATGTCGCCGACACCGACAGGCTGCTGCGCTTTCGCTACACATCGGGTGCTCTGCAGCTTCGCGAACCGCCGGCGCAGGTCATCGAGTTGCCAGCGGGGCCCCTGAACCATCACTGGACCAAGAACGTCATTGCCAGTGCCGATGGCAAGAAGCTGTATGTGACAGTCGGCTCCAACAGCAATGTCGGTGAGAACGGCATGGAACAGGAACAGGGACGCGCTGCGATCTGGGAGGTCGATGCGGCCAGCGGCGCGCACCGGATCTTTGCCTCTGGGCTGCGCAACCCCAACGGCCTGGCCTGGGAGCCGCGTACTGGTGCCTTGTGGACGGCAGTCAACGAGCGTGACGAGATCGGCAGTGACCTGGTGCCCGACTACATCACATCGGTGAAAGATGGCGGCTTTTATGGTTGGCCCTACAGCTATTACGGCCAGCACGTCGATGAGCGGGTCGTGCCGCCGAACCCGCAAAAAGTCGCGCAGGCACTTGTGCCGGACTATGCCGTGGGGCCCCATACCGCATCACTGGGGTTGGCGTTTGCAGAGCCCGGAGCGCTGCCTGCACCGTTCGACCACGGTGCTTTCGTGGGCCAGCATGGTTCCTGGAATCGCCAACCGCACAGTGGCTACAAAGTGATCTTCGTGCCCTTCGACACGGCTGGCAAACCTGTCGGCAAACCGATCGACCTGCTCAGCGGCTTTCTGGATGGCGATGCCAACGCCATGGGGCGACCGGTAGGCGTGGTCAACGACCATCGCGGCGGCGTGCTGGTGGCAGACGATGTGGGCAACGTGGTGTGGCGGGTAAGCAAGGCGCCGTAGCGCCTTGCGCGATCAAGGGTTATGCGCCAGATGCCCTTGAGTGATCACCCGTTTTGCCTGCAGGTAGGCTTTGGACCAGTAACTGTTGGACAGGTAATCCAGGCGCACAGTGCCACCGGTGGACGGAGCATGCACGAAACGCCCTTCGCCCACGTAGATACCGGCGTGACTGACCTGCGAACCACCGCTGGTGGCGAAGAACACCAGGTCGCCCGATTGCAGGGAGTGGACATCCACGGTCGGAGCACGCATGACGATCATTTCTCGGGTGGAGCGAGGCAGGCTGATGCCCGCCGCATCCCGGTAGACATAGTTGATCAAGCCACTGCAATCGAAACCGGAATCGGGTGTGTTACCGCCCCAGCGATACGGCGTACCCACCAGACCGATCGCGCGCATCAGCACGTCGTTGGCAATCGGCGAAGCAGGGGGTTGGCTGTACGAGACCTGAGGCTGTACCACAGGCGCCGGTGCCGGGGCACGGCTGGAGCAGGCAGCAAGCAATGCCACCAGGGAAAGGAGTGCGAAGCGCGCCATCATCACCATGGCAGAACATCCTGTCTGAGATCGCTGGGCTGCAACCGAAAAGTGTTGAGAATTTAGATTAGACGCATTCTGTAAATGCGCACGGCGACTAGCTTTTCAAGCATCGTCGCCGTGGCAGGGTACATCATTTTGATATCAGTTGCGTGCGAGATTGCTCGCCGGCGCCATGGCCAGGGCGCGCTTGGCCTCGATGAAGGTCTTGCTCCAGTAGCGATCACCGAGGTTGTCGATGCGCACACCACCGCTGCGGCGGCTGCTGGAGTGGATGAACTGGTTGTCACCCAGATAGATGCCGGCATGGCTGACACGGCCACGGCCATTGGTGCTGAAGAACAGCAAGTCACCCGGCTTGAGCTTGTTGCGGGCCACCTTGGGCGCATCGACGTTGATCATTTCGCGGGTCGAGCGCGGCAGGGTCATGCCGGCCTCTTCGCGAAACAGGTAGCCGATGAAACCGCTGCAATCGAAACCGGACGCCTGCGAGGTACCACCGTAGCGGTAACGGGTACCGATCAGCGACATGCCACGTTCGAGGATGCTGTCGGCCAAGGCTGGCAACTGATAAGGCTTGCTGGTGCTGGAGAACGCCTGAAGGTCATCTTCAGTGGCCACTTCGGGTTGCTCGCCGAACACGGACGATACCGAAGCTTTGGCCTTGGGCGCCGACTGAGCGGCGACCGGGGTGTGATCCTGGGGCTGGGAAACAGGGCCTTGGGCCGCGCAGCCAATCAGCAGGGTCACAAGTGCGAGGGGCACGAGGGGTGCGAAGCGCTTGAGCATGGGCACGACCGTGTCTGTAGTCCTTTAGAAGGGGGAAACTATGCCTTCTATCAGGCCCATTTGCAAATTTTATCGAAAAAGATGTGACTTTTTCGTTTTGCCGCTCAAAGCCCCGTATTCAAGGGCTTACCAGCCAAGGGTTTCTTTCAGGAACGGGATGGTCAGCTTGCGCTGTGCCTGCAAAGAAGCCTGATCGAGCCGCTCGAGCAGGTCGAACAGGGCACTCATGCTGCGCGTACCACGGGTCAGGATGAAGTGGCCGACTTCATCGGTCAGGTGCAGGCCACGGCGCGAAGCGCGCAATTGCAGGGCGCGCAGCTTGTCTTCATCAGACAGCCCGCGCATCTGGAATACCAGCGCCAGGGTCAGGCGGGACTTGAGGTCGGGCAGCTTGATCGGCAGTTCGCGCGGCGAGGCCGAGGCGGCCAGCAGCAGGCGCCGACCACTGTCGCGCAGGCGGTTGAACAGATGGAACATCGCCTCTTCCCACTCTGCCTTGCCGGCAATCACGTGCAAGTCGTCGATGCACACCAGTTCGTACTGCGCCAGGTAATCGAGCAACCCGATACCACGATCGAGCAACTGCGCCAGCGGCAGGTACACAGCGGCTTCGCCCCGCTGCTGGAAGCGGTGAGTGGCGGCCTGCAACAGGTGGCTACGGCCGACACCCTGCTTGCCCCACAGGTAGATGAGGCTCTCGGTCCAGCCGGCGTCGGCTTCGCACAGCCGCTCTACGTAGCCCAACGCCGCTGCATTGGCGCCCGGATAGTAGTTGATGAAGGTGGCGTCATCGCGCAGGCGCACACCCAGGGGCAACTGGATCGGTGGTTTCATGCTCGCGGGCGGTCGGGAGACCACAGGGGGCCTAGGGTGATCGGTGTGCAAAGTCTATACCCGCAACGCGGGTGGCACAATCGCGAAGGCACGGAGCACAAGCAAAATCAACGAGTTGCAAGACAGTTTGGCGCCTACAGGGATTGCGCCGGCCTTTAGACATTGGGCAAGACAGTTGCTTCCACAGGTAAAGCGCAGGCCTGAAGAACAGCGCGGTCGTGGTGGGAGCCGGCTTGCCGGCGATGGGCTGCGTAGCAGCCCCTTAGCGGAGCTGTAATACCCCGAGCGCCCTCGACGGAACCAGCGAGCATCGGGGGCCGCTTTGCGGCCCATCGCCGGCAATCTCCCACTTGGATGGCGCCAGCGTTTAGAAGTAGAGCAAGACAGTAGCTTACAGATCAGGGTCGACCTCCCCCGCGTACATGTCCGATTCCTTGTACAGGTCATGCACATGGCGCAGCAGCACCATGATCACTGCAGCCACTGGCAAGGCCAGCAGCACGCCGGTAAAGCCGAACAGTTCGCCCCCGGCAAGGATGGCGAAGATCACCGCCACCGGATGCAGGCCGATACGGTCCCCCACCAGCAACGGTGTCAGCACCATGCCTTCCAGCGCCTGGCCGACCATGAACACTGCGACGATGCCCAGCATCGGGTACAGGTCGCCGCCAAACTGGAACAACCCGGCCACCAGCGCCGCACCGATGCCAATGATGAAGCCCATGTAGGGCACGATGGCCGCCAGGCCGGCCAGCATGCCGATCAGCAGCCCCAGCTCCAGCCCCACCAGCATCAGCCCGGCGGAATAGATCACCCCGAGCGCCAGCATGACCATCAACTGGCCCCGCACGAAGGCCCCCAACACCTCATGGCACTCTGCGGCCAGCCCGACCACCTGCGACTCGCGCTGGCGCGGCAGCAGGCTGCGCAGTTTGGCCATCATCAGGTCCCAGTCGCGCAACAGATAGAAGCCCACCACCGGGATCAGCACGAAGTTGGCCAGCCAGGCCAGCAGCGCCAGGCTCGAGGCAGTGGCTTGGGACAGCAGCATGCCAACGATGTCCGTGGTCTGGCCCATATGCTCACTGACCGCGGCCTTGATCTTGTCGAACTTCCAGAACCCGTCGGCCAGGCCCAGGCGGCTCTGCACCCAGGGCAGCGCCACATGTTGCAACCAGTCGAGCATCTGCGGCGTCAGTTCATACAGCCGCACCAGCTGTTTGGCCAGCATCGGGATCAGGATGAGCAGCAGCGCCAGCAGGATCAAGGTGAACAGGGTGAAGACCACCACCACTCCCCAGGTCCGCGACAACCCCATGCGCTCCAGGCGATCGACCAGCGGATCGGCCAGATAAGCCAGCAGGATACCCACCAAAAAGGGTGAGAGGATGTTGTGCAGGCCATAAAGAAGCAGGGCGATCAGCAGGGCGACACCCACCCAGATCCAACGGCGCATATCAGTCATGGTCGCTTATCCTTACCAGCGAAAACGCAGGCCGTCGAACGGCTTGGGGGCTACAGCAGCCGTTGCCGGTTGCCCTGGCGTAGCTTCGGCTCCAGGCGCAGGCGTAGCCGGGGCGGCAGGCGCAGGCGTAGCCGGGGCGGCAGGCGCCTGCTCAGCGGGGACCTCCTGCAACTTGGCCAAGCCAAGCTGTGCACGCAACTGCTCAGGGTTGGCAGTGACGCCATAGGTCAAGGTCTTGCCGTCGGCCAGTTGCAGGCGCGGGCCGTAAGGTTCGAGCACGCGGTTGAGCTCAGCGTAACGCTGCAGGTTCACGCCTTGCACCTGCACCTGCAACTGGCTGCTGGCGCCGGGCCGGGTCACGTAACGAGGGGCCAGGCGGTTGCTGACAGCCAGCATCACAGCATCGGCCAATGCGGCCTGGTCTGCGCCTTCAGCGCTGCCTTGCTCGCGCTTGTCGCCCAGCCACAGCTGCCATTTGCCTTGCCACTTGCCGTCAGCCTCCAGGGCGTGCACGGCCAACAGCGCATCGGCGCCATAACGCTCGGAAGCTTCGCGCAGTGGCGCCGGGTCGTTGCCTTCGAGCTGTTTGGCGTTGGCCACCAGTTGCTCCTGCAGGTCGGCCAGCGGCAGGCGCAGTGGCAGGCCGCGGTGCTGGGCGGCACGGCGCAGCGCCTGGGCGCTGGTCTGGCCATCGCCAACCAGGCTGCTGCCCTCGACACTGTCATTGAGCCACCAGCCGAGAATCGACGGCCGATTGCTGCCCCACAGCGCCAGCCCGGCCTTGCGCAAGGCCCGCTCGGTGCTACCAGGGTCGAACTCGACCATCACCGACTCAGGCGGGCCGGCCTCGGTACCGACCTGGTTGATGATCTGTTGCGGGTCTTTGCGCAGCTCGGCCAGCGCCGGGTTTTGCGGGGCCTTGGGGTCGCCGGTCAGGCGCAGCACCAACGTATCGAGCGCCTTGGTGGTGGCTGCAGTACGGGCTTCAGCGCCCTGCCCTTCGAGCGGTTCGCGCACCTGATAGAGCCCGGAAACGCTTTCGGCCTGGGCGGCGATACTGACCAAGGCAAGGCAGCCGGCTGACAGATAATTGAGAAGACGCATTGAGGATTCCTGTCCAGTCGAGCTTCAAGCTGCAAGCTTCAAGCTGTAAGAAAAAGCAGTCAGAACCCCAGCGCTTTGACTCGCGACTGGGGCTCGCTGATTGCAGCTTATACAGAAGGGGCTGCATCAACCACCCGCGAGGCTTTTTCAGTAATTTACTGCCCTGCCCGTCGGCCTGAGGATGGCCGCTGCACCGCAACCCTGATAAAATCGCGCGCCTTCACAGACCTCTGACGTTTCAGGCAGCCGCCGCTCCCAGCCGGCCTTGGCCGTCACGGTCGTTTTTACGAATCCCTCCCTCTTAAAGGCCTGGATCAATGAGCAAGCAACCCTCCCTGAGCTACAAGGACGCCGGTGTAGACATCGACGCCGGCGAAGCACTGGTCGAACGCATCAAGGGCGTGGCAAAACGCACCGCACGCCCTGAAGTCATGGGTGGCCTGGGTGGCTTCGGCGCCCTCTGCGAGATCCCGGCCGGCTACAAGCAGCCGGTGCTGGTCTCTGGCACCGACGGCGTCGGCACCAAGCTGCGCCTGGCGCTGAACCTGAACAAGCACGACAGCATCGGCCAGGACCTGGTCGCCATGTGCGTCAATGACCTGGTGGTCTGCGGCGCCGAGCCGCTGTTCTTCCTCGACTACTACGCCACCGGCAAGCTCAACGTCGACGTCGCCGCGACCGTGGTCACCGGCATCGGCGCAGGCTGTGAGCTGGCCGGCTGCTCCCTGGTTGGCGGCGAAACCGCAGAAATGCCGGGCATGTACGAAGGCGAAGATTACGACCTGGCCGGTTTCTGCGTCGGCGTGGTGGAAAAGGCCGAGATCATCGACGGCTCCAAGGTCGCTACCGGCGACGCGCTGATCGCCCTGCCGTCTTCCGGCCCGCACTCCAACGGTTACTCGCTGATCCGCAAGATTCTCGAGGTGTCGGCGACCGACATCGAGAACACCCAGCTCGACGGCAAGCCGCTGACCGACCTGCTGATGGCGCCGACCCGCATCTACGTCAAGCCACTGCTGCAACTGATCAAGCAGACCGGCGCCGTCAAGGCCATGGCCCACATCACCGGTGGTGGCCTGCTGGACAACATCCCGCGCGTTCTGCCGAAAAACGCCCAGGCCGTGGTTGACGTGGCCAGCTGGCAGCGCCCTGCGGTATTCGACTTCCTGCAAGAGAAAGGCAACGTCGACGAGCACGAGATGCACCGTGTACTGAACTGCGGCGTGGGCATGGTCATCTGCGTGGCCCAGGACCAGGTCGAGGCAGCACTGAATGTACTGCGTGCAGAAGGCGAGCAGCCTTGGGTCATCGGTCGCATCGAACAAGCCGCTGAAGGCGCTGCCCAGGTCGAGCTGCAGAACCTCAAGGCACACTGATGCCGAGCGAGCCCTGCAATGTAGTGGTACTGCTGTCGGGTTCGGGCAGCAACCTGCAAGCCTTGATCGATAGCAGCCATGGTGAAAACAGCCCGGTACGCATCGCTGCGGTGATTTCCAACCGCGCCGACGCCTACGGGCTGCAACGCGCGGCGGCGGCGGGTATCGCCACCGCCGTACTGGACCACACCGGCTTCGACGGCCGTGAAGCCTTCGATGCAGCGCTGATGGCGCGCATCGACGGCTTCGCGCCCGACCTGGTAGTGCTGGCCGGCTTCATGCGTATCCTCAGTGGCGGCTTCGTTCGCCACTATCAGGGCCGCCTGCTCAACATCCATCCGTCACTGCTGCCCAAATACAAGGGCCTGCATACTCACCGACGGGCCTTGGAGGCAGGCGACGCCGAGCACGGCTGCAGCGTACACTTCGTCACCGAGGAACTCGATGGCGGCCCTCTGGTCGTACAGGCTGTGGTGCCGGTCGCGTCAGGCGATAGCGCTGAGAGCCTGGCCCAGCGAGTACACCAACAGGAACACCAGATCTACCCGCTGGCAGTGCACTGGTTTGCCGAGGGGCGCTTGCGCCTGGGCGAACAGGGTGCATTACTGGATGGCCAGCCACTGCCGGCCAGTGGTCATTTGATCCGACCCTAGGAGAATTTATGCGTCGCGCCCTGCTCTTGGCTCTCGCCGTGCTCGCCCTGCCCCTCCAGGCAGCCGATCTGAAACCCTTCTCGGCCAGTTACACCGCCGACTGGAAGCAACTTCCCATGAGCGGCACTGCCGAGCGCAGCCTGGTCAAGAATGCCAACGGTACCTGGGACCTTAATTTCAAGGCTTCCATGATGATCGCCAGCCTGACCGAGCAAAGCACCCTGCGCATGGACAACGACACCCTGCTGCCGCAGAAGTATCACTTCGAGCGTGGCGGCCTGGGCAAAGCCAAGAAAGTCGACCTCACCTTCGACTGGAGCGGCAAGAAAGTCACCGGCAGCGACCGGGGTGACGCCGTCAGCCTGCCGCTCAACCGCGGCGTGCTGGACAAGTCCTCTTATCAGCTGGCGCTGCAGCATGATGTGGCCGCTGGCAAGAAAAGCATGACCTACCAGGTGGTCGATGGTGACGAGATCGACACCTACGACTTCCGCGTGCTGGGCACAGAGAAAGTCACCACCAAAACCGGCCAGGTCGAGGCGGTAAAGGTCGAGCGCGTGCGCGACCCAAGCCAGAGCAAGCGCATCACCGAGCTGTGGTTCGCCAAGGACTGGGACTACCTGCTGGTCCAACTGCGCCAGGTCGAAACCGATGGCAAGGAGTATGTGATCGTGCTGCAGGATGGTACGGTCGATGGCAAGTCGGTCAAAGGCAGCTAAGCCGCAGCCCGCAAGATCCGTAGCCCCGCCCTGTGCGGGGCTTCTTTTTGCCTGGGCAACATGAAACTTGTTTCATGGCTATTTTATTTACTTAGGCTGCTAACAAACTCTATAAAAGAGGTGCGCGACAGAATGTCGCAACCAACTGAACAGTGGAGTTTAACGATGACAGTCCAAGTAACTGAACGCGACGAATCGAAAATGTCCCACGAAGGCCTGGCCGCTGGCGTGCGGATCTGGGATGTGCACCAGCAAGGCGAATTGGTCGGAATGTTCCACAATGAACACGAAGCCCACCAATACCGGGCAGAGCTTGAAGTGCAGGAAAACCAGCGCACTTCGCAATGACCCGCACAGGCTTTTGATTTGGGGCCGCTGCGCGGCCCATCGCCGGCAAGCCGGCTCCCACCGGGATCGCGCCAGCTTTTAGAAGTTGAGCAAGACAGTTGCCCCACAGGATGGAGTACCACAAGACATTGGCTTGGTGTCCCACTTCCTGGGGGCAGCGCAGTACTCGAGGTGTGTGCTGTACCTGTGGGCGCTGGCTTGCCAGCGATGGGCCGCGCAGCGGCCCTACTAACGCTAACTGACTGACACTACCGCTAAGGCGGGGTGATTGGTGCTTACCACATCAAGTCGTCAGGGATCTTGTACGCCGCATACGGATCGTCCTCATCCGCTTCCTCGACATGGGTATTGAGCAGCAGGATGCGATGGGGGTCGCGCTCCTGGATCTTCACCGCTGCCTCGCGCGGAATGACTTCGTACCCCCCACCAAACGACACGATCGCTAGCGCGCCATTGCTCAGCTTGGTACGCATCAGGGCGTTTACCGCAATACGTTTGACCTTCTTGTCGTCGACGAAGTTGTAGTAGTCCTCAGTCGTGAGCTTGGGCAGGCGGGTCGCCTCGATCAACTGCTTGATCTGCGCGGCACGGGCCTTCTGTTCGGCCTTTTCCTGCTGCTGACGGTTCAGTTCCTGGTCACGCTTGGCCTTCTCGGCCATGGCTTCCTTGGCCAGGCGCTGCTGGGTGTCGTCGACTTCGACCTGGCCCTTGTGCTCCAGGCGTTTCTGTTTCTTTTGGGCCTTGTTGGCCTGGGAGACCTGCTTCTGGTTGACCAGACCGGCCTTGAGCAATTGATCGCGAAGGGAAAGACTCATGGATGTTCACTCACTTATGCAGCCACTCAGCCGCAGCTGGGCAGGTTCTTTTCCTGACGTTTGGCTTCCCCCCAAAGGGCGTCCAGTTCGTCAAGGTTACACGATTCGATGGGGCGACCGCTGTCGCGCAATGCCTGTTCGATGAAGCGGAAACGCCGCTCGAACTTGCGGTTGGCACGACGCAGTGCATTTTCCGGGTCTTGCTTGAGGTGACGGGCCAGGTTGACAGCCGCGAACAGCAGGTCGCCGACTTCATCTTCGACTGAGTCGGAATCCCCGTCGGCCATGGCCTGCAACACTTCGTCGAGCTCTTCACGGACCTTGTCCAGCACCGGCAATGCGTCTGGCCAGTCGAAACCGACAGTGGCGGCACGCTTTTGCAGTTTGGCGGCCCGGGACAGGGCAGGCAATGCCGCCGGCACGTCATCGAGCAGCGACAGCTGTTCAGGCTCGCTTTTCTCGGCACGTTCCTGGGCCTTGATTTCTTCCCAGCGCGACTTGACCTGTGCCTCGCTCAGGCTCGGCGTGTCCAGCGGCGCGTACAACTCGCCGGTGGGAAATACATGGGGGTGGCGGCGGATCAGCTTGCGGGTAATCGCATCGACCACACCGTCGAACTCGAACCGCCCCTCCTCCCTGGCCAGCTGGCTGTAGTAGACCACCTGGAACAGCAGATCACCGAGTTCGCCCTGAAGGTGCTCGAAATCCCCGCGCTCGATGGTGTCGGCAACTTCGTAGGCCTCTTCGATGGTGTGCGCCACGATGCTCGCGTAGTTCTGCTTGAGGTCCCACGGGCAACCGTACTGCGGGTCGCGCAGCCGGGCCATGAGGTGCAGCAGGTCTTCGAGGGAATAGGTCATGTAGCAGGTCCTTCGGCGGTGACTTCGTTGCGGGCAAGCCCACAAAGAAGCCACCGCAGTGTCAAGGGGTACGGTTACGCCGCGTCTCGATAATGTTCGGCAACTGCGAAATCCTGCCCAGCAGACGCCCCAGCGCATCCAGGCCCGGAATCTCGATGGTCAGCGACATCAGCGCGGTGTTGTCTTCCTTGTTCGAGCGGGTGTTGACTGCCAGCACGTTGATCTTCTCGTTGAGCAGCACCTGCGACACATCGCGCAGCAACCCTGGGCGGTCGTAGGCACGGATAACGATATCGACCGGGTAGGTCTGCACCGGTATCGGCCCCCAGCTGACCTGAATCATCCGCTCCGGCTCACGCCCTGCCAGTTGCAGCACCGAGGCACAGTCCTGGCGGTGAATGCTCACCCCGCGGCCCTGGGTGATGTAGCCGACAATGGCATCGCCCGGCAGCGGCTGGCAGCAGCCGGCCATCTGCGTGAGCAGGTTGCCGACGCCCTGGATCTGGATGTCGCCACGCTTGCCATTGCGCGGGCCGCTAGGCTTGCGCGGCACCAGTTCGATCTGCTCGATACGCTCGGGCTCGAGCAGTTGCTGAGCAGCGTTGACCAGGTGAGCCAGGCGCAGGTCACCGGCACCGAGCGAGGCGAACATGTCCTCGGCGGTCTTGACGTTGGTCTTCTCGGCCAGGCGTTCGAAGTCTACCTGCGGCAGGCCCAGGCGGCTGAGCTCGCGCTCGAGCAAGGTCTTGCCTGCGGCGACGTTCTGATCGCGGGCCTGCAGCTTGAACCAGTGAACGATCTTGGCCCGTGCCCGTGAGGTGGTGACGTACCCCAGGTTGGAGTTCAGCCAGTCCCGGCTCGGGTTGCCGTGCTTGCTGGTGATGATCTCCACCTGCTCGCCGGTCTGCAGGCTGTAGTTGAGCGGCACGATGCGCCCGTTGATCTTGGCGCCACGGCAGTTGTGGCCGATCTCGGTGTGCACCCGGTAGGCGAAGTCCAGCGGCGTGGCGCCCTTGGGCAGGTCGATGGCATGGCCGTCGGGGGTGAATACGTAGACCCGGTCCGGTTCGATATCGACCCGCAACTGCTCGGCCAGGCCACCGATGTCGCCCAGTTCCTCATGCCATTCGAGCACCTGGCGCAGCCAGGAGATCTTCTCTTCGTAGTGATTGGAGCTGGGCTTGACGTCGGTGCCCTTGTAGCGCCAGTGGGCGCAGACGCCCAGTTCGGCCTCTTCGTGCATGCCGTGGGTACGGATCTGCACTTCCAGCACCTTGCCCTCGGGGCCGATCACGGCGGTGTGAAGCGAACGGTAGCCGTTCTCCTTGGGGTTGGCGATGTAATCGTCGAACTCTTTGGGAATGTGCCGCCACAAGGTGTGGACGATACCGAGCGCCGTATAGCAGTCGCGCACTTCCGGTACCAGCACGCGCACCGCACGCACGTCGTAGATCTGGCTGAATTCCAGGCCTTTGCGCTGCATCTTGCGCCAGATCGAGTAGATGTGTTTCGCCCGCCCACTGATGTCGGCGTTGACGCCGGTGGCCAGCAGCTCATTCTGCAGCTGGTTCATCACATCAGTGATGAAGCGCTCACGGTCCAGCCGGCGCTCGTGCAACAGCTTGGCGATCTGCTTGTACTGATCGGGCTCCAGGTAGCGGAAGGACAGGTCTTCCAGCTCCCACTTGATGTGGCCGATGCCAAGCCGATGGGCCAGCGGCGCATAGATGTCGAAGACCTCCCGCGCCACACGCAGACGCTTCTCGTCATCGGCGGACTTCACCGCACGGATCGCGCAGGTGCGCTCGGCCAGCTTGATCAGCGCCACGCGCACATCGTCGACCATCGCCACCAGCATCTTGCGCAGGTTCTCCACCTGCGCCTGCGAGCCCAGCACCAGCGACTGGCGCGGGCTGAGGCTGGCACTGATGGCGGCCATGCGCAGCACGCCGTCGATCAGCTTGGACACCACAGGGCCGAAACGCTGCCCGACTTCGGCCAGGGTCACCTTACCCTCACGCACGGAGCGGTAGATCACCGCCGCCACCAGCGAATCCTGGTCGAGCTTGAGGTCGGCGAGGATTTCGGCGATTTCCAGGCCAGCCTGGAAACTGGAGGTTCCATCGGCCCAGGAATGCTTGGCAGGGTTGCCCTTTTTCTCGATTTCCTGGGCGAACTCGCAGGCCTCTTCGAGTGCCACGCGATCCAATGCCGAATCGACGCTCACCACATGATCCAGCCATGCTTCGAGATTGATACTGCCGTCCGTATTGACCGGCTGGTGCACTCTCACCTGTACCATCTTTGTTTTACCTTTCCATACAGCGCACCACTCGGAGCGCTGGCTATCACCGTGTGGCTCCCAGTCCATGGGAACCGCACCAAGGGGCCAGCCTGCTAGCCCGCTTCGAATAACGCCATGGCCTCGACATGCGCCGTCTGAGGAAACATGTCGAGAATCCCGGCCCTTTTTAACCGGTACCCCTGGCCGACCAGCACCTGGGCGTCTCGCGCCAGTGTGGCCGGGTTGCATGATACATAAACCAGCCGCTTGGCCTTGAGGCGTGCGATGCTTTGCACCACCTCGAAAGCACCGTCGCGCGGTGGATCCAAGAGTACCGCAGAAAAGCCCTCGGCGGCCCATCCGGCGCCTGCCAAAGGCTGGGATAAATCGGCCTGAAAAAACCGTGCGTTATGCACATTGTTGTTTCGGGCATTGGCCGCAGCCCGGTCCACCATCGCCTGCACACCCTCAACCGCCACCACTTCCCGCGCCTGGCGGGCCAGCGGCAGGGCGAAATTGCCCAGGCCACAGAACAGGTCGAGCACACGCTCGTCGGCCTGCGGAGCGAGCCAGGCCAGGGCCTGCTCGACCATTGCAGTATTGACCTGGGCGTTGACCTGAACGAAATCGCCCGGGCGCCAGGCCAGTTCCAGCTGCCACGGCTCCAAGGTGAAGCCTAGCGTCGCGCCAGCCTCCACCGACACCGGTTCGCCTTCGCCCTGCAGCCACAGCTGCGCCTTGGCCTCGTTGCAGAATGCCTGCAGACGCGCCAGGTCATCGGCCGGCAACGGTGCCACATGGCGTACCAGCAACGCTTCGGCCGTGCCGCTGAACAGCTCGACGTGGCCGATGGCCTGGGGCTTGCTCAACGAACGCAGCACCGTAGGCAAATGCCGCACGATGGACTGCAAAGGCTGTACCAGCACGGCGCAGTCGTCGATGGCGACGATGTCCTGACTGGCCTCGGCACGGAACCCCACCTCCAGCTGACGCGCTTTGACATCCCAGCGCACGGCCACACGCGCCCGCCGCCGATAGCCGAATTCCGGCCCGCTCAATGGCGCCGCCCATTCTTGCGGTTGCACCCCGGCCACCCGTTGCAGCTGTTCGGCCAGGGTTCGCTGCTTGAGCGCCAGCTGCGCCTGATGCGGCAGGTGCTGCAAGTTGCAGCCACCGCAACGCTCGTAATGGCGGCACGGCGCCTGGCGGCGCTCGGCGCTGGCCTGCAGCACACGCTCCAGGCGCGCCTCGACCACCTTGCCACGGGCATTGAGCACCCGCGCC
Source organism: Pseudomonas sp. NPDC089758 (assembly GCF_044748705.1). NCBI lineage: Bacteria > Pseudomonadati > Pseudomonadota > Gammaproteobacteria > Pseudomonadales > Pseudomonadaceae > Pseudomonas > Pseudomonas sp. NPDC089758. The sequence goes on from NZ_JBIVGN010000002.1 coordinate 366,765, forward strand.
TCGACCGCCTCACCGGCCAGGGCGCCGCTGACGAACCAGGTCCGCCCGTCGTGGAAGGCGATGCCACGGCCGTCACCGGCAAGACGCTCGATGTCCAGACGCTGCTTTTTGCCCACGGGTACCTGGGGCGTGCGGTTACCACCGGCTGGCTGGAAGCGCAGGCCGCTGTTGCTTTTCTTTCTGGACATTTAGCTCGGGTCGAACAGGCCGGTGGACAGGTAACGGTCGCCACGGTCGCAAATGATCGCGACCATTACCGCGTTTTCCACTTCCTGGGACAGGCGCAGCATGGCTGCCACCGCACCACCGGAAGACACGCCGCAGAAAATGCCCTCTTCGCGGGCAAGGCGACGCATGGTGTCTTCAGCTTCTTGCTGGGACATGTCCATGACGCGGTCAACGCGTGTGGCATCGAAGATTTTCGGCAGGTACTGCTCGGGCCAGCGGCGGATGCCCGGAATGGCCGAGCCTTCCATCGGTTGCAGGCCAACGATCTGCACGGCCGGGTTCTGCTCCTTGAGGTACTGCGAGCAACCCATGATGGTGCCGGTGGTGCCCATGGAGCTGACGAAATGCGTGATGGTGCCCTGGGTCTGCTGCCAGATTTCCGGGCCGGTGCTGTTGTAGTGAGCAATCGGGTTGTCGCCGTTGGCGAACTGGTCCAGCACAAGACCGCGGCCTTCAGCCTGCAGCTTCTCGGCCAGGTCGCGGGCGCCTTCCATCCCCTCTTCCTTGGTCACAAGGATCAGCTCGGCACCGTAGGCAGTCATCGCTGCCTTGCGCTCTGCAGTGGAGTTGTCGGGCATGATCAGGATCATCTTGTAGCCCTTGATCGCTGCCGCCATGGCCAGGGCTATACCGGTATTTCCGGAGGTAGCTTCGATCAGGGTGTCGCCGGGCTTGATCTGGCCGCGCAGTTCGGCGCGCGCGATCATCGACAGTGCCGGGCGGTCCTTCACGGAGCCTGCTGGATTGTTACCCTCGAGCTTGAGCAGGAGGGTGTTGCTGGTTTCTCCAGCGATGCGCTGCAGGCGAACCAGGGGCGTATTGCCGACGCAATCGGCGATGGTTGGGTACTGCAAGGTCATGGTGTATTTCACAATCCGGACGGCAGGGGCGCCTATCATACCGGCAAACACTTCCCGGCCATATCACGCAATCTGTGGTGGGTATAGCTACAAGCTATAAGCGGCAAGCTGCAAGCTGCAAGCTGCAAGCTGCAAGCTTCAAGCTGTGGGTAGCGTTTGTGCGGGCGGGGGTTGCAGTGATGGCGCGGGGAGGTGCAGCGGTAGGCGCATGCAGAGCTTTAGACCGCGTTTGCCGTTCTCTGCCCACAGGGTGCCGCCCTGACGCTGGATCGCACTGCGGGCGATGCTCAGGCCCAGGCCGAAACCGCCGTCGCCGGGGCGCGAGCCATCGAGCCGGGTGAAGGGGGCGAAGATGCGCTCCAGATCCTCGTAAGCCACGCCACCGCCCTGATCTTCCAGCCACAGGCGCCAGTGGCTACCTTCACGCTGCCCGGCCAGCTGCACCACACCGTTTTCCGGGGAGTGGCGGATGGCATTGCGCAGCATGTTTTCCAACGCCTGAGCCAGATGATTCAGGTTGCCCTGCACCCAGCAGTCGGCTGGCAGTTCGCAGCGCAGGCGTTCGGGCGACCAGCCGCTTTCGTAACTGGCATCCTCTGCCAGCAGGTCCCAAAGGGCCTGCACCTGGATAGGCTCAACGTTCATCGGCGCACGCTCGGCATCCTGCCAGGCAAGCTGCAAGGTGTTCTCGACCAACTGCTGCATGCAGTCCACCTCGCGCCCCAGGCGCTCGCGCAGGCGCTGAAGGTCAGTTTCACCGTCGCAGGCCACGCGCAACCGGCTCAGCGGTGTGCGCATTTCGTGGGACAAATCACGCAGCAACTGCTGTTGCATGGCCACCGTGCCCTGCAGCCGTTCGGCCATCTGGTCGAAGGCGCGGGCCAGCTCGCCCAGTTCGTCATGCCGGGCGGTGGTGCGTGCGTCCAGCCGCGCCGACAGCTGGTCGGCACGCCAGGCATTGGCCTGCTCGCGCAACTGGTTGAGCGGCACGATCAGCATGCGGTACAGGCCGACACACAGCAGCAAGGTGAACAACCCGGGAATCACACCGTTGGTCACCACCCGCCACAGCACCCGGTATTGGCCAGGGTTGAAACGTTCGGGCAACACCATCACCAGCATGCCCTGCTCCGGTGCCCCCGGAAACGGTATGCGCAGCCAGGGCTGATCGGTACTGCGCCGGCTCATGGGCCAGTCGACACCGCGCAAGCGCGTGAGCCGCTGCATGATCTCGGGGCCGAGGGTGGTGCTGGTAAGGGGCTGCAGATTGCTATCGAGCACGCCTATCCAGCCGCGCTCACGCTGGTGCATGGCCGCAACCCACTGGTCCAGCCCGGTGCGGCCACCACTGCGCCAGGCCGCTTCGGCCTCCCCGGCATAGCTGCGCAGCACCTGGCGGGCAGGCTCATCGAGGTAGGCATTCTGGGTTTCCATATGCCGGCCCCAGGTGTAACTCAGGCCGATCATCAGCAGGCAGAAACCTACCAGCAGGATGGCCAGCTTCCAGAACAGCGAGTGACGGTCCAGCATGGCCTACTCCGCTTCACCGGCACTGAGCACGTAACCCTTGCCCCACACGGTGCGGATCTGCCGCTCCAGGTAGCCGATGCCTTTGAGCTTGCGGCGGATCTGGCTGACGTGCATGTCCAGGCTACGGTCATGCCGCGAATAGCCCCGTTGCAGCACCTGCTGGTAGAGAAACGGCTTGCTCAGCACCTCGTCGACGTTGCGGTTGAGGAGATCGAACAGGCGATACTCGCTAGGGGTGAGGCCTGCCTGCCGGCCACCGAAGCTGACATCGCAAACCGTCTCGTCGAACCACAGCTCGCCGCAGGCAATACCCGATGGCGGCTGATGACGACGCTCCAGCGCGACGCGGCGCAGGATGGCCTCGATGCGCACCTGCAGCTCGACCATGCTGAAAGGCTTGGGCAGGTAATCGTCGGCACCGCGCTGGAAGCCATTGATGCGGTCGGCCTCGGCACCTAACGCCGACATCAGGATAACCGGCGTGGCGCTGCGTCGACGCAACTGGGCCAGGGCATCCAGCCCATTGAGCCCGGGCAGCAGAATATCCATCAGGACCACGTCGAAGTCCTGACGACCGGCGGTTTCCAGGCCTTCCAGGCCGTTGCGGCACCAGGTCACCGCAAAGCCGCCGCGCTGCAGTTCTTCGTGCAGGTAGGCACCCAGCACCGGGTCATCCTCGATGGCGAGGATGCTGGAAGTATTAATAGTTACGGGATTCATTGGCAACTGCCACATATTCTCAATTACGCGATTATTGAGCATGCGTCCGCCATAGGCAACCGCCCTGCGCTCAACGCCCGACTGCTGGGTGAAAACAGCCACATAAAGGGTGCATTAGGCAGGCAGGCGGAGTAACTTTCCGCTTTGCTCCGTTACGCCAGTAACGGCATCCAGGCACATCACAGGAGGCGAGTGTGCTCGATCGTTTGGGAATCAGAAGCCGGGTACTGCTGCTGGCACTGCTGCCTGCCAGCTTGATGGCTCTGGTGCTGGGCAGCTATTTCACCTGGCTGCAGCAAGACCAGTTGCGCACCCAACTGCTGCAACGCGGCAAGATGATTGCCGAACAACTGGCACCGTTGGCCGCGCCCGCCATGGCCCGGCAGGCGCCTGCGCAACTGGAGCGGATCGCGGCGCAAACGCTGGAGCAGGCCGATGTGCGTGCGGTGGCCTTCCTCGCCCCGGACCGCACCCGTCTGGCCCACGCCGGCCCCAGCATGATCAACCAGGCGCCCAGCGGCGGCACGGGTACTCAACTGTTGGAGCGCAGCGGCAACGATGCCACCCGCTACCTGATGCCGGTGTTCGGCCACCACCGCGACCTGGCCACCGAAGCCGTCCCGGCCGAAGCCGAGCGCCTGCTGGGTTGGGTCGAGATCGAACTGTCGCACGACGGGACGCTGCTGCGCGGCTACCGCAACCTGTTCACCAGCATGCTGCTGATACTCGCGTGCCTGGTGCTCAGCGGCCTGCTGGCAATGCGCATGAGCCGCACCATCAATGACCCGATCGCGCGCATCAAGCATGCCGTCAACCAGCTCAAAGACGGCCACCTGGAAGAACGTCTGCCGGCCATGGGCAGCCACGAGCTGGACGAACTGGCCAGGGGCATCAACCGCATGGCAGAAACCCTGCACAGCGCCCATGAAGAACTGCAGCACAGCATCGATCAGGCCACCGAGGATGTGCGCCAGAACCTGGAAACCATCGAAATCCAGAACATCGAGCTGGACATGGCGCGCAAGGAGGCCCTGGAGGCGAGCCGGATCAAATCGGAATTCCTGGCCAACATGAGCCACGAAATCCGCACGCCGCTCAACGGTATTCTCGGCTTCACCCACCTGTTGCAGAAAAGCGAGCTGACCCCGCGCCAGCTGGACTACCTGAACACCATCGAGAAATCGGCCGACAACCTGTTGGGGATCATCAACGAGATCCTCGACTTTTCCAAGATCGAGGCCGGCAAGCTGGTGCTCGACAGCATCCCTTTCAACCTGCGCGACCTGGTCCAGGACACCCTCACCATCCTGGCGCCCGCCGCCCACGCCAAGCAGCTGGAGTTGCTCAGCCTGATCTACCGCGACACACCGTCATCGCTGGTTGGCGACCCGCTGCGGCTCAAGCAGATCCTCACCAACCTGGTGAGCAACGCCATCAAATTCACCCGCGAGGGCACCATCGTCGTGCGGGCAATGCTCGAGGACGAGCAGCAAGACAGCGCGCAACTGCGCATCAGCGTGCAGGACACCGGTATCGGCCTGTCACCGCAGGATGTGCGCACGTTGTTTCAGGCGTTCAGCCAGGCCGACAATTCGCTGGCCCGCCAGCCGGGCGGCACCGGCCTTGGGCTGGTGATTTCCAAGCGCCTGATCGAGCAGATGGGCGGCGAGATCGGGGTCGACAGCACCCCAGGGGAGGGTTCGCAATTCTGGATCAGCCTGAGCCTGCCCAAGGCCCACGACGACAGCGAGACGCAGGCTTCGCAGCCGCTGCTGGGGCGTCGCGCGGCGATCGTCGACGGGCATGACCTGGCACGCCAGGCCCTGGAGCACCAGTTGCAGGACTGCGGCTTGAGCGTAAGCCTGTTCGCCTCGTATGAACAACTGCTGCAGGGGGTTCAGGCGGGCTTCCAGGCCGGCATGCCCTTCGAGTTCGCAGTGCTGGGTGCCAACCTGGGCAATCTCACGCCCGAACAGCTGGGCCAATACCACCAGCAACTGGAGCGCTACCACTGCCATTGCGTGGTGCTTTGCCCGACCACCGAGCAAGCGCTGTACCACCCTCACCTGCCTAATGGCCATGGCCAACTGCTGTCCAAGCCGACCTGCACGCGCAAGCTGCGCCGCCTGCTGCTGGAGCTGCTGCAACCGCGCCGTACGCGGGGCGAACTGGCCGCGCCAACGCGCGGCCAGCGCCAGCCGAAAATCCTCTGTGTCGACGACAATGCGGCCAACCTGCTGTTGGTACAAACCCTGCTGGAAGACCTCGGCGCCGATGTGCTGGCGCTCGACAACGGCCATGCTGCGGTCCAGGCGGTACAGAGCGAACACTTCGACCTGGTGCTGATGGACGTGCAGATGCCAGGCATGGATGGCCGTGCCTGCACCGAGCAGATCCGCTTGTGGGAAAACACCCAGAGCGGCAGCCCGCTGCCGATCGTCGCCCTCACCGCTCACGCCATGGCCAACGAGAAACGGGCACTGCTGCACAGCGGCATGGACGACTACCTGACCAAACCGATCAGCGAGCGCCAGCTGGCCCAGGTGGTGATGAAATGGACCGGCCTGAGCCTGGGTGTCGGGCCATTGGAGCGCCTGGAGGAGCAGCAGGCCGAGGGCCAGGATCTACCGGTGCTCGACCCTGACGAAGGCTTGCGCCTGGCGGCAGGCAAGCCGGATCTGGCGGCAGACATGCTGACCATGTTGCTGGCGTCGCTGGCGTCGGACCGTGAAGCCATTCGTGCTGCACGGGAGGCGGACGATCACGGTGTGCTGATCGAGCAGGTGCATCGGCTCAACGGTGCCTCGCGCTATTGCGGCGTGCCGCAGTTGCGTGCCGCCTGCCAGCGCAGCGAGACCTTGCTGAAACAGGAGCATCCGCAAGCGCAGCAGGCGCTCGACGAGCTGGATGGCGCAATTGTCCGGCTGGCGGAGCAGGCCCGCCAGAACGCCTGACCTTCAGGGCCTCATCGCCGGCAAGCCGGCTCCCACAGGGATTTGCGCCGGCTTTTATGAATGGGGCAAGACGGCGGCGTCCACAGGTAAAGCGCAGGTCTGAAGCACTGCGCGGTCGCGGTGGGAGCCGGCTTGCCGGCGATGGGGGCGGCGCAGATCAACTTCCTTGTCGGCGCAGGTGGCTACAATCCCCCAACCACGATCAAGGAAGCCCGACCATGCGCGCTCTTTTGTTCAGCAGCCAGCACTACGACCAGGAAAGTTTCACCCAGGTCGCTTGCGATAGCGCTTTGGAACTGCATTTTCAGGCCGCTCGCCTGACCCTCGACACAGCCGCCCTGGCTCAGGGCTTCGAGGTGGTGTGCGCATTCATCAACGATGAGCTCGACGCCCAGGTATTGCAACTCCTGGCGGCTGGCGGTACGCGCCTGATCGCCCTGCGCTCGGCCGGCTACAACCATGTCGACCTGGCTGCCGCCCAAAGGCTCGGCCTTGCGGTGGTGCGCGTACCCGCGTACTCACCGCACGCCGTGGCCGAGCATGCCGTGGCGCTTATCCTGGCCCTCAACCGACGCCTGCACCGGGCCTACAACCGCACCCGCGAGGGTGACTTCACCCTGCATGGCCTGACCGGCTTCGACCTGCACGGCAAGACCGTCGGCGTGGTCGGTACCGGCCAGATCGGCGCCGCCTTCGCCCAGATCATGGCAGGCTTCGGTTGCCAGCTGCTGGCCTATGACCCCTTCCCCAACCCCCAACTGCTGGCGCTTGGGGCGCGCTACGTCGAGCTGCCAGAACTGCTGCGCGAGGCGCGGATCATCAGCCTGCACTGCCCGCTCACCGAACACACCCGGCACCTGATCAACCCGCAAAGCCTGGCCCAACTGCAGCCCGGCGCCATGCTGATCAACACCGGCCGTGGTGCGTTGGTCGACACCCCGGCCCTGATTGAGGCCTTGAAAAGCGGCCAGCTCGGGTACCTGGGGCTGGATGTGTATGAAGAAGAAGCCCAGCTGTTTTTCGAGGACCGTTCTGACCTGCCGCTGCAGGATGATGTGCTGGCGCGGCTGCTGACGTTCCCCAATGTGATCGTCACCGCGCACCAGGCGTTTCTGACCCGCGAGGCGCTGGATGCCATTGCCGCGACCACGCTGGAAAACATCAACCGCTGGGCGGCGGGTAATGCGCAGAATCTGGTCACAGGTTGATGCTAGGATACGCGGCATTTCTGGAGGACCCATGGTCGAGCACGATTTCCGCTACACCCTTTTCAACCCGCAACACACCTTGATCGAGTGCCGCGCCCTGGTACCGGGCCGCTACCAGGTGACCGGCAACGGTGGTTCGATGCACAAGGGCGACACCCTGTTGGTCACCCTCAAGGGCAGCAAGGACTTGTCCATGCGCCTGACGGTCGAGAGCGTGCGCCACCTGATCAACCCGCGTGGCCAGTGGGTGGCCGTGGCCAGCGGCCCGCTGTTCCACGAGCTGGAAATCCTCAATTGGCAGGCTGAGTGCGACAGCTGCGATGCTGTGCTGGACTTCGAGTTCGCCGTGGACGCCAAGCTGGGCAAGAAAGCCCGCCAGCCGGCCGCTACGGCGCGTATCGCCGAGCTGGGCTGGGCCAGTCGTGGCGACAAGCACGTGTGCCCGCGCTGCCAGGAGAGCACCGAGTGAAGAATCTGCTGACCGGCGCCCTGATTGCCACCGGCCTGCTCGGCTGCGCAACCGAACCTTCGAAGCTGCAACTGGAGCGCAGCTATGTGCTGGAGTGGATCGGTGAACGGCCGCTGATCGACTACAGCCACCTGACACTGACGCTGGCCAGTGACGGCCGGGCCTATGGCAATGCGGGCTGCAACCATTGGTTCGCCCCGTACACGCTGGACGGCGAGCACCTGAGCTTCGGCAAGGTCGGCAAGACCCGCAAGCTTTGCGCGCCAGCGTTGATGGAGCAGGAAAAGCGCTTCCTGCAGGCGCTGGAGACAGTGCAGCGCTGGGATGTGTCCCCTGTCGAGCAGTTGCGCTTCTGGCCGGCCGAAGGCAAGCCCCTGCGGTTCTGGCCCGAAGAGGGCTAAGCTGGTCGAAGCGGCAAGCTGCAAGCCGCAAGCTGCAAGAAAAGGCGGATCGGCGCACGGCCAGCTTTTTCTTGCAGCTTGTAGCTTGAGGCTTGCCGCTCTCAGGCCCCGTTGAGTGCTTTGAGCTGCAAGCTGCTAGCTACAAGCTGCAAGCAAAGGCGGATCTATGCACGGCCCGCTTTTTCTTGCAGCTTGAAGCTTGAAGCTTGCCGCTCTCAGGCCCCCTTGAGCGCTTTGATCTTGGCCTGGAGCCCTTCCAGGGTCTGCTCACCCAGCAGTTGCTCGCGGACCTTGCCCTGGTCATCGATGATGTAGGTCACCGGCAACGCTTCGCTGCGTGGCAGGTCATAACGCTCGGCCGGGTCCTGGGCCAGCACGGTAAAGCCGATGCCCAAGGTATCGGCCGCCTGCTTCAACTCCTGCCCCTGCAGGCCATCGAAGTTCACCCCCACCACCTTGATGCCATCGGCCGCCCACTGCTTGGCCGCAGTGTTCAGTTCAGGCACCTCCGTACGGCACGGGCCGCACCATTCAGCCCAATAATTGAGCACCAGCCAGTGCCCGTCGATCTGCTCGGCCTTCACCGTGTTGCCATGCTGGTCCACACCGTAGTCGGCACCGCAGCCACTGAGCAAAAGGCCAGCGGTGATGGCCAATACTGCTGCCAAACGCCTTGCCATGGGTCAATCCTTCTCGAAGTTTCAAGCGAATAGGTCAGTTCCTGCGGTTAGAATAGCCGCCACACCCAGCTGGATGCGACCCGACATGACTGACTTGACGCTCTATCATAACCCGCGCTGCTCAAAATCCCGCGGCGCACTGGAACTGCTCGAACAACGCGGGCTGGCGCCGACCATCGTTCGTTACCTCGAAACCCCGCCCGACGCCGCCACCCTCAAGGCTCTGCTTGGCAAACTGGGCATCGGCCCACGCCAGCTGCTGCGCACCGGTGAAGACGAATACAAGGCATTGGACCTGGCCAACCCGGCCTTGAGCGATGCACAACTGATCGACGCCATGGCCCAGCACCCTAAGCTCATCGAACGCCCGATCCTGGTTGCCGGTGACAAGGCGGTGATCGGCCGACCACCAGAGAACGTGCTGGAGATCCTGCCGTGAGCGCGCCCTATATCCTGGTGCTGTACTACAGCCGACACGGCTCGACCAGCGAAATGGCCCGGCATATCGCCCGCGGTATCGAGCTGGCCGGCATGGAAGCGCGCCTGCGCACGGTGCCGGCGATTTCCACCGAGTGCGAGGCCGTGGCGCCAGACATTCCGGCCAGCGGCGCGCTGTACGCCACGTTGGACGACTTGCGCCATTGCGCTGGCCTGGTGCTGGGCAGCCCAACCCGCTTCGGCAACATGGCCGCACCACTCAAGTACTTCCTCGACGGCACCAGCAGCTTGTGGCTGGGGGGTGAACTGGTCGGCAAGCCGGCCGGCGTGTTCACCTCCACCGCCAGCCTGCACGGCGGCCAGGAAACCACCCTGCTGTCGATGATGCTGCCGCTGATGCACCACGGCATGCTGGTGATGGGCCTGCCCTACAGCGAATCGGCGCTGCTCGAAACCCGCGGCGGCGGCACGCCTTACGGCGCCAGCCACCATGCCGGCGCAGACGGCAAACGTGAGCTGGATCAACACGAGATCACCCTGTGCCGCGCGCTGGGCCAACGCCTGGCAACCACGGCCAAGGCCCTGGAGGCCTCGCGTGGCTAAGAAGCCAAAGGTGTTGCCCCCCCTGGAGTGGCTGGCACCGCGCCTGCGCCTCACACGCGCCGTGAGCCTGGCGTTTTTTCTTGGCCTGATCGCATTGCTGGTGGCGAACAACCTGTGGTTCGCCAACCTGCACGGGGCGCGGGTAGAAGTGATCCTGGCGATCGAGCTTGTGCCGCTGCTGTTGCTGCTGCCCGGCATGCTGCTGGGCAGCGCCCAGGCGCATGCCTGGACCTGCTTTGTGGTGAATATCTATTTCATCAAAGGGGTGCTGGCGGCGTTCGACCCGTCGCGGGCAGTGTTCGGCTGGGTCGAGGTGCTGCTGAGCCTGGGGCTGTTCATCAGCGGGTTGCTGTTCGTGCGCTGGAAATTCCAGCATGAACGGCGCATGGCGGGCGAAGGCCGTTGAATCCGCAGGGCTGCTGTTGCAGCCCCGGTTTTTTCAATGGTTGACGGTATGGGCCAGCATCACCGACAACTGGCACAGCGGCCGCCCGCTCTCGGCATGCCACTGGTTGAACGCCTGCTGCACCAGCGCCAGGTCGCGCTGGCTGGTCGGCTGCTTGTCGATCACCTTCTGGGCAATGAGCGCAGCGGCCATGTCATCGGTGGGGATGAACGTATCCTTGCCGACCATGCGCAAAAACCGTGGCGCTGACAACCCGCCCAACTGATTGCCATGCTTGGCCAGATACTTCCACAACCCGACGATATCGGTCACCGGCCAATCGGCGATGAACGCACCAAAGCTGCCCTTCTCCCTGGCCACATCAAGGATCATCTGTGCATTGCGCGGCACGCTCTTGAGCTTGCCCAGGTGGCGGATGATGCGCTCGTCCTGCATCAACCGCTCCAGGTGCTCCGCGCCCATCAGTACGACCTTCTCCGGGTCGAAACCGAAGAACACCTGCTCGAATGCCGGCCATTTTGCATCGACCAGGCTGTGCTTGAGCCCTGCGCGGAACACGCGCAAGGCCAAGGTCGACAGGTAGCGGTCGTTGCTGATGTCGCGCAGCTGCGCCGGGGTGCGCGGCTGCGGCAGGAAGGCCTCCAGGGCCTGGGCCGAGCCGAAGCGGTTCAGGCAGTACTCATGCAACCACTGGTAATCGCGCATGGATCAGATGTTCAGTACATCGAGGAAACGCGGGGTGGCGCTTTCGTCGATCTTGAGGCTGGTGAAGTCGAACAGGTTGCGGTCGGCCAACTGCGACGGGGCGACGTTCTGCAGGGCGCGGAAGATGCTCTCGGTACGGCCCGGGTGTTTGCGCTCCCACTCCACCAGCATGTCCTTGACCACCTGGCGCTGCAGGTTCTCCTGCGAACCGCACAGGTTGCACGGGATGATCGGGAATTCCTTCATGTCCGAGTAGGCCTGGATGTCCTTCTCGCTGCAGTACGCCAGCGGGCGGATCACCACGTTACGGCCGTCGTCGGCACGCAGCTTGGGCGGCATGCCCTTGAGCGAACCGTTGAAGAACATGTTGAGGAAGAAGGTCTCGACGATGTCGTCGCGATGGTGCCCCAGCGCCATCTTGGTTGCGCCGATTTCGTCAGCGAAGGTGTACAGGGTGCCACGGCGCAAGCGCGAGCACAGCGAGCAAGTGGTCTTGCCCTCTGGCACCAGCTCCTTGACGACCGAGTAGGTGTCCTTCTCGACGATGTGGTACTCGACGCCCAGCGCTTTCAGGTAGGCCGGCAGCACATGCTCGGGGAAGCCCGGCTGCTTCTGGTCCATGTTCACCGCGACGATCTGGAACGTGATCGGTGCCACCTTCTGCAGGTGCAACAGAACGTCGAGCATGGTGTAGCTGTCCTTGCCGCCGGACAGGCAGACCATGACCTTGTCGCCATCCTCGATCATGTTGTAGTCGGTGATGGCTTCGCCGGCGAGACGACGCAGGCGTTTTTGCAGTTTGTTCTGGTTGACCGAGAGGGTGCCCATAGCGCTTGGATCCGCGAGGTGTGACAAAAGCCGGCTATTTTACGCACAAACTACGCGCACCTGTAGGGATTCCGATAAAGACTTCAAGGGAATCAGCAGGCGGCCTTACAGCGCGATTTGCTCTAAAAAGCGCAGTTTGTGCGGGTAACGGCTTCCTATACTGCGACATAAGGCCACATTACCGCTTCCATCGGTGCCCTGGCCTCGGGCCGCTTTCGCTCCATCTGGGGGGCGATTGGCAACAACGAGAGGAGTGACCGGCATGATTCATCACGTTGTGGGGCTGTTTACCCACCCCGATCAGGAGTGGCGGGAGATACGCGGGGAAGAAGAAAGCATCAGCCACATGTACCTGACGCACACGCTGATACTGGCGGCGATACCCGCCGTTTCGGCATTCATCGGCACTACCCAGGTCGGCTGGGTGATCGGCGACCGGCCAGCGGTGATGCTGACGATGGAAAGCGCTCTATGGATGAGCATCATGTCCTACCTGGCGATGCTCGCCGGGGTTGCGGTCATGGGCGCGTTCATTCACTGGATGGCACGCACCTATGACGCCAGCCCGTCCATGGCGCAATGCATCGCCTTTGCCACCTACACCGCCACACCGCTGTTCCTCGGCGGCCTGGCAGCGCTTTACCCGCACCTGTGGCTGGGCATGCTTGTGGGTACCGCGGCCATTTGTTACACCGTCTACCTGCTGTACGTCGGCTTGCCGACATTCATGAACATACCGACCGATGAAGGCTTCCTGTTCTCCAGCTCGGTGCTGGCAGTGGGCCTGGTGGTACTGGTAGCGATCATGGCTGCGACCGTGATCATCTGGGGACTGGGCGTGGGGCCCGTCTATACCAACTAGCTTCGAAAACACTTAGATCCAACACTGGGGCATCAAACCGGAAGCCGCCGCAAGGCGACTTCCGGCTGTCTGCTGACCGGTGGCTCGGCAGGCTGCCACTGCTTGCGGCATAATGCCCGGTCAGGAGAATTACCCCGCCATGCCCGAGCTGCTCAAACAACGCGTCGAAACCTGTTACCAGCAAGCCGAAACCTTTTTCAAGCGCCCCTTCCCGCGCCCGGAAGTCAGCTTCAAGCTGCGCGGCCAGAAAGCGGGCGTCGCCCACCTGCACGAAAACCTGTTGCGCTTCAACCTGCAGCTGTACCGCGAAAACCAGGAAGATTTTCTGCGCCAGACCGTGGCCCATGAAGTGGCGCACCTGGTGGCTCACCAACTGTTCGGCGACCGCATTCAGGCCCATGGCGAAGAGTGGCAACTGATCATGCGCGGGGTGTATGAACTGCCGCCCAATCGTTGCCACAATTATGAGGTGCGCCGGCGTGTGGCGACCCGCTACATCTATCGCTGCCCGTGCCCGCAGAGCGATTTCCCGTTCACGGCACAGCGGCACAAGTTGGTGCATCAGGGGCGGCGCTACCTGTGCAGGCGGTGTAAAGAAGTTCTGATCTACAGTGGCGAGACGCGGGTTGAATAAACCGGCCTATCGCCGGCAAGCCGCCCCCCGCAGATACTGCGCTGGCTTCATAGCAAAAACGAGAAAGGCGACCCGAGGGTCGCCTTTCTCATGACGGCATCACACTCAACGAACCGGGACTTCAGCAACGCCCAGGTCATCGGTCGGGGTGTTCAGCTCGAGCGGCGCGCCACCCGAAGCCAGCTCCGATGCCAGCTTGTCGTCGTCCATTTCCTTGACCCACTTGGCCACCACCACGGTCGCAACGGCGTTGCCCACCAGGTTGGTCAGGGCGCGGGCTTCGGACATGAAGCGGTCGATGCCAAGGATCAGTGCGAGGCCGGCAACCGGCAGGTGGCCGACCGCCGACAGGGTCGCGGCGAGCACGATGAAGCCAGAGCCAGTAACACCGGCAGCCCCTTTGGACGCTACCAGCAGCACCAACAGCAGGGTGATCTGGTGAGTGATGTCCATGGTGGTGTCGGTGGCTTGAGCGATGAACACCGCGGCCATGGTCAGGTAGATCGAGGTGCCGTCCAGGTTGAAGGAATAACCGGTCGGGATCACCAGGCCAACCACCGACTTCTTGGCACCCAGGCGCTCCATCTTGGCCAGCATGCGTGGCAGCGCAGATTCCGAGGACGAGGTACCCAGTACGATCAGCAGTTCTTCACGGATGTAGCGGATCAGCTTGAGCACGCTGAAGCCGTGGGCGCGGCAGATACCGCCCAGCACGACCAGCACGAACAACAGGCAGGTGATGTAGAAGCAGGCCATCAGGTAGCCCAGCTGTACCAGCGAGCCAACGCCGTACTGGCCGATGGTGAAGGCCATGGCACCGAAGGCACCGACCGGAGCCAGCTTCATGATCATGTTGATGATGTTGAACATGACATGGGCGAAGCGGTCGATCAGGTCCAGCAGCGGTTTGCCGTAACTGCCCAGACGGTGCAGGGCAAAGCCGAAGATCACCGAGAACATCAGCACCTGCAGGATATCGCCGTTGGCGAAGGCACCTACCACGGTGTTAGGGATGATGTTGAGCAGGAAGCCAACGGTCGTCTGCTGAGCACCGGCGGCGGCGTAGGCGGCCACGCTGCTGGCGTTCAGAGTGCTCACGTCGATGTGCATCCCAGCGCCTGGTTTGACCACGTTGACGACGACAAGGCCGATGATCAGGGCGATGGTGGAAACGATCTCGAAGTACAGAAGTGCGTAGCCGCCGGTCTTGCCGACCGACTTCATGCTCTGCATGCCAGCAATGCCGCTGACCACGGTACAGAAGATGATGGGCGCGATGACCATCTTGATCAGTTTGACGAAACCATCACCCAACGGTTTGAGGGCGACGCCGGTTTCCGGGTAGAAGTGGCCGAGCAGGATGCCGATGGTGATGGCAACGATCACCTGGACATACAGGGATTTGTACAGCGGCTGACGTGTCGTCATGGCTAAATTTCCTCAAGTGTGCCGGCTTCATCCTTCCCAGGATGTCAGGGCACCTGAATCGCTAACCCTCCTGCACCCGGAGGGATTTGTCGTTGTGTTCGAGCTGCCTGGGCAGGCCTCTGCCAAGTCAGATAGCAAGGGCGATGCCAAAACGCCCACGAAGGGTGCAAAGGCCGTATTTGCTCGTGGGAAATGCCCAACGACAGGGCGAATTGCCTGAGGAGAGATGGCGGATTTCCGCCCGATGGCGGGATTTGTACAGGGGCCTTGGCGGGAATCCGCCCGCAGGTGATGGGGCACCCTGCGCCTGAACGTCAATCCAGGTAAAAGGTGACCCGCAATGCCGCTCCGCCCAGCGGCGAGTCGTCCAGGCTCAATTCAGCGTCGTAGCTGTCGACGATATCTTTGACCACTGCAAGGCCGATTCCCTGCCCCGGATGCTGCCGGTCCAGCCGCTCGCCCCGTTCGAGAATCCGCTCACGCTGATCGGCCGGTACACCCGGCCCGTCATCGTCGATGCTCAAGGTCAGCCGCCCAGGAGCCTCCTGCAGGCTCACCCGCACCTGCCCCAGGCACAGGCGGAAGGCGTTTTCCAAGAGGTTGCCCAACAGCTCCAGCAGCGCGCCCTGCTCCATCGGCACCTGTGCCTGCGCCGGCACCTCGAGCAGCACTTCGACGCGCTTGTCGCGGTACACCTTGGCCAGGGTGCTGCACAGGCTGTCCAGCACCGGAAGCAACTGCACGCTGTGGCGCACCAGGCCACTCTTGCGCAGGCTGGCGCGCTGCAACTGGTAGTCGATCTGCTGGCTCATGCGTTCGATCTGGCTCTGAAGCACCCGCGCCTGCTCACGCTCACCCGCGCGCTGCTGCATGCTCTCGCCCACGCCCTGCAGCACCGCCAGCGGCGTCTTGAGGCTGTGCGCCAGGTCCCCCAGCGAGTCGCGATAACGCTGGCGCTGTTCCCGCTCACTGCGCAGCAGACGGTTGAGCGAGCCGGTCAGGCGCAGCAGCTCACGGGGGTGCTCGGCACTTAGCCCATCGCGGGCACCCGCCTCCACCTCATCCAGCTCGCGGCTCAGCCGTCTCAGGGAACGCAGGCCCCAGGTCAGGCCGGCCCAAAGCAATACCAGCAACGCCAGCGAGGCCGCACCAAAGCCCAGGTAGAGCTTTTCACGCAGGCCATCGAGGGTTCGCTGGTACTCACGCACCGGCTGCAGGGCGACGATGCTATAGGCGGCGCTCTGGCCACCCAGCAGCTTTATTTCGACGTCGTAGACAAAGAATTCCTCACCGTCATCCTGGTGCATACGGGCGAACTCATTACCGCGTCCATCGTAGCGCGGCTGGTAGTTGATGTGCTGGTCGGCCGTGGCCCGGGAGCGCCAGACCAGCTTGCCTTCGCGGTCGAAGATGTAACCGAGCAAACCGGTATACGGCAGGTTGTAACGCTCGTCCGGCAGCAGTGCGGGCATCTGCAACTGGCCATGCTCGATGCGCGCCGAAGAAATCAGCGTGGTCACATCCGACGCCAGGCGCTGCTCGATCGATTCCTGCAAGGCCAGGCTGAAGGCCTTCTGCAGCGCGGGCAGCAGCGCCAGCATGAACAGCACCGCCAGCACCGCTGCCGCGAGCATCAAGCGCACCCGCAGCGAACGAATCATCGGCAGCGCTCGGTGAACAGGTAGCCCAGGCCACGCACCGTGTCGATCGGTTTGAACCCGCGCTCACCTTCGAGCTTGCGACGCAAACGGCCGATCAGCACTTCGATGACGTTGGGGTCACGCTCCTCGTCGCCTGGATACAGCTGTTCCATCAGGCGCTCCTTGGCCACCACCTGCTGGTGATGACGCATCAGATATTCAAGGATGCGGTACTCGTAGGCGGTCAGCGCCAGCGGCTGCTCGTCAAGGGTCGCCTGCTTGCGGTTGAGGTCCAGCAGCAAGGGCCCTGCGGCGATGGTCGACTGGGTGAAGCCGCTGGAGCGGCGCAGCAGGGCATTGAGGCGTGCTTCAAGCTCTTCGAACTGGAAGGGCTTGACCAGGTAATCATCGGCACCGGCGGCCAGGCCTTCGACCTTGTCCTGCCAGTTGCCCCGGGCGGTAAGAATCAGAATGGGAAAGGTCTTGGCCTGGGCGCGCAGGCGGCCGATCAGCTCCAGGCCGCTGATGCCGGGCAGGCCGAGGTCGATCACGGCCAGGTCGAAGTGGAATTGCTCGGCCTGGTACAGCGCTTCTTCGGCATCAGCCACGGCCTGGACCACATGGCCGCTTTCGCTCAGGCGGGTATGGAGGTGGTGCCTTAGCAGGGCTTCGTCCTCGACCACCAGCAGTTTCATGTGACGCTCCTTCCTATGTTGGCTGTACCGGCCTCATCGCCGGTAGGCCGGCTCCCGCACTCAATAGCAGTGGGGAACCCGGCTTGCAGACGATGAGGCCAGTAGAGGATAACTCGACTCGGGCATCAGAACTTGTAGTTCGCCGACAGGTAGGTCTGAGCACTGCTGGTCAGGCGCAAGGTCCCCTCTTTCGGCCCGCCGCTCGCCCCCACCTCGGTCGCCGCATTGGTACGCAGATAGCGGTAGCCCAGCTCAACCGAAGCCCGGTCGGTGATTTCCTGGATTACGCCGGCCTGCAGGCCCACTGCATAGCCATAGTCGGTATCACGGCTGGCCCCTGGCGAGTCCTGGGTCAGCTTGGTCATGCCCAGGCTGCCGCCACCGAACAGTTTGGTGGTGTCGCCTACCGGCAGGAACAGATCATAGCTGCCCAGCAGGTTCTCCTGGCGCAGCTTCAGGCCGCTGTGGTCGCCCGAGACGTTGTCGTAGGTCATGTAGTAGCGACCCTGGTCGTTGATCTTGCCCAGGCGCACGCCCCAGGTGTCATCCTTGCCGATGATGCCGTCGGCGTTCAGGTGGTCGGTGTTGCGTTGCAGCAGCCCAGACTTGCGGACCTTGTCGCTGGTCTGGCCGTAGGTCAGGCTGGCGAAGTTGTCGTCGGCGGCCTGGGCGGTGGTCATGCCCGCTGCACAGACAGCCATGGCGGCAAGCAGGGTATTGAAGGTTTTCATGGCGTTGTACTCCAGTTGAATGCGCTGTTTCGGTCTGGAAGCTAGAGTAAGCAGAACGCCCTGAACCGCGGCTGAACCCTGGCTGAACCGGGGCTGAACGATACGTTTGCAAAACAAGGAGTAGTGAACATGCGTGCCCTGCTGGCTTTGACCCTGATGTGCAGCGCCGCTCTTGCCCAGGCGGCAGTAGTGACCCGAGAGATCCCCTACCAGGACGACGATGGCAACCGCCTGGTCGGCTACTACGCCTATGACGATGCACTGGAGGGCAAACGCCCGGGCATCGTCGTAGTGCATGAATGGTGGGGGCTCAACGATTACGCCAAGCGTCGTGCCCGTGACCTCGCGGCACTGGGCTACAAAGCGCTGGCCATCGACATGTACGGTGACGGCAAGCACACCGAGCACCCGCAGGATGCCCAGGCATTCATGGCCCAAGCGCTGAAGGACCCGGCCGCGGCGGCCGCGCGCTTCGACGCGGGCCTTGAACTGCTGAAAAAGCAGCCGAACGTCAACAAGCATCAACTGGGCGCCGTAGGTTACTGCTTCGGCGGCAAGGTGGTACTGGATGCGGCCCGGCGCGGCGAGAAACTGGACGGCGTGGTGAGCTTCCATGGTGCACTGGCTACCCAGACGCCGGCCAAGCCTGGTGTGGTCAGGGCCGACATCCTGGTGGAACACGGCGCGGCGGACAGCATGGTCACTGATGAACAGGTCGCCGCGTTCAAGGCCGAAATGGACGCGGCCAAGGTCAACTATCAGTTCGTCAGCATCCCCGGCGCCAAGCATGGCTTCACCAACCCGGATGCCGACCGCTTGAGCCACGGCGCCCATGGCGGGCCGGACATTGGTTACAACAAGGCTGCGGACGAGCGTTCATGGGCGGACATGCAGGCGTTCTTCAAGAAAGCGTTCGACTGAAGATTGCCGGGCCGCTTCGCGGCCCATCTCCCACACAGCCACAGCGGCTGGCACAATACCGCCATGAACAGATTGCCTTCCTGCTGTGACCCGCTGCAGCACCACTGGCCCCTGCCCCGCCCGTTGCCCGGCGCGGTGCTGGTCAGCTGTGCCTTCGACCCCAACCGCCTGGCCGCCGACGACTTCCAGCGTGCCGGTATCGAACCCAGCCCCAGCCTGCAACGCTCGGTGGCCAAGCGTCAGGCCGAGTACCTGGCCGGCCGGGTGTGCGCGCGCGCCGCGCTGCAACGCCTGGATGGCCGTGACCATGTGCCCGGCACCCACGAAGACCGTTCGCCGATCTGGCCCACGGGCATCCACGGCTCGATCACCCACGGCAAAGGCTGGGCTGCGGCCGTGGTTGCAGCGCACGGCAGTTGCCGCGGCCTGGGGCTGGACCAGGAAGCACTGCTGGACGACGAGCGAGCCGAACGGCTGATGGGCGAAATCCTCACCCCGGCAGAGCTTGAGCGCCTGGACCGCAGCCAGCTGGGCCTGGCGGTTACCCTGACCTTTTCACTCAAGGAAAGCCTGTTCAAGACCCTTTACCCACTGACCCGGCAGCGCTTCTACTTCGAGCACGCCGAGATACTGCAGTGGTCACCTGAAGGCCTTGCACGCCTGCGCCTGCTCATCGACCTGTCGCCCGAATGGCGCCATGGCGTCGAGCTGGAAGGCCAGTTCTGCGTGCAGGACGGTCATCTGCTCAGCCTGGTCAGCGTTTAAGCCTTACAGCGGCGCCTGCTCGCGTGGCCAGTTGAGGCTGAAGCAGGCACCGCCCAGCGCTTCACTTCGCCCTACCGTGGCCCGGCCGGCGTGCCAGTAGATGATGCGCCGCACGATCGACAGGCCCAGGCCATGCCCTCCCGAAGCCCGGGTACGGCTGTCGTCGAGCCGGGTGAACGGCGTGAAGATGCGGTCCCAGTAACCTTCGGGGATGCCCGGCCCGTCATCTTCGACTTCGATGCGGCAGCGCTGCTGGCCCAACTCATAGCTCAACCGCACCTCTGCCCGGGCATGGCGCAGGGCATTGCTGACCAGGTTCTGCAGCGCCCGATGCAGATAGCGCGGTTCGGCCTCGACCCAGGCCTCTTCGCCACCCTGAAGCTGACAGGCACCGCGCACCAGCCTGACTTCGGTATTGAGCGGGGCCAGTTCGTCGATCACCCGGTCCAGCAAGGCATCCAGGTCGACGCGCTGGAACTTCAGGGCCGGCGCGCCCTGCTCCAGGCGGGCGTAGGTCAGCATCTCGTCGACCAGCTTGTCCAGGTCCTGGATATCGCCGTCCATGCCCGCCAGGTGCTTGGCGCGGGCCTGATCGGTCGGCGCGCTTTCGATCATTTCCAGGCCAAAGCGCAAACGCGCCACGGGCGTGCGCAACTCATGGGACACCGCCCGCACCAGTTCGCGCTGCATGTTCAGCGAACGCTGCAGGTGTTCGGCCATGCCGTTGAACGCTGCCGCGAGGCGCCCGACCGAATCGGCATCGTCGGCCGGCACGCGGGTTTCCAGGCTGCCCTGGGCGATGCGCGTGGCGGCCATTTCCAGGCCCGAGACCCGCCGCTCCAACTGACGCACCAGCAAATAGACCACCAGGCCAATCAGGCACAGGCCGAGGAATGCGATCAGCACCAGCAATTGCGGCGGATAGGGGTTGAGCTGGTACAGCGGGCCAATTTCCAATACCCAGGGCGAGCCCGGCAAGCCTGCGAACACGCGGATCGAATCGCCATCCTTGCCCAGCGCCATGACCGTGTCGCCCTCCTCTACCCGGCGCCGCTGGTCATCGTCCAGGCCCACGCGCTCCAGGCGCTGCAGGGCAATACCAAACCCGAACCCCTTGCTCTGCTTGATCTGCGCCAGGCGCTGTTGCTGTTCGGTGACGGGGTAGCGCACCAGTTCATCGGCGAGCAAATAGAGCGTGGCCCGCGCCAACTGCTCGCTGACCTGCTTGACCTCGGCCACCAGCAGCAGGTCTTCCTGGCCCACCTTGCGCAGCACCTGCGCGGCGTGCGGGCCGGTCTTGTGCACCACCACCAAGGCGCGATTGAGCCGCGCGCGCTGGCCTCCATCAAGGGTGCGCGCTGACATCGGTTGCAAGTCCAAGGGCACGCCCAACAAGCGCTCCCACATCAACAACGAGCGTTTGCGTTCGGTTTCATTCTGCTGGGCCAGGTTGTCTGCCATCAGGCTGAACGTGCCTTGGGCCAGACGCTCACGGTGCTGGGCGGCGCGCACCTCGTTGACCAGGTGCAGGCTGAGCACGCCGAGCAGGGCCACCAGCACCAGGACCGCGAGCATGCCGCCATAAATGCGCAGGAAGATCGAGTTGTTCATGGTGCATCGCCGACGAACAGGTAGCCCTTGCTGCGCAGGGTCTTGATAAGACGGGGGTGGATAGGGTCATCACCGATCTTGGGGCGGATCTTGGAGATGCGCACGTCGATGGAGCGGTCCTGGCCGTCGTAACCGACACCGCGCAAGGCGGTGAAGATCTGCTCGCGCGACAGCACCCGCCCGGCGTTGCTGGCCAGCAGCCAGAGCAGATCGAACTCGGCACCGGTCAGTTCGATCAGCTGTTCGCCAAGCCAGGCTTCGCGCAGGCGATTGTCAATGCGCAGGGCGCCAAAGGCCAGCTCTTGAGTTTTGCCTTGTGCCGGCTCGCTGCGCCGCAGCAGGGCCTGGATGCGTGCCAACAGCAGGCGCGGGCGCACTGGCTTGCACACGTAATCATCAGCACCCAGGTCCAGGCCCTGGACCTGGTCGAGTTCATCGCTGCGGGCGGTGAGCATGAGGATGGGGCCTGCGTACTGGCCACGTACCCGGCGACAGATGCTCAGGCCATCTTCACCGGGCAGCATCAGGTCGAGGATGACCATGTCTGGCTGGCTGTCGACGATGCGCCGGGCGGCGCGCGCGCCATCGCCCTCCACTGCCACCTCGAAACCGTTGGCCTGCAGGTATTCAGCCGTGAGCTCGGCGAGGCGCTGGTCGTCTTCGACGATCAGGATGCGGGGTACGGGTTGGTCCATGGCGTTTGCCTTGACTGTTGTTTTTGCGTTGCCTGTGCCGGCGCCATCGCCGGCATCGCCGCCTTAACCAAAAGGCAACATCCCCTGCCGATACTACGTCCCGCACCCAGCACTGCCAACCTCACCCGAAACACCCCTGGACTGAAGCGTTTTTTGTGCTAGGGTTCGCGCCCTGAAAAATCTGCACTGGGGCAACGAGCTGCAGAAAAAAATACTGCAAACCACTTGGTACAAGGCCTACAGCGAATACCCACTATTCACTCACAAAGTACGCACAAGTTATCCACAGGCGCTCGCCTTGCAAAGCCCCCGATACCGCATTATCTTGTATCCCCAGCGCAGCGAACCACTAGATGTTGGGTTTCACGTACCAACCCCAAGCACGAGTCAGCAGAGAAACTCAAGCGATTTTTCTGCCTGAACTTATTGTGGTTTCAACAACCAAACCGCTCCAGCGGAGATGGAGAGCAACAGCTTTTGGGCTAGCCCCATAGCCTTTGACTTCGGCCAGGGAGCGGCATGTTCTTTGCCCCTTATTCCTGAGTCTGTCCCGAAGTCGGTACGCCCGAGCGGGCGGATGCGTGCGCATGACGCATCCCCGCCAGGGCCGTCGAACGAGTGGACAGAACGGTGGGCGCCCAAAAGGCGCCTGAACATATAGAAATTGTGGAGACACCCACCCATGCAAACCGACACAACTCGCGAGAACCCGCAGGCTTTGGCGCCGCAGGCTGCCGATTCCAACCAGGATCTGGCCGCGACCGCTCCGGGCCAGCTGCGCGTGATCAAGCGCAACGGCACTGTCGTCCCTTACACCGACGACAAGATCACCGTGGCCATCACCAAAGCGTTCCTCGCAGTTGAAGGCGGCACCGCCGCTGCCTCGTCGCGCATCCACGACACCGTCGCGCGCCTGACCGAACAGGTCACCGCCACGTTCAAGCGTCGCATGCCATCGGGTGGCACCATCCACATCGAAGAAATCCAGGACCAGGTCGAACTGGCGCTGATGCGTGCCGGCGAGCAGAAAGTCGCCCGTGACTACGTGATCTACCGCGACCAGCGTGCCAAAGAGCGCGCCACCCGCGCCAACACCGACGCCGCGATCGAGCCGCACCCAAGCATCCGCATCACGCTGGCCGACGGCAGCCTGGCGCCGCTGGACATGGCGCGCCTGAACACCATCATCAGCGAAGCCTGCGAAGGCCTGGCCGAGGTCGATGGCGACCTGATCCAGCGCGAAACCCTGAAGAACCTGTACGACGGCGTGGCCATCAAAGACGTCAACACCGCCCTGGTGATGACCGCCCGTACCCTGGTAGAGCGCGAGCCGAACTACTCGTTCGTCACCGCCCGCCTGCTGATGGACACCCTGCGTGCCGAAGGCCTGGGCTTCCTGAACGTCGCCGACAGCGCCACCCACCACGAGATGGCCGACCTGTATGCCAAGGCCCTGCCGGCCTACATCGCCAAGGGTGTCGAGTTCGAACTGCTGAACCCGGCCCTGGCCGACTTCGACCTGGACAAACTGGGCAAGGCGATCAACCACGAGCGCGACCAGCAGTTCACCTACCTGGGCCTGCAGACCCTGTACGACCGCTACTTCATCCACAAGGATGGCGTACGCTTCGAGCTGCCGCAGGTGTTCTTCATGCGTGTGGCCATGGGCCTGGCGCTGGAAGAGAAAGACAAGGAAGCCCGTGCGATCGAGTTCTACAACCTGTTGTCGTCCTTCGACTACATGGCCTCGACCCCGACCCTGTTCAACGCCGGCACCCTGCGCCCGCAGCTGTCGAGCTGCTACCTGACCACCGTGCCGGACGACCTGTCGGGCATCTACCACGCGATCCACGACAACGCCATGCTGTCGAAATTCGCCGGTGGCCTGGGCAACGACTGGACCCCTGTGCGTGCACTGGGCTCCTACATCAAGGGCACCAACGGTAAATCCCAGGGCGTCGTACCCTTCCTCAAAGTGGTCAACGACACCGCCGTGGCCGTGAACCAGGGCGGCAAGCGCAAAGGCGCTGTGTGTGCCTACCTGGAAACCTGGCACCTGGACATCGAAGAATTCATCGAGCTGCGCAAGAACACCGGTGATGACCGTCGTCGTACCCACGACATGAACACCGCCAACTGGATGCCTGACCTGTTCATGAAGCGCGTCTTCGATGACGGCAAGTGGACCCTGTTCTCGCCATCGGAAGTGCCAGACCTGCACGACCTGACCGGCAAGGCCTTCGAAGAGCGCTACGAGTACTACGAAGCCCTGACCGAGTACAACAAGATCAAGGTGTTCAAGACCATCCAGGCCAAAGACCTGTGGCGCAAGATGCTGTCGATGCTGTTCGAGACCGGCCACCCATGGCTGACCTTCAAGGACCCGTGCAACCTGCGCTCGCCGCAGCAGCACGTGGGCGTGGTCCACAGCTCGAACCTGTGCACCGAGATCACCCTGAACACCAACAAGGACGAGATCGCGGTCTGCAACCTGGGCTCGATCAACCTGCCGAACCACATTGTCGATGGCAAGCTGGACACCGCCAAGCTGCAACGCACCGTGAACACCGCCGTGCGCATGCTCGACAACGTGATCGACATCAACTACTACTCGGTGCCGCAAGCACGCAACTCGAACTTCAAGCACCGCCCGGTCGGCCTGGGCATCATGGGCTTCCAGGACGCACTGTACCTGCAGCACATCCCTTACGGCTCCGACGCTGCCGTCGAGTTCGCCGACAAGTCGATGGAAGCGGTCAGCTACTTCGCGATCCAGGCGTCCTGCGACCTGGCCGATGAGCGCGGCGCATACGAGACCTTCCAGGGTTCGCTGTGGTCCAAAGGCATCCTGCCGCTGGATTCGCAGCAGATCCTGATCGAAGCCCGTGGCCAGAAGTACATCGACGTCAACCTGGAAGAAACCCTGGACTGGGCACCGGTACGTGCCCGCGTACAGAAAGGTATCCGTAACTCGAACATCATGGCCATCGCGCCGACCGCGACCATCGCCAACATCACCGGCGTATCGCAGTCCATCGAGCCGACCTACCAGAACCTGTACGTGAAATCGAACCTGTCGGGCGAGTTCACGGTGATCAACCCGTACCTGGTCCGCGACCTGAAAGCCCGCGGCCTGTGGGACTCGGTCATGATCAACGACCTGAAGTACTACGACGGTTCGGTGCAGCAGATCGAGCGTATCCCGCAGGAGCTCAAAGACCTGTACGCCACCGCGTTCGAAGTCGAGACCAAGTGGATCGTCGATGCCGCCTCGCGTCGCCAGAAGTGGATCGACCAGGCGCAATCGCTGAACCTGTACATCGCCGGCGCTTCGGGCAAGAAGCTGGACGTGACCTACCGCATGGCCTGGTACCGTGGTCTGAAGACCACCTACTACCTCCGTGCCCTGGCCGCGACCAGCACCGAGAAGTCGACCATCAACACCGGCAAGCTCAACGCCGTTTCCAGCGGTGGCGACAGCGCCCCGGTCCAGGCAGCCGGCCCAGCGCCAGTGCCGAAGGCCTGCGCGATCGACGAGCCTGACTGCGAAGCCTGCCAGTAAGGCCTGACTGCCGCGCGGGGTGCCTACGGGTGCCACGCGCGGCATTTTTGTATCCGCGCCTCACAGAAACCTTGGCCCTTGCCCGCCGCTCGCGCGGCTCGGTAGAAGTAGCCACCGCAGCTCGTGTTGCCTGACCCGGCCTCATCGCCGGGACGCGCGACACAATTCTCCCTAAACACTATATGGTGTGCCTTAAAATTTAAACTGGCACAAGATATAGGTTGGCGCTACACTCTCCCCCCGTAGAACAACACAGCCATTTCGTGAACGGACGCACGCAAAACCGGTCGAAAAAGTTACCCTCGCCCGCAAGACATGCGCCCCGATCGAAGGTGAATTCCGGTATACTTTGCGCCCTCTGAAAAGAGCGCCATTCAGTGTCCTGGCCCCTCCCCGAGGCCTGGCCAGGACAAGCCAGAACACATTCAGATGTAAACGAGAGTCAGCCTCTCGAGCTGTCCATTCGCCGTTACGGCCTTGCGTCAGGCATCACATTCTTAAAATCCAACCGGTTGCCCCATGGCGACCCTCAAGCAGGAGCCAAACCATGCTGAGCTGGGACGAATTCGACAAAGAAGACGGCGAAGTAGCCGCCAAAGGCAACACCCCTGCGCAGGCCACTGCCGCCGCCACCCTCGACAAGCTCGACAGCGCCGGTGGTGCCGCCGCCCTGGAAGCCCGTGCGGCCACCGCTTCTGACTCCGATGCCGTCAAACGTGCCAAGGCTGCCCTCGACGCCCTCGACGTTGCCGAAGGCCTGGCCGAGCTGGAAGGCTCCTCGGCCCGTGTTGCCGTTGACGAAAAGCGCATGATCAACTGCCGCGCCGACCTGAACCAGCTGGTACCGTTCAAGTACGACTGGGCCTGGCAGAAGTACCTCGACGGCTGCGCCAACCACTGGATGCCGCAAGAGGTCAACATGACCGCCGACATCGCCCTGTGGAAGAGCCAGGACGGGCTGACCGAAGACGAGCGCCGCATCGTGATGCGCAATCTCGGTTTCTTCTCCACCGCCGACTCGCTGGTTGCCAACAACCTGGCCCTGGCCGTGTACCGCCTGATCACCAACCCGGAGTGCCGCCAGTACATCCTGCGCCAGGCCTACGAACAGG